>NZ_JBJQKY010000016.1:0-109071 GCF_046486595.1 Escherichia sp. WS3063
AAAATCGCGGAAGGGATGAAACAACAGCGCCTGACGGCGCTGTGTCTGGCATGCCTGCAATCCGGGAAACCGGACCAGGAAAAAACTTGCAGGCCATAACAGTATCTACGAGTTCAGTGCTCTACGTAGGCCGGATAAGGCGTTCACGCCGCATCCGGCATAAACTACGCTCGCTTTGTCAACACACAGCCCAGCCGATCACCGTTTGTAATCGATGGCTTCTGGCTGCTCCAGATATACGGTGGTTTGTGCCGGTTGTGTGCTGGCAATCACCTTGCCGCCACGTACCGAATAACGTACCGGAACCTGACGGCGCAGCGCATCAAACCCATTTTCAGCCGGCAGGATAATCAGGTTGGCGCTGTTTCCGGCGGCAATGCCGTAATCCTGCAAATTCAACGTCCTGGCACTGTGGTGGGTGATTAAATTCAGGCCATCGTTAATCTGCCCGTAGCCCATCAGCTGGCAAACATGCAGCCCCATATGCAGCACTTGCAGCATATTCGCCGTTCCCAGCGGATACCACGGATCGAAGACATCATCGTGACCAAAGCAGACGTTAATGCCGGACTCCAGCATCTCTTTAACGCGCGTGATGCCGCGACGTTTTGGATAGGTATCGAAACGTCCTTGCAGATGGATATTGACCAGCGGGTTGGCGACAAAGTTAATACCGGACATTTTCAGCAAGCGGAACAGGCGCGAGGTATACGCCCCGTTATAGGAGTGCATTGCCGTAGTGTGGCTGGCGCTGACTCGCGCGCCCATGCCTTCACGGTGCGCCAGGGCGGCAACGGTTTCAACAAAGCGCGACTGTTCGTCATCAATCTCATCACAGTGAACATCGATGAGACGGTCGTATTTTTGCGCCAGGGCGAAGGTTTTATGCAGCGACTCCACGCCATATTCACGGGTAAATTCAAAATGCGGAATCGCCCCCACTACGTCTGCCCCTAAGCGTAACGCCTCTTCCAGCAACGCTTCACCGTTGGGATACGACAAAATCCCTTCCTGCGGGAAGGCGACGATTTGCAGATCAATCCACGGCGCAACTTCCTGTTTCACTTCCAGCATCGCTTTCAACGCAGTCAGCGTTGCGTCGGAGACATCGACATGGGTACGCACATGCTGAATGCCGTTGGCAATCTGCCATTTCAGCGTTTGCCAGGCGCGTTGTTTCACATCGTCATGGGTTAATAACGCTTTGCGCTCGGCCCAGCGTTCAATGCCTTCAAACAGCGTGCCGGACTGATTCCAGTTCGGTTGTCCTGCGGTTTGCGTGGTGTCCAGGTGAATATGCGGCTCCACAAACGGCGGTATAACTAAACCTTGTTCGGCATCCAGGCTGTTTTCAGTTATGGGCATCACGCCGGATTGCGCATCAATGGCGCTGATTTTTCCGTCCTGCAGATAAATCTGCCACAGCCCCTCTTTGCCAGGTAACCGGGCGTTAATAATTGTTTGTAAAGCGTTATTCGACACTGTTAGCCTCCACATGCGTCATTGCTGCTGTCGTTTTACGATTCAAAATCGGGTTAAGGATCAGATAGCTCAGCGCGCCACCTAATACCGCGTTGACCGGAACAATTCCCGGTAACCAGTGGCCTGCGGCAATCCCCAAGGCGACCGCCAGAATCGCCACCCAATTGACACTCATCATACGCGTGGTCGCAAAGTGCTCATAGCGGCGACGGTTCATCAGATAGTCAGCGATGATCACGCCCCCTACCGGAGGAATAGCTGCCGAAAGGAAGGTCAGCCAGCCGACAAAATTGTTATACAGCCATAATGCGCAGACCGTACCGATAATACCGTTGATTACCGAAAGGGTTTTGCTCGACATCCCGGTAATGTTGGCGAAACCTAAGCCCGACGCATAGAGCGCGTTATCGTTGGTGGTCCAGATATTCAGCCCCAGCACCACAATCGCAGGCAGCAGCAGACCCTGAGCAATCATCACATCAGAGATATCCGCCATCCCCAGTGCCGCCGCGCCCGCTGCACCGAAAATAAACATCAACGAGTTGCCGAGGAAAAAGGCCACCATCGCCACCAGCACCGCCAGTTTGGCATTACGACCAAACCGGACAAAGTCAGCGGTGAGCGTGCCCGCACTGATAAATGACCCCACAACCAGCGCCAGCGCGACATTGAAATCTAACGGTTGTGCGGGAACGACCGCTTTTAATGCGTCCAGGCCGCCCATGCCGTTAACGGCCAACCACACGGAATAACCGCCAAGACAGGCGATAGCCGGAACTGCAATCACCGAAAGAACCGTCAGCGCCGAAATGCCAAAGAAGACGGTTACGGTCATCAGTAAACCGGAAACGGCAATCAGCAAATTAATATCCAGCCCGGTTGCCTTGCCCACCGGAATAGCAAACATCGCCACGCCAACGCCAAACCAGCCAACCTGAGTTCCGCCCAGTAGCAGTGAAGGCAGCCATGAGCCTTTAACACCAAAAGAGAAGCGAGCAAGAAGATGAGTGGTCAGGCCGGTTTTTGCGCCAATGTAACCAAGAAATGAAGTGTAAATACCGAGGAGAAGATTACCGATGAGGACTGCGAGGAAGAAATCATGATAGCTAAGACCGGTTCCGAGAGTGCCGCCGGTCCACATACTGGCGGAAAAGAAGGTTAATCCCAGCATGACGAACGTCAATGCCAACACCCCTTTCCGCGCCGACTGCGGGACTGGCCCCTGGCTAAAGTTGTTATCTTGCGACACGAAATTCCCCCTTTTTGCTGTTTGAAACCCAAAAAATCCGCCGCATTCTATTCATCTGAAGATAAAAAGCAATCGTTTTCGTGGGGAAATATATTTTTTATATGAATGAGTGCAAAAAGGTGGGGGAAAAATTATCGGTGTAAAAACAGTGGGTAGGCATAATAAGACGCGGTAAACGTCGCATCAGGCATCGGCGCATGGTGTCGGATGCGCCAGGCGACGCATCCGACAATAACCTACTCTTCCATCGCCTGGCGGATCTGATCCAACGACGCTGGATCATCAATGGTCGTCAGATCTCCAGGATCGCGTCCTTCGCAAATCGCCTGGATCGTGCGGCGCAGCATTTTTCCGGATCGCGTTTTTGGCAATTGCGAGACAAACCAGACGTGCGCCGGGCGGCCAAAGTTGCCAATCTGGCTGTCCACCAGCGCCATAATCGCCTTCTCTTGCGAATGCGCCACCTCACGATCTTCCAGACTGTCGCTCTCTTTCGGAATGACAAACGCCACCGCCACCTGCCCTTTCAGCGCATCTTTCACCCCAACCACCGCCACTTCGGCAACGCCCGGATGACTGGAGATACTCTCTTCAATCTCGCGCGTCCCCAGCCGATACCCGGCAACGTTAATTACATCGTCAGTGCGCCCGAGAATAAAGTGATAACCGTCAACGTCACGGATGCCCCAGTCAAAGGTGGCGTACACCGGGCGGGAAAACAGCGACCAGTACGTCTTCACAAAGCGGTCGTCGTCGCCCCAGATGGTCTGAATACACCCCGGCGGCAGCGGCCCTTCCACCACCAGCATCCCTTTCTCGTTGACGCCACACGGTTCGCCGGTGACTTCATTAAGCAACTGCACGTTATAGCCATACATCGGCACGCCGGGGCTTCCCAGACGCGTCTGCCTGTCGTCCAGACCGCGAGCAATCGCCATAATCGGCCAGCCGGATTCGGTCTGCCAGTAGTTGTCGATGACCGGCACATCCAGCGTATTGCTCACCCAACTGGCGGTCGGCTCGTCCAGCGGTTCTCCAGCCAGATAGAGCACTTCCAGCGACGAGAGATCGTGTTTGCGAATTTCAGCGGTAGGGAATTTTTTCAGCACGCGAATGGCGGTCGGCGCTGAGAACATCCGGCTAACCTGATATTTCTCGACGATTTTCCACCACACACCGCAGTCCGGCCAGATCGGTAATCCTTCGTAAACGATAGTCGCCATCCCCGCCAGCAGCGGCGCGTAGACGATATACGAATGCCCCACCACCCAGCCGATATCCGAAGCACAAAAGAACACACCGCCCGCTTTGCCGCCAAAAATGGTGTCCATCGAGGTCGCCAGCGCCACCGCATATCCGCCGACGTCACGCTGCACGCCTTTAGGTTTGCCGGTCGTGCCGGAGGTGTAGAGAATGCAGGAGGTTTCGTTGGATTCCAGCCACGCTACCGGCACCCGCGCGCCGATGTGTTGATGGCGCAATGACGCGAAATCGACATCCCGCCCGCTGACGCGCGCCATTTTCGCCAGCCCGCGATCCACCAGCAAAACGTGGCGCGGCTGATGCTGCGCCTGACTTATCGCATCGTCGAGCAATTTTTTATAAGGAATGATTTTGCCACCGCGCGCTCCGGCATCTGCCGAGACAATCAGCACCGGTTTAGCGTCATCAATCCGCGCCGCCACGCTGTGCGAGGCAAATCCACCAAACACCACCGAGTGAATAGCGCCAATGCGCGCGCAGGCCAGCAGAGTAATATGCGCTTCGGCAATCATCGGCATATACACCAGCACCCGATCGCCACGCTGCACGCCCAGTGAGCGCAGCATTGACGCCACTGCGTTCACTTCGTCATGCAGCTGACGAAAGGTAAAGGTGCGCTCTTCTTCTGTTTCCGAAGAGACGGCAATCAGCGCCAGCGCCTCTGGCTGTTTCTCCAGCCAGCGGTCGATAGCGTTGTGACACAAGTTGGTTCGGCCTTCACAAAACCAACGGGCAAACGGCGGATTGCTGTGATCAAGCGTTTGCGTAAAGGGCGTCTGCCAGTCAATACGCCGGGCCTGCTCGGCCCAGAACTTCTCCGGTTCGTTAATCGAACGCTGATAAAATTCGCTAAAAGACATAATGCTCTCCTGTTGAACTTACGCCTTACCGCTGTTTGCTTAAATGACGTACAGGTCGAGATACTCATTGACCGGCATCTGTTCCAGGCGAGTTCTGTCGAGAGAAACCTCCAGAATGCGCTGCTGTTGGCGAGTCGGGAACTGGCGCGCGAGATTGATTTTGAATTTATCGACCAGCTTCGGAATTCCATCCTGACGGCGGCGAGCATGACCAATGGGGTACTCCACCACCACTTCTTCAAAGCGCGTGCCGTCGGTGAACTCAAGGGTTATGGCATTGGCGATGGCGCGTTTTTCCGGGTCGTGGTAGTCAGCGGTAAACGCCGGATCTTCAAAGCAATTGATCTTCTCGCGCAGGGCGTCGATGCGTTTATCTTGCGCAACGTTGTCCTCGTAATCTGCCGCCGTTAAGCGCCCGAACAGCAGCGGGATCGCCACCATGTACTGAATGCAGTGGTCGCGGTCAGCCGGGTTATTGAGCGGCCCTTTTTTGTCGATGATGCGAATACAGGCTTCGTGGGTGCGAATGGTCACTTTTTCGATATCCGCCGCCGTTTTGCCTGCTGCCTGCATCTGTTCATAGAGCGTCATCGCCGCTTCAACTGCCGCCTGGGAGTGGAACTCCGCCGGGAAGGAGATTTTGAACAGCACATTTTCCATGACGTAGGAACCGTACGGACGCTGGAAGCGGAATGACTCACCTTTAAAGGAGACGTCGTAGAAACCCCACACCGGCGCGGTCAGGGCTGACGGGTAACCCATTTCGCCCGTTTTCGCCATCAGCGCCAGACGTACCGCGCGGGATGTAGCATCGCCCGCCGCCCAGGATTTACGCGTGCCGGTGTTCGGCGCATGGCGGTAGGTGCGCAGCGACTGTCCGTCTACCCATGCCAGCGAAACGGCGTTGAGGATTTCATCACGGGTCAGGCCAAGCATTTCGGCGACCACGGCGGTGGAAGCCACTTTCACTAACAGAACGTGGTCAAGGCCGACGCGATTAAAGGAGTTTTCCAGCGCGATGCAGCCCTGAATTTCATGGGCTTTAATCATTGCGGTCAGCACCTGTTTCATGGTCAACGGGGCTTTGCCGCTGGCGACCGCGTTGCGTGAAAGCCAGTCTGCCGTTGCCAAAATACCGCCGAGGTTGTCGGAAGGATGCCCCCACTCCGCCGCCAGCCAGGTATCGTTGAAATCGAGCCAACGGATCATCGCGCCGATGTTAAATGCCGCCTGGACGGGGTCGAGCTGGAACTGAGTTCCGGGGACGCGCACGCCGTTAGGTACGACGGTGCCGGGGACAATTGGCCCCAGCAGTTTTTTACAGGCTGGGTATTCGAGAGCTTCAAGACCGCAGCCGAGCGTGTCGAGCAGGCAGTAATGTGCGGTGTCGTAGGCTACTCTGGAGCTGATTTCGTAGTTCATCACGTAATCGACGATATCAACGATTTCACGATCAAATTCCGGGCGGATGTTGTTGATTTGAGCTGACATTGGGTACGTTTCCTTATTGTTATTCGTAGAGGTTTACTGGCGCTTATCCAGCGCGACAAACGGGCGGTCTTCCGGTCCAACATAATTGGCGGAAGGACGGATAATTTTGTTGTCCTGACGTTGTTCGATAATGTGCGCCGCCCAGCCGGTGACGCGGGCGATAACAAACAGTGGTGTGAACATCTCGGTGGGAACGCCCATCATGTTGTAGGAAACAGCGGAGAACCAGTCGAGATTGGGGAACATCTTTTTGCTCTCCCACATCACCGTTTCCAGGCGATCGGCGATGTTGTACATCTTCAGCGAACCGCCTTCCTGCGAGAGCTGCTTCGCCACGCGTTTGATCACCTGATGACGCGGGTCAGCGATGGTATAAACCGGATGTCCAAAACCAATCACCACTTCTTTGTTTTCCACGCGCTTGCGGATATCGGCTTCGGCTTCGTCCGGCGTTTCGTAGCGTTGCTGGATCTCCAGCGACACTTCATTCGCCCCGCCGTGCTTCGGCCCGCGCAGTGCACCAATCGCGCCAATAATGGCGGAATACATATCAGAGCCGGTGCCCGCAATCACCCGGCTGGTAAAGGTGGAGGCGTTAAACTCGTGTTCGGCGTACAGCACCAGCGAAATATGCATCGCCTTTTCCCAGCTTTGCGACGGCTTTTCGCCATGCAGCAGATGCAGGAAGTGACCGCCGATGGAGTCGTCATCGGTTTCCGGCTGAATGCGTTCGCCGTTGTGGCTGTAGTGATACCAGTAGAGAAGAATCGAGCTAAGTGACGCCAGCAGTTTGTCGGCAATATCCCGCGCACCAGATACAGTGTGCCCCTCTTTTTCCGGCAGTGTGCAGCCGAGCGCGGAAACGCCGGTGCGCATAACATCCATCGGGTGTGACGCCGCCGGTAAGGCTTCCAGCACGGTACGCACGTTAGCCGGTAAACCACGCAGGGCTTTCAGTTTCGTTTTGTAAGCGGCGAGTTCGTCACGGGTTGGCAGTTTGCCGTGGATCAGCAGGTGCGCCACTTCTTCAAATTCACAATGTTCCGCCAGATCAAGAATATCGTAGCCACGGTAATGCAGGTCGTTGCCGCTTTTACCCACGGTGCAGAGCGCCGTATTGCCCGCCGGAACGCCGGAAAGTGCCACCGATTTTTTCGGTTTAATGACATGGGTACTGTTTTGCAGGATCGTTGTGTCGCTCATATTGTCCTCGTCATTGTTATCATTTGTAGGGTCGAGATTGTTGTCGGATGCGACGCTATGCGTCTTATCCGACCTACAGTTCAGTTCACCTCGTAGGCCTGATAAGTCGCGTCAGCGGCGCATCAGGCATCGGTTGTCGAATACAACCAACGGGCGTTTTTATTTCACCTGACCACGGGCAAACAGGTCGTCGAGCTTCTCTTCGTACTGGTAGTAGTTGATGCTTTCGTACAGCTCGTTGCGGGTCTGCATGGTGTCGATGACGCTTTTCTGCGTGCCTTCCTGACGCAGGACGTTGTAGACATGTTCAGCGGCGCGGTTCATGGCACGGAACGCTGAAAGCGGGTACAGCGCCATTGCGACATGGGCGCTGCGTAATTCGTCGGTGGTAAACAGCGGTGTTGCGCCAAATTCGGTGATGTTGGCGAGGATCGGCACCTGCACCGCATCGGCAAACTGGCGGTACATGGCGAGTTCGGTAATCGCCTCCGGGAACAACATCTCGGCACCCGCTTCAACATAGGCCTGCGCGCGCTCGATCGCGGCGTCCAGCCCCTCTACCGCCAGCGCATCGGTGCGCGCCATGATCACAAAATCAGGATCGGTTTTCGCATCCACCGCCGCGCGGATCCGATCCACCATCTCCTCTTTCGAGACAATCGCTTTGTTCGGACGATGACCGCAGCGTTTCGCACCAACCTGATCTTCAATATGCAATCCTGCCGCACCGGCTTTAATCATCGATTTCACGGTGCGCGCCACGTTAAAGGCCGAAGAACCAAAACCGATATCCGCATCCACCAGCAGCGGCAGCGAACAAACGTCGGTAATACGGCGAATATCTGTCAGCACGTCATCAAGAGTAGAAATACCGAGATCCGGCAGCCCCAGCGACCCTGCCGCCACGCCACCGCCGGAAAGATAAATCGCCTGATATCCGGCACGCCGCGCCAGCAGCGCATGGTTAGCGTTGATGGTGCCAACAATCTGCAATGGATTTTCTTTAGTCAGTGCAGCGCGAAACGCTTTACCTGGAGAGTGTAGAGACATAGCCCATCCTTTGTTATCAACTTGTTATTTGCGTTAATAAACACAAAGCAAGGGGTGTGCCACAATTGACTGAATAAAATTAAATGTTTAATTTCAATTTGTTAGAGATAAAGTCATGAAGTAATCCGCAAATATGTGTTTCAGTTAACGTTTCAGGCAATGTTTCACCGCGTTTCATTGCAACAATTATGAAACAAGGCTAAACCCAATATTCGGTTTCTTAACTTTGCGGTGCGCTATGGCACATCCACCACGGCTGAATGACGACAAACCGGTTATCTGGACGGTATCGGTGACGCGCCTGTTCGAGCTGTTTCGCGATATCAGCCTCGAGTTTGATCACCTGGCGAACATTACCCCTATTCAGCTTGGCTTTGAAAAAGCAGTGACCTATATCCGCAAGAAACTGGCAAACGAACGCTGCGACGCCATCATCGCCGCTGGCTCTAACGGCGCATATCTTAAAAGCCGCCTGTCAGTGCCAGTTATTTTGATTAAACCGAGCGGCTACGATGTGTTACAGGCACTGGCAAAAGCCGGAAAACTCACCTCTTCTATCGGCGTTGTCACTTATCAGGAAACTATTCCGGCACTGGTGGCGTTTCAAAAAACCTTTAATTTGCGCCTCGACCAACGTAGCTACATTACCGAAGAAGACGCGCGCGGGCAGATTAACGAGCTGAAAGCTAACGGCACCGAAGCGGTGGTCGGCGCGGGGCTGATTACCGATCTGGCAGAAGAAGCCGGAATGACCGGAATTTTTATCTATTCCGCCGCCACCGTGCGCCAGGCATTCAGCGATGCGCTGGATATGACGCGCATGTCGTTACGCCATAACACTCACGATGCCACCCGCAACGCTCTGCGTACTCGTTACGTGCTGGGCGATATGCTCGGTCAATCACCACAGATGGAACAGGTACGGCAGACTATTTTGCTGTATGCCCGCTCCAGTGCGGCGGTGTTGATTGAGGGGGAAACGGGGACGGGCAAAGAGCTGGCGGCCCAGGCGATTCATCGGGAATATTTTGCCCGCCACGATGCGCGACAGGGCAAAAAGTCGCATCCGTTTGTTGCCGTCAACTGCGGGGCGATTGCCGAATCGCTGCTGGAAGCGGAGCTGTTTGGCTATGAGGAAGGAGCGTTTACCGGCTCGCGACGTGGAGGTCGCGCCGGGCTGTTCGAAATTGCCCACGGCGGTACGCTGTTTCTGGATGAGATTGGCGAAATGCCGCTACCTTTGCAGACTCGCCTGTTACGGGTGCTGGAAGAAAAAGAGGTCACCCGCGTCGGCGGGCATCAGCCTGTTCCGGTGGATGTGCGAGTCATTAGCGCCACTCACTGCAATCTGGAAGAAGATATGCGGCAAGGGGAGTTTCGCCGTGATCTGTTTTATCGGCTGAGTATTTTGCGTCTGCAATTGCCACCACTGCGCGAGCGGGTGACGGATATTCTGCCGCTGGCGGAAAGCTTTTTGAAAGTGTCTCTGGCGGCGCTCTCCGCCCCGTTTTCTGCCGCATTACGCCAGGGGTTACAGGCAAGCGAAACCGTGCTGGTGCACTACGACTGGCCGGGAAATATTCGTGAACTGCGCAATATGATGGAGCGACTGGCGCTGTTTTTAAGTGTGGAACCGACGCCGGATTTAACGCCGCAATTTTTGCAGCTGCTACTGCCGGAACTGGCGCGCGAGTCGGCGAAAACTCCCGCTCCACGCTTACTGACACCACAACAGGCACTGGAGAAATTTAAAGGCGATAAAACAGCAGCGGCGAATTATTTAGGTATCAGCCGGACGACGTTCTGGCGGCGGCTGAAAAGCTGAACTGCCGAATGCAGCGCGAACGCTTTATCCGGCATAAATTTCAATAGATGATCGCCGATAAACTTACGCATCGGGGATGTTTATATAGGGTTCAGAATTACTTCTTCTTATAAATATCCGCCGTGCCGTGGATCTTATTGTCAGTCTGACCAGAGGTCAGCACCAACACATCAGCCCCTTTTTCATCCGCTTTTTTGATCAGATCTTCTTTCGCATCTGCGGTCGACATTTCATTACTGGTTGAAATATCACCTATTTTTTCATATTGCGATGCAACCTTTTCAAATTCCGCTTTGGTCATTAATTCTGCGGCATAGACATTGGTAACGGCAAACGCTAACGCACCGACTAACATTTTAGAGATTATTTTCATATTACGGCTCCAGAGTTGTTATCACACTATCACCCACCCACATTATTGGGTTGATTAATAATTAGTTCAGTCAGGGCATAAACGCCAGTAACCGGAAATAAGACACTTTGTGATCTCTCTCGCACCCGATTATTTTTGGTAGAAATATGATGAAGTTACTTCACTTATTTATGGATGAAATCACTATGGATCCTTTGCACGCCGTTTATCTGACCGTAGGACTGTTCGTGATTACTTTTTTTAATCCGGGAGCCAATCTCTTTGTGGTAGTACAAACCAGCCTGGCTTCCGGTCGACGCGCAGGAGTGCTGACCGGACTGGGCGTGGCGCTGGGCGATGCATTTTATTCCGGGTTGGGTTTGTTTGGTCTTGCAACGCTAATTACGCAGTGTGAGGAGATTTTTTCGCTTATCAGAATCGTCGGCGGCGCTTATCTCTTATGGTTTGCGTGGTGCAGCATGCGCCGCCAGTCAACACCGCAAATGAGCACACTACAACAACCGATTAACGCCCCCTGGTATGTCTTTTTTCGCCGCGGATTAATTACCGATCTCTCTAACCCGCAAACCGTGTTATTTTTTATCAGTATTTTCTCAGTAACATTAAATGCCGAAACACCAACATGGGCACGTTTAATGGCCTGGGCGGGGATTGTGCTCGCATCAGTTATCTGGCGAGTCTTTCTTAGTCAGGCGTTTTCTTTGCCTGCTGTGCGTCGTGCTTATGGGCGTATGCAACGCGTTGCCAGTCGGGTTATTGGTGCAATTATTGGTGTATTCGCGCTACGCCTGATTTACGAAGGGGTGACGCAGCGGTGAGCAGATAATTTACTCTCTACGTAATCAACCTGATTTGCCGGATCCCGACCATCGGCGATGATAGCCCCCGTAATGCGTGGTCCTTATTTCCGATAAGTTTACTTGAGTCTTTAGCTTCCCATTTCAGCCCACTCTCCCCTGTGTGGGCTTTTTTCATTGCTTTGACCCGTCCTGAATAGCCAAACAATGGCAATGTTTCACTTTGCAGGGATGATAATAAGGGGATCTGATTCAGAAGAGTTATGAAAAGTTGGACCGCCATCGAGGCCTCGAACCCCGTACCATACAACAATCCTGGTTGTCGTCTGCTCTTCCTGATGAGCTAATGGCGGTTTTTGATATGAGCCTTACAGCATATTTTCTGTCAGGCTTGAGTGCGATACGTAAGATACAGAAAAGACCCCACACAAACATGATGGAATTATGATTTTTTTCATATGAATGTCAACCCACACATTCACAAAACATCTGCATGAGATCATTTTTTTATACACCGTATAGCTGCGAAACCACTGCTGATGCTTTTTTAAGCGAAGCGTCGCCGATCACAACAAAATATCGGCGAAAAAGGCGGTGGAATGCCATTTGGCATACGGATATACAGATGAAATGATCACCTGCTTTGCGATTCACTCTCTGGTGGAATAACAACTCGCAGGTGGAACCCTTTCTGAACTAAAGAGTGTAGCGGATTTTAACGTGCTTATTTACAGGATAATATCTGTCACCTAATTCCTGCACTCTATTAGATATCCATTCATTTAATCGCGCATCATCTCTGTATGTTTTTACGTCCAGAACAGAGAGCAATAACCTCACCAGTGATTCAGGAAAAACAGGGTAGATATTTTTTAAGTGTAATAATAATCCATGCGCAAGCGCCTGCTTAATGGGCGCGTCGGTCTCCGGGATAGACGACATTTCGCGAAGCCATTTTTCCACATGCATACACTCTTTCCCTTTAGGGAAAAGTCTCAGCAAAGGCATATGGTGTTCAAGAAGAATACATTTGCAATCTGTTCGCACTGAATCGATAAACTGCACTAATTTCTTAAGCCCGGTAAAGCGTCCAGCCTGCACATTTGCTTTAATATCAAGAAACGCATCATCCTGGTCATATACCCAAACTGTCCCTTTTTGATTTTCAAGTATGCGAAAAACAAACTTAACCGGGTGATCAGGGTAATCCATCCAGTCATAAAATCCAGGGAAATCATTAAACTGCACATTTATGGTGAGTGCGTTATCGTCTGACCACTCACAGTCTCGCACGGCTGCCATAAGATGAATGAGTTTGTCATCATCGACTAAATCATCACGACAATCATAAGGATAATCATAATATTGTTTAATCAAAACCTTGAATATATCGACACAGGAAACCAGAGAGCTTTTGATATCCTCCGGTAACTGGTTGTTTTTAACCGTATTAAGTATGCTTTGTTGCGTATATGGCATCAAATTATTGTGTGGAGCTTTTAATGATATCATCGCGATCTCTCTTAAATAAAAATAAACGTCGCAGATAATAAAGCTCTGATTAAACCAGGCACTATCAGAAATCGCTCATAACTAACGTGTGAAGTATTGTGTCCTGGAGGGAGTTAATTTAACAATTTGAATTTACGTTATAGGTTTTACTGCTACTTTGATATTATTTCGCTCTCCTTAACTAAAAAGTTAAGTGGAGAGCGAAGTTAATATGTTAAACCACAGGATATTTATTAATTGTTTCAGTCTGTTAGTGTGCGATTATCGATAACAAAACGATATTTCACATCTCCTCGCAGCATTCGCTCATAGGCTTCATTAATTTGATCGGCCCGAATCATCTCTATATCAGCCACGATGCCATGTTCGGCGCAAAAATCGAGCATCTCCTGAGTTTCTGGAATGCCGCCAATCATAGAACCGGCTATCGCACGGCGTTTCATGATCAGGTTGAAAACTTCCGGCGATTTATGCGGTGTCGCAGGCGCACCAACCAGCGTCATGGTGCCATCGCGCTTCAGCAAGGTGGTAAAATCGTCGAGATTATGTGGCGCAGCTACTGTATTCAAAATGAAATCGAAACTCTTCAGATGAGTCGCCATCTCATCGGCATTGCGTGAGTTAACAACTTCATCGGCCCCCAGGGCTTTTGCCGCTTCGCGTTTTGACTCAGACGTGGTAAACGCCACCACATGCGCCCCCATCGCGTGGGCCAGCTTGATCCCCATATGTCCCAGACCGCCGATGCCAACCACGCCCACTTTTTTACCCGGCCCGGCCTGCCAGTGACGTAGCGGCGAATACGTGGTGATCCCTGCACACAACAAAGGAGCCACCGCCGCCAGCTGCTCTTGCGGGTGACGAATACGCAAAACATATCGCTCATGAACGACGATCTGTTGTGAGTAGCCGCCCAGAGTATGGCCCGGTTCGTCCGGCGTCGGCGAGTTATAGGTGCCGGTCATGTGATCACAGTAGTTTTCCAGCCCGTCTTCACACTCTTCACAATGTTTACAACTGTCGACAATACAGCCGACACCGACCAGATCGCCCGGCGCATGTTTTTCTACCTGATCACCAACGGCTACCACACGCCCCACAATTTCATGACCCGGCACGCAGGGGTAAACCGTCCCCGCCCACTCGGAACGGACCTGGTGGATATCGGAATGGCAGACGCCACAGTAAGCGATTTCAATTTTGACATCATGCGGTCCCGGTTCACGCCGGGTAATATCCATCGGTTCCAGCGGTTGTTTAGCGGAATATGCACCAACAGCTCTGATCTTCATTGTGTTTACTCCTGATTAGCTATGTGTATTTGGCGATGCCTGATATGTCATCGCGGCAAAACGCGTCCATTGAATATAGCCAATATTTAAACCACCCGATCCAGCCCCAACATGCCGCGAGCCTGAATGAAACAGAGCAGCAACGTTCCCCATAAGGCGAGCGCCTATAAGTGTGATATTTGCTATCCGTAAAAGACAAAAATCGGCAAAACTGATGATATTTTCACGTAGACAAATAGTTATCTACACAACGTCAATAAGGGCATATTCTTCAAAGATAATGTCCATTTCTGCCGACACACTCATACTCAGGCCGCCCCACTCCCTGGGGCTTAAATCTCTTACTGTTCACCGTTGCAGATATATCAAGTTCGTATCAACCTGCCACACTCCCCCACACCAGTTGCCCTTTATGGAACGTTGCGGTTCTCGGCGAGATACGCGCCACCGCCTCGGCGGAACAGGAGGCGTCCACCAGCACAAAGCTGGCGTCATCCTGCGCTTTGGGCCACACGCGCTCGCCTTTTTCGTTGAGCGGCAATACATCGCCAGTGGCTAAAAACAGCGAACGGGACAAATTCTGTTCGTTAGGACGAATATAGAGCTGCGCGTAGAGATTGGCTTTTTCCAGCATGTCGCCCAGGCCGTAGGGAGACCAGTGGTCGATAACGCTGTCGGTGCCGGTCATGACTTGTACGCCTTTGTCGTGCAACTGTTTGAGCGGCATATGCAGCGTGCCAATCGGCACCGTCGAGGCGATAGAAATTTGCTGCGCCGCCATCCGGTGCGCCAGTTCATCTACCTGTTGCTCATTGAGCGTTGCCAACGCAAAGGCGTGACTGATGGTCAGCTTGCCCTTCAGCTGTGGCGTTTTCTCTACCGTTTCAACCATATAATTGATGGCTGCCACGCCCGACGGAGTGGTTTCGTGCAGGTGAATATCGACGCCTTTGTCGTAGTCCAGCGCAATCTGGAACATGGTGTCGAGGGATTTTTCCATCGCGCCATCGACACTGGTCGGGTCCAGTCCGCCGACGTAATGCGCACCCGCCTGCATCGCTTCGCGCATTAAGGGTTCTGATTTCGACAGCAGCAAACCGTGCTGCGGGAAGGCGACAATTTCACACTCGAAGCCCGCCTGACGTCGCGCCAGAACCGCCTGCAAATTTTGCAGATTTTTCAGGCCGGAAACCGGTTCGATATTGCAGTGGCTGCGGGCAATGGTGGTGCCTTTCGACTGCAATAAATCGATCAGTTTTTCCGCCCGCTCCTGCGTGTACGGTTGTAACTCCGGCAGCATTTTCTGCTCGAGTTTGATCATGTCCTGGATGGTGGTGCCTGCCGGGCGATTGAGCGAGCGCCACGGCCCGCCGTAGAAAGTTTTGTCGAGATGAATATGCATGTCGCGGGTGGTGGGCAGCATCAACTTACCGCCTGCGTCATAGTGCGGCAGCGTGGCCTCCGGATGCTGCTTGTTCTCGCGCAGGGCAACAATTTTGCCGTTCTGAATCTCTACGGTCTGGTGCGCCGTGCGGGTCTGCACCGCCACACCGTTTTCGTAGTCAAAACCGGTTTCCAGCAGCACGTTGTCGAGATAGTAGTGCGGGTCAGTGATTTTCATGGTGTTATTTGCCTCGCAGTGGGTTGTGCCAGAGACTGCCGCATGGGCGAGCGGCACTGAGGTACCAAACAGCGCGGCGGCGGTAACCATCTTACCGCTCTGGCTCAGAAATTCACGGCGGCTATTGTTTTCTTTCATCTTACGTCCTTAGGTTTTAATAATATGGGTGCCCGTTTCGCCGCGTAGCGCCGCAGGCAGGCATTCCGGCGTGGTGATAATCACTTTTTTACCGCCCTGCTCCAGGAACGTCAGGCTGGCGATGATTTTTGGCAACATGCTGCCGGGTGGGAAATGCCCTTCCTGCATATAGCGGGTCATGGTGGCAATATCCACCCGATCCAGCACCTGCTGCTGCGGTTTGCCAAAGTGAATACACACTTTTTCGACGCCAGTGGTGATCACCAGAATGTCGGCGTGAATTTCACGGGCCAATAGCGCGGTAGAGAGATCTTTGTCGATAACCGCGTCCACGCTTTGATAATCTCCCGCTTCGGTGCGCACCACAGGAATTCCACCGCCGCCCGCGCCAATCACCACAAAGCCTTGTTGGATCAGCGCCTTAATGGCAGGTGCTTCGACAATACGTTTCGGTTCCGGCGAGGCGACCACGCGGCGATAGCCCCGTCCGGCATCTTCAACAAAACGCCAGTCAGGGTTTGCCTTTTGTAGTTCGTCACGCTGGCTTTCACTAAAGAATGCGCCGATGGGCTTGGTGGGATGGGCAAACCCCGGATCGTTTTTATCCACTTCCACCTGAGTCACCACGGTGACGGCTTTTTTCTCGCCGTGACGCGCCAGCCGGTTATTCAGCGCCTGCTGGATCAGATAGCCAATGCCGCCTTGCGTATCCGCCACACAGTTCGCCAGCGGCGTTAAGGGCAGCCCTTCGCGCTCGTGGGCAATCTCCGCGCGGCGTAAATCCAAACCGACCTGCGGTCCGTTGCCGTGGGTCAGCACAATGTCGTAATCGGAAGCCAGCATTTCCAGCACCGTATCGGCGACGGCCTTCACCGCCTCCGCCTGATGCTCAATCGACTGGCTGGCGTTATCTTTGATAATGCTGTTGCCACCAATGGCAACGACCACAAGTTCTTTCATGTTGTTATGTCCGCTACAGAGGGTGATGGGGTTATGAGAGTGAGGTTGCCCTTCTCCCCAAAAGGGAGAAGGTATCGTAAGGTGCGGTTGGAGGGTCAGACGCCGTAACGTTCGCACCAGCCAAGAATGGCTTTCTCGAAGCAGGCGAAGGGTGGATGCACAATGCCCGCGCCAATCATGCCGACGCCCGCATCTTTATGGGCAATGGCGGTGTTGATCACCGGCAGAATGCCGCTGCTACCCACGCGGGTGATGTCGATTGCCGACGGCACGCCCATAAAACCGAGCAGCGGAATGGTCACGTTGGGGTTTTCGCCGAGAGTGATTTCGCGCATCTGACGGGAGAAATCGATAGCCTCTTCCACCGTACCGCCCACCAGCGCGACGATTGCAGGCGCGGTCGCCATAGCAAATCCGCCAATGCCGTAGGTTTCGGTGATGGCGCTGTCGCCGATATCCAGCCCCGAATCTTCCGGCTTATAACCGGCAAACATCGGGCCGATCACCTGCTGCGCCGGACCGGTAAACCATTGCCCCGGTAATCCGCTGACCCGCAGACCGAACTCGACGCCGTTACGCGCCATGGTGGTCACCACAGTGCTGTATTCGATGCCGTGCGCCGCATCCATCGCCGCTTTACACATCGCCATCCACGTCGGGCCGGAGAAGTAGTCACTGCTGGCGACAAACTCAAACACTTCGCGCTGTTGCTCGACGGAGTAGCCCGCCTGAATAATCCCCGGCGTCAGCGCCTGAATCAGCAGCGTCGTCCCGGCGTTATTGCGGTTATGGCACTCATCGCCCATATGCAGCGCCTGCGCCAGCATTAAGCGCAGATCGATTTCGCCGATAATTTTCATCGCGTCGCGCAGCATGGGTCCCTGCACATCGCGCATCCAGTTGAGGCGGTCGATCACGCTCTGGTCATTAGCGCCCATACGCAAAATCTTCGCCATCTGCTCGCTCATGTTGGTATAAGCGATGTTGCCGTAGGTTTTGTTTTTCACGATGTGCATAAACATCGAGGCCGAGGTGACGCCCGCCATCGATCCCACACAGTCGTGCTCGTGGCACGGCGAGAAAGTGATCTCACCGGAAGCCGCCAGTTCAGCCGCCTCGTCGAGATCTTTCGCCAGCCCTTCGAACACCAGCGCCCCGGTGACCGCGCCTTTCATCGCGCCGCACATTTTTTCCCAGGTGACCGGCGGCCCGGCGTGAAGAATGGTTTTCGGCGTCATGCCCGGCACCACGTTAATCGCCTGATCAAAACCAATCAGCACCGGATGTGACTGAATAATGCGTTCCAGCGCCTGCTGGTTAGCGGCGGCGATTTTGTCTGCCAGCGGCGAATCGGCAATGTTGTCCAGCGCCTGCACCACCTGCATATTGCCCTGCCCCGGCGGCGTCCAGTCGAGTTGAGTCACTTCTACATGCTGCTTTTTCAAATCATCGCTAAACATGGCGATGCCGACGTTAATAACGTTCAACGGTTGGCTAAACAGTGACGGGCTCATCAGGCTTCCTCCCCTTTGCAGATAAATTCACGCGCCAGCAATCCGGTATTGGTGCTGCTGCTCGCCAGAATCACTCCGGCATCAAGCAGCATCTGGCTTTGTTGTTCTAATGATGGCGTATCAAGATCGGTACCCAGCACATAGGCGAGAATGATCAACTCGCGTCCTTCGGCAGCGGCGATCGCTTTCGCCTCTTTGATCGCCTCGATGGTGGAACCGACCGGATCTTCATGCGATCCAAACCCGAGCACAAAATCCATCACGATCACCGCCACTTCTGGATCGCGCGCTTCTTCGATCAACCGGCTGATGCGGTTGGTCGGGTCAATCATTGGATGCGGCTTGCCGTTGGTAAAATCGTCATCGCCAAAGTCGAGGAAGGTATGTTTGACGCAGCGGTTGATATCTTTCAGGCGGAATTCAGGATCGGGCTGGATGTTGCTGTAGACATCGCCGTGTTTTTCCATCACCGCGAACATGGTTTCGTCACACAGCGTACCGCCGCAGAACAGGCCACGAATGTATTTCTGTTGTGGCTTCAGGCGAGCGCGCACGTCAGCAATCAATGGCTGGTTCAGGGTATGCAGATCGAGATGTTCCTGTTTCACGCCGGAGAGCATTACCGCTTTCAGCGCCGCTTCTTTGCTGCCGCGAGCAAACTGTAGCCCCTGCTCATCCACTGGCGTTTCGCCACGACCGAGGAAGCAGACCACCACCGGCTTGCGGCAGGCACGTGCGCGTTCCAGCACTTTGCGGGCCACCGCAGGCGCAGGCGGTTTGGAGATAAGCACAATGATTTCAGTTTGCGGATCGTTTTCCAGCATCCCGATGGCATCGAGCATCATCAGACCGCCGATTTTCTCGCTCAGGTCGCGCCCGCCGGTGCCAATCAGTTGCGAAACGCCGCCGCAAAATTCATGGATACGGACGCTCAGTTCCTGGCTGCCGGTGCCAGATGCGCCAACAATGCCGATGTTGCCGCGACGCACGGCGTTACCAAAGCAGAGCGCCGCGCCGTTGATAATCGCCGTACCGCAGTCTGGCCCCATCATCAGCAGCCCTTTTTCGTGGGCCAACTGTTTGAGCGCCAGTTCATCTTCAACTGAGACGTTATCGGAAAACAGCATCACGTTAAGATCGTTTTGCAGCGCCTGACGCGCTTCGCGAGCGGCAAACAGACCGTTGACCGAAATCACCGCCAGGTTACTTTCCGGGATATGCTTTTTGGCGCTGGCAATAGTGGCATAGCGTGCTTCATGTGAACCAGTTTGAGCTTTGGTGTTGAACAGTTCTTCAATCTCCACCAGCAACTGCTCGTTGTCTGCGCCCGCTTTGCCGTTGATGACAATCATCAGGTCGCCGTTTTTCGCCTGCTCCAGTTCCGGCGTCAGCAGCCCTAAATTCTTCAGCACGCCTTTGTTCATTTCGGTCGCCATCGCCACAAATGCCTGCTCGACGCCGTCGAGTTTATTTGCACGCGTGGAGATAGACATCAGCGAGACAGAATCAAAATAGGTATTCGGTTTAATGACTATTTTAACTGACATAATTCCCTCCGTAGGTTTGGCTCAGCGCACAACCATCGGCCA
Organism: Escherichia sp. WS3063; assembly: GCF_046486595.1. NCBI lineage: Bacteria > Pseudomonadati > Pseudomonadota > Gammaproteobacteria > Enterobacterales > Enterobacteriaceae > Escherichia > Escherichia sp. WS3063. The sequence goes on from NZ_JBJQKY010000016.1 coordinate 20,220, forward strand.
TGCCATACAGCATGTCGCAGCCGGAACTGGAGCCAATATGTTTAATTTTTTCTATTGCCTGAGTTGCGTTCCCAGGGATGTCATAAATAATGTTATGAATAAAACGATGAATATTTTCCCGGCAGCGTTGTTGTAATGCGGCTTCCAGCGTTATGGCACTTAATAACGTGGTATTATTTCTGCCGCGTTGCAGACCGAGATAAAATTCCTCTTTGTATTTTTCCGCCGGATGTCCGGAAATAAATAAAATAAGCGCCAGACCTGTTAAATAATCGTCGGCTGATGGCGTAAGGCCAATCCCTAAGCCCATCATACTGGCGACTGCTGAGGCGATATTTTGTTTATCGTTTACGGCCTGAATAACTGCCCGTCGTTTAATATGTAATTCTTTATTTAACGCCTGATAAAACGGATTATCGCCGCAATAATTAAACAGGGTTTCATTTTCCCCCAGGTGCTGATGAATAATGTCATGCCACTGTTGCCAGACGATAAGGTGAAAATTCACAGCGGTCATTTGCAAGGTTGGGGACAGCCAACGCTGGCAATGACTCATCTCTATATGAAGATGTTGACCAACCGTAATGCCTTGATCGTCAAACTGAACCTTATCACCATGATGGAACAGACCATTAAAGTGAGTGAGTGCCAACCGACAACTGTTTGGCGCATTGTCGTACTCTTCACAAAGCAGCGTCAGCAACTGCTGGCGGGCCGGAAGTGCGATATTTACCGCTCTGGCAAAGACCTGTTCAACCTGTCCTTGCCCCCGCTGCGCCAGAAAATCCGCATCCGCAGTTAGCGCCCACACACACCGTCTTTCTGGTGTGTTGATAGCAAGCCTCCCGGTTTATGCGCCTGCGGCAATCAGTAACTGCGCAATCTCTTCAAAGCCTCGTTCCCGCGCCAGTTCCAGCGGTGTTTTGCCATATTTATCCGTCAGATGCGGGCTGGCACCGTGTTCCAGCAATAACTGGACAATCGCCTGCTGTTTAATCCCGCCATCATTAAGCACAATCGCTTCCAGTAGCGGCGTCCAGCCTACATGGTTGGTCTGGTTAACGTTAATCTCCGTATGCGCCAAAAGCTCTTTTACAATACTTAAATGGCCTTTTTCACAGGCAGGCGTCAGGCCGACACCGCCAAAACGGGTTACGCAATTAAGATCGGGTTTAGCCGGTAAAATAATTCGTAGTAGCGTTAAATCATCGTTCAGACAGCTAATTAAAAAAGGATTTAAACAGGTATGATCTTGCTTATTAATATCCGCTCCAGCGTCAATTAATGCCTGAACGCAAGCATATTGCTGATATAAACTTGCCAGCGTAATTGCCGTTTTCCCCTGACGATCGCAGGTATTAATATCGACACCCAGCGCAAGGCAGGTTTTTACTTTATCGATATCACCCTGTTGCGCAGCCAATAAATAGTCGGCAGGTAGATTTTTTATAGTCATTCACATTCCCCTGGTTTTTGTGGCTGTTTTCGATGAATTGAGAATAGCAACGATAATCTGATAAAAGAACCCGCTTAAATTTAATTCGCCGTATTTCGCCTTTTTGTTGAATGATGTTCAACAATCTTTTCGCAGTGTGCGGTAGTGCAATATTTGTTTCTTTGACCCGATACCCTTTCACTCAATCAGGTTTTATTTCTCTATAGTCTGCACATGTAAGAGTAGCTTTCGTCCATGTCTAACCAGAGGGGAACAAGATGAACGGACTCACGGCAACGGGTGTCACCGTCGGTATTTGTGCAGGGCTTTGGCAGTTAGTGTCTTCACATGTCGGGCTCTCTCAGGGATGGGAATTATTAGGAACCATTGGCTTCGTCGCCTTTTGCAGTTTTTATGCCGCAGGCGGCGGTAAATCGGGGTTTATCAGAAGCCTGGCGGTTAATTATTCCGGGATGGTGTGGGCGTTTTTCGCCGCGCTGGCTGCCGGTTGGCTGGCCTCGGTGAGTGGATTGTCCACGTTCTGGGCGAGCGTGATTATGACTGTACCCTTCTCGGCGATGGTGGTCTGGCAAGGGCGTTTCTGGTTACTGTCTTTTATTCCTGGAGGCTTTCTCGGCATGACGCTATTTTTTGCCAGCGGGATGAACTGGACGGTGACATTACTGGGTTTTCTGGCGGGTAACTGCGTGGGGATAATTTCAGAATATGGCGGACAAAAATTAAGCGAAGCGACGACTAAACGCGACGGGTATTAAAAGTTATTCAAAAATGATTATCTATCTTTAACCGATACCTCTACAGTCATGGCTGGAGAAATTCATATTCGATAATGGCGGGAATGGTTTAATGAACTCAATTTTTACCGAAGAGAATCTGTTGGCATTTACTACCGCTGCGCGTTTTGGCAGTTTCAGTAAAGCCGCAGAAGAGTTGGGTTTAACCACTTCCGCCATTAGCTACACCATCAAGCGAATGGAAACAGGGCTGGATGTGGTGCTGTTCACTCGCAGTACCCGAAGCATTGAGTTAACGGAGTCCGGGCGTTATTTTTTCCGCAAAGCTACCGACCTGCTGAATGATTTTCACGCCATCAAACGCAGCATCGATACTATTTCGCAGGGTATAGAAGCACGGGTGCGCATTTGTATTAACCAACTGCTTTATACGCCCAAACACACCGCACGCTTATTACAGGTACTGAAAAAGCAGTTTCCAACCTGCCAGATTACCGTGACGACCGAAGTGTATAACGGCGTCTGGGATGCGATTATTAATAATCAGGCGAATATTGCTATCGGCGCGCCCGACACACTGCTGGACGGCGGCGGCATTGATTACACGGAGATTGGCGCGATTCGCTGGGCTTTTGCTATCGCCCCGGATCACCCGTTAGCCTTTGTGCCGGAACCCATCGCCGAAAGCCAGCTGCGTCTCTATCCTAATATCATGGTGGAAGACACCGCGCATACGATTAATAAAAAAGTGGGCTGGTTGCTGCATGGGCAGGAGTCGATTCTGGTGCCAGATTTCAACACCAAATGTCAGTGCCAGATTTTAGGCGAAGGAATTGGTTTTTTGCCGGATTACATGGTCCGTGAGGCGATGGCGCAATCCCTGCTGGTTACCCGACAAATCCATAATCCGCGCCAGGATTCACGCATGTTACTGGCGACCCAGCACTCTGCCACCGGTCAGGTGACGCAGTGGATTAAAAAACAATTTGCGCCAAATGGCATATTAACGGGGATCTATCAGGATTTACTGCATCGGGAGAATTAATCGCTGCCAACCTCCCGATGCGCTGTGAATAGCGGTTTACATCAACCACCGGCTTTCATTACCCATTCAGAGATAAATTTATTACCCGGTACTGGCGGAGAGTACAAATAGCCCTGCAAAAAGTGAACGCCTTTGCCGATCATTAAATCCGCCTGCTCCTGGGTTTCTACCCCTTCCGCCACGATACTCAGACCAGGCTTACGCGCCAGTTCGACAATATTGTCCACAATATGACCGGATATTTCGTCCACGCTCGCCATTTGCACAAATGACTTATCGATCTTAATAAAATCGACCGGGAACGCCTGCAAGTAACGATAGGTTGCATAACCCGTACCAAAGTCATCCAGCGCAAAGGTAATGTTGTGCTGATGAAGGCTGTCAAATATCGCTCTGGCTTCTGGCGTTACCGGAATAGGGTTACGTTCCGTTAACTCGAGAACCAGTTTGATTTTATCGTTACCTAATTTCTTAACCAGGTTCAGACACTCTTTTTCAAATCCTGCGGCCAAAAAACATCCTGCCGAGACGTTGATGCCAATATGGAAATTATCCGGCAGCAAATGTTTTACTGGCATCAGAATATCCGCAGTCTGTTTCATCAGCTGGCGAGTCATTATGACGATAAGACCAGATGACTCCGCCAGAGGAATAAACTGATCCGGTGGGATAATTCCCGTTTGCGGATGTTCCCAGCGAACAAGCACCTCACAGCCCGTCAGTACCCCAGTCTGCGCGCAGAAAACCGGTTGGATCCACGGTTTAAATTCATGGTTTTCCAACGCCAGACTGATGGCTTCAGGCGTGACGATATGGTGATAGTGATTATCATTAATATATTTGTGACTATTATTACCCGTGGCGGATATGATCTCCGGATTGTACTGAAAGAAAATATCCCGCCAGAAAGTAATATCGCTCTGAATCCCCAGTTTCTCAAAGAGCTGTTTCTTTTGATGTGAAATGGTCTTTGCACTGCGATTTCTGTACTGTGATATTTCTGTTACAGACATTCCCTGCATCAGCAGCTTGAGTAGCAGTCGTTCTTTCTCGGATACGCTACCAGGCAATGACAAATGAACCGTTGTACCGAACTCTTGCAGAAAAACACGAAAATCACATGAATTCATGAACACACCTTTTATCTTTTATCGCTGTTCAGTATGAGTGATTACCTGTGGATTCCTGAGCACACATAAGGGGTAACCATAAACATTAGCGATGCCATACGTATAACATCCCACATCACTATCAAGAAGATTATCTTTACCTCTGATGCTCGCTCAAAAACAGTTACGCTAAATACCTTAAAAAGGTAATCACAAGTCAAACTCAGGAGATAATCACGCAAGAATGCAATATTAAAATTCAGATACTCATTTTTGGTAATAAAGAAGTAGTTGGACTATTTCGATATTTATAATTTCCCACTACGTATTGACGCCCATTCATGAGTAAAGGCGCATTATATGAATTTAACAATCCAGATCAACTGAAAATACCTCAACCTCATAAACACATAGCGTCAACATTCAATGACATAATGAGTAAAGATGTTGGTTATGCATACACGTCATTACTCTATGCCTATCCCTTAACAACCTGCTTTTTAAGACTGAATCCATTCAGCAATAGATAGCCAACATTATAACAATGACAATAAAAACAATATTTAAAACAATCAATAAAATATCAGACACAGACAATTAAACCTTAAACAACAAACGGTTACATTGATTTTAGTTGATTTGCGCTACGCGTTCCCCATGAATAAAGCGTCATTTCAAATTAGCACCAATATTTACATTAAATAAGACTAAGCTTATTGAACATTCACAACAGTCCAAACGTAGGTTTTGGGCTTCAATAGTTCTTTTCTTTTTTATTATCTGTTGCCTGGCAATCATCAATCGATACTAAGGGCTTAACTGTACAGATATAACGTATCAAGAGGTAAGAGAAACCGCGCCATATGCAGACATGGCGCGGTTTTATGCAAAAACAATCACGCGTCCGGGAACATCACGCTATGGCCCGGCGCTTCACGATGGAGATGGATAAAGTTAAGATGCCGCTCGTACTGGTCAAGAATATCGGTGATCACCTGCTCTTTGCTGTAGTCCATCAGGTCGTTGCCCTGGCTGCCTTCTAACAGGAAGGTTTCCAGCCGGTAGTAGGTCGATTTACCGCTACGTGCGCGGTAGGTAAAGCCCGGCACCGAATATTGCTGCGGCCAAATCTGATAGACAAAGTTTTGCTCTTCGCCCATATGCACCAACAAATCCAGATGCCCCAACTGTTGTCCCTCTTCCGGCGGCAGGCTTTTTAGCTCCACGTACGCGCCGCGCAACCGCAACTCCTGCGCCACTTCTTCCATTGCCGGGTAACAGACCGTCTCCATCATCTGTTTAGTGTAACGCGTGCCCGGATAATTCATCAGGCGCGAGAGACGTTTTTTCCAGCTCAGGCGATCCTGAAGCCCCAGCGGTCGCGGTGCGGTATCGCGGTTGGCACTTTCACGGCGGTAATCTTCTACCTTCAGAGATTTATACAACCCCGCCATCACGAAGAAGATCACAAAGCTGAACGGCAGGCCCATAATCACCGTGGTGTTTTGCAGCGCGGATATCCCGTTGGTCATCAGCATGCCGAGCGTCAGCAGGCCAATCGCCACCGACCAGAAGACGCGCAGCCAGCCGGGGGCGTCGCTGTTGATATCTTTAAGCTGCGAGGTGAAATTCCCCAGCACCAGCGCCCCGGAGTCCGCCGAGGTCACATAAAACAGCAGGCCAGTAATGGTGGCGACGGAGGCGCTAAAGGTAAACGCCGGATACTGCGCCAGCAGGCTGTAGAAGCCGCGCTCCGGATGGACCATCGCTTCCTCGGCAAATGCCGCGCCGCCGTGGATGATTTCATACAGCGCGCTATTGCCGAACACCGAGAGCCATAACAGCGTGAAGGTAAACGGAATAATCAACGTGCCCAGCACGAACTGGCGAATGGTACGCCCACGCGAGATACGCGCCAGGAACAAGCCGACAAACGGCGACCATGCCACCCACCATGCCCAGAAGAAGAGCGTCCAGTTATTCATCCACTCAACCGGACGGTCGAAGGCAAAACTGTTGAGCGTCATGCCCATAAAGCGATTCACATAGTCGCCAACATTCAGCACCAGTGCATTAAGCAGGAACGAAGTGTCGCCCATAAACAACACGAAAAGGATCAATCCCAGCGCCAGCGCAACGTTAAGTTCCGATAACACGCGAATGCCCTTATCGACACCGGAGGTGACAGAGATCGTTGCGATGATCACCGACAAGGCGATCAGTGCCGCTTTCGCCGCCATTGAATCGGGAATATCAAACAGTACGCTCAAGCCATAGTTAAGCTGCACCACACCAATACCGAGCGTAGTGGCAATACCGAAGATGGTGCCGATCACCGCTGCAATATCCACTGAGTGACCTATCGGCCCGTTAATCCGTTTACCGAAGATCGGGTACAGCGCTGAGCGGATGGTGAGCGGCAAATTATAACGATAGCTAAAGTATCCGAGCGCCATGCCCATCAGCGCATACATCGACCAGCCGGTTAAGCCGTAGTGAAACAGCGTCCAGACCATCGCCTGACGCGCGGCCTCAATCGTCTGACCCGCGCCTTCCGGCGGCTGCATATACTGCGTTACCGGTTCGGCTACGGAAAAGAACATCAGGTCGATACCGATCCCGGCAGCAAACAGCATCGCCGCCCAACTCAGCAGACTGAATTCCGGTTTTGATTGTTCTGGCCCGAGCTTCACCGAACCAAAACGCGAACAAGCGATACAGACCACAAAGACAATATAGAGCGTTGCCGCCAGCAGATAGTACCAACCGAAGGTTTTAGAAACCCAGTCCAGCGTGCGGTCAATCCACAGGGCCGAGAAGTCGCGAAACAGGATCGTTGTCAGGGAAAACAACAAAATCAGTCCGGCGGAAGTGTAAAACACCACCGGATTGATTTTGTCCTTTTCCCTGCTGTGTGAAAGGTCTGTCATCCAGTATCCCCACTGTTATTGTTACCATTTAAAATCAAATTAGTAACAATTAAGACACATTTTATATTGAACGTCCAATCAATAACCGCTTTAATAGATAAACAACGCTGATGAATGGAGTGGCGAAAATGCCCAAATTGGGGATGCAGTCGATCCGGCGCAGACAACTGATCGACGCCACGCTGGAAGCAATAAATGAAGTGGGCATGCACGATGCAACGATCGCGCAGATCGCCCGCCGTGCAGGCGTTTCTACGGGGATCATCAGCCACTATTTCAGGGACAAAAATGGTCTGCTGGAAGCAACCATGCGCGATATCACCAGTCAGCTGCGTGACGCGGTTTTGAATCGATTACATGCACTTCCGCAGGGCAGTGCAGAGCAGCGATTACAGGCGATTGTTGGCGGAAACTTCGATGAAACGCAGGTGAGCAGTGCGGCGATGAAAGCCTGGCTGGCGTTCTGGGCCAGCAGTATGCATCAGCCGATGCTCTATCGTTTACAGCAGGTCAGCAGCCGTCGCTTGCTGTCGAACCTGGTGAGCGAGTTTCGCCGCGAATTGCCGCGCCACCAGGCACAGGAAGCGGGCTACGGACTTGCCGCGCTGATTGACGGATTATGGCTGCGCGCGGCACTGAGCGACAAACCGCTGGATAAACCTCTCGCACACTCGCTGACCCGTCACTTTATTACTCAGCATTTACCCACCGATTAACCGAGGAGACGTGATGTCCCGAATGGCAGAACAGCAGCTTTATATACATGGTGGTTATACCTCCGCCACCAGCGGTCGCACCTTCGAGACCATTAACCCGGCCAACGGTAACGTGCTGGCGACCGTGCAGGCCGCCGGGCGTGAGGATGTCGATCGCGCCGTGAAGAGTGCCCAACAGGGGCAAAAAATCTGGGCGGCGATGACCGCTATGGAACGCTCGCGTATTCTGCGTCGGGCCGTTGATATTCTACGTGAACGCAATGACGAACTCGCAAAACTGGAAACCCTCGACACCGGAAAAGCATATTCGGAAACCTCAACCGTCGATATCGTTACCGGTGCGGACGTGCTGGAGTACTACGCCGGGCTGATCCCGGCGCTGGAAGGCAGCCAGATCCCGTTGCGTGAGACGTCATTTGTTTATACCCGCCGCGAACCGCTGGGCGTAGTGGCAGGGATTGGCGCATGGAACTACCCGATTCAGATTGCCCTGTGGAAATCCGCCCCCGCGCTGGCGGCAGGCAATGCAATGATTTTCAAACCGAGCGAAGTCACCCCGCTTACCGCGTTAAAGCTGGCCGAAATTTACAGCGAAGCGGGCCTGCCGGACGGCGTATTTAACGTGTTGCCGGGCGTGGGCGCGGAGACCGGGCAGTATCTGACCGAGCATCCGGGCATTGCCAAAGTGTCATTTACCGGCGGTGTCGCCAGCGGCAAAAAAGTGATGGCTAACTCGGCGGCCTCTTCCCTGAAAGAAGTGACCATGGAGCTGGGCGGTAAATCACCGCTGATCGTTTTTGACGATGCGGATCTCGATCTCGCCGCCGATATCGCCATGATGGCGAATTTCTTCAGCTCCGGTCAGGTGTGTACCAACGGCACTCGCGTCTTCGTTCCGACGAAATGCAAAGCCGCATTTGAACAAAAGATTCTGGCGCGCGTTGAGCGCATTCGCGCGGGCGACGTTTTCGATCCGCAAACTAACTTCGGCCCGCTGGTCAGCTTCCCGCATCGCGATAACGTGCTGCGCTATATCGCCAAAGGCAAAGAGGAAGGCGCGCGCGTACTGTGCGGCGGCGATGTACTGAAAGGCGATGGCTTCGATAACGGCGCATGGGTTGCACCGACCGTGTTCACCGATTGCCGCGACGAAATGACCATCGTGCGCGAAGAGATCTTCGGTCCGGTGATGTCGCTTCTCACTTATGAATCTGAGGACGAAGTGATTCGCCGCGCCAATGATACCGACTACGGCCTGGCGGCGGGCATCGTGACGGCGGACCTGAACCGCGCGCATCGCGTCATTCATCAGCTGGAAGCGGGTATTTGCTGGCTCAACACCTGGGGCGAATCCCCTGCTGAGATGCCCGTTGGCGGCTACAAACACTCCGGCATTGGTCGCGAGAACGGCGTGATGACGCTCCAGAGTTACACCCAGGTGAAGTCCATCCAGGTTGAGATGGCTAAATTCCAGTCCATATTCTAACCAGGAGGTTTATTTGCAATTTGACTACATCATTATTGGTGCCGGCTCAGCCGGCAACGTTCTCGCTACCCGTCTGACTGAAGATCCGAACACAACCGTGCTGCTGCTTGAAGCAGGCGGCCCGGACTATCGCTTTGACTTCCGCACCCAGATGCCCGCTGCGCTGGCATTCCCGCTACAGGGTAAACGCTACAACTGGGCCTATGAAACGGAACCGGAACCGTTTATGAACAACCGTCGCATGGAGTGCGGACGCGGTAAGGGGCTTGGCGGGTCATCACTGATCAACGGCATGTGTTACATCCGTGGTAACGCGCTGGATCTCGATAACTGGGCGCAAGAACCCGGTCTGGAGAACTGGAGCTACCTCGACTGTCTGCCCTACTATCGCAAGGCCGAGACTCGCGATGTGGGCGAGAACGATTACCACGGTGGCGATGGCCCGGTGAGCGTCACCACCTCCAAACCCGGCGTCAATCCGCTGTTTGAAGCGATGATTGAAGCGGGCGTGCAGGCGGGCTACCCACGCACGGACGATCTCAACGGCTATCAGCAGGAAGGTTTTGGCCCGATGGATCGCACCGTCACGCCGCATGGCCGTCGCGCCAGCACCGCGCGTGGCTATCTCGCTCAGGCCAAATCGCGCCCTAACCTGACTATTCGTACTCACGCCATGACCGATCACATCATTTTTGACAGCAAACGCGCGGTGGGCGTCGAGTGGCTGGAAGGCGACAGCACCATTCCGACCCGCGCGGCGGCGAATAAAGAAGTGCTGTTATGTGCAGGCGCGATTGCTTCACCGCAGATCCTGCAACGCTCCGGCGTCGGCAACGCTGAACTGCTGGCGGAGTTTGATATTCCGCTGGTGCATGAATTACCTGGCGTCGGCGAAAATCTTCAGGATCACCTGGAGATGTATCTGCAATATGAGTGCAAAGAACCGGTTTCCCTCTACCCTGCCCTGCAGTGGTGGAATCAGCCGAAAATCGGTGCGGAGTGGCTGTTTGGCGGCACCGGCGTTGGTGCCAGCAACCACTTTGAAGCAGGCGGATTTATTCGCAGCCGTGAGGAATTTGCGTGGCCGAATATTCAGTACCATTTCCTGCCAGTGGCGATTAACTATAACGGCTCGAACGCAGTGAAAGAGCACGGCTTCCAGTGCCACGTCGGATCGATGCGCTCGCCAAGCCGTGGGCATGTGCGGATTAAATCCCGCGACCCGCACCAGCATCCAGCGATTCTGTTTAACTACATGTCGCACGAGCAGGACTGGCAGGAGTTCCGCGACGCAATTCGCATCACCCGGGAGATCATGCATCAACCGGCGCTGGATCAGTATCGTGGCCGCGAAATCAGCCCCGGTGTCGAATGCCAGACGGATGAGCAGCTCGATGAGTTTGTGCGTAATCACGCCGAAACCGCCTTCCACCCATGCGGTACGTGCAAAATGGGGTACGACGAGATGTCCGTTGTGGATGGCGAAGGCCGCGTGCACGGGCTGGAAGGATTACGCGTAGTCGATGCGTCAATTATGCCGCAGATTATCACCGGCAATCTGAACGCCACGACGATTATGATTGGCGAGAAAATGGCGGATATGATTCGCGGGAAGGATGCGTTGCCGAGGAGCACGGCGGGATATTATGTGGCAAATGGGATGCCGGTGAGAGCGAAAAAAATGAGTCGTGATGTGAACTGACTCAGGAACCTATCAGATTGAGAGTTACCGTTCTACTATGAGGACCGAATCCTTATATAAAACACTGAGGTAACTCTCATGCTTCATATCCAGTATTCATGATGCTGGCTTTTTGCTGATATTTAACCCGAACATTCCTGATACAGACTATTAATTCATTTATCTGCGGCAGATTTTATTTTCTGGATATATTATGAGTGAACAAATCAAACAGGATATCGATCTGATTGAGATTTTATTTTATCTGAAGAAAAAGGTAGATGAATACCAACAAAACTCTGGGCAGTAATAAACAGCATTCTGATAGAGAGTGCCTGTATAAAGCTGAAGTGACAATGACCGGGAAGGGAACCCGTTTTCAGGAATGGATGCCTGTCTTTTTCAATTTAAATATCCTGGCATTAGTAATGCCAGGATATTTACAGAAGAGCAGCATAACCATGACGGAACGGGGTTAAGTCAGGTTGTCCTAAACGCTATTTTCAACCTCGTATGCCTTCTTCAGGTTTATGTCCAGACTTCATATCTCTCTCAACAATCCTCAATAATCAGATACACCGCTTTCACCGGGCCATGAACTCCGACGACTTTGATAAGCTCAATATCCGCCGTTGAACTGGGGCCGCTAATGATGTTAATGCAGGAAGGCATTCGTTCACCGGCCTGCGCTTTCTGATGCAATTTTTCTGCGAGTTGCGCTACACGCGGCAGGATAGTGCTTTTACGCAGGATAAAAAGAGAAGATTCCGGGAGCAGGCTCAATGAACGCCCGCGCCCGGCGGCGGAAAAAAGAACCACGCCTCCCGATTCGGTTAAACCATATTCAGCATACACTACGCCAACTTTAGCCTGCTCTGCTTGTGATATGTTCTCAATACCTTTCGCCGGATCCCAAACAACGGCATTGCATTCCTGCTGCAAACGTTCGCTAATCCCCAATTCCTCCAGCCTCGTGTCACCGCTAATCACGATCGACTGATCTCCCAGCTCTTTACACAGACGTATTGCAGCTTCTGCCGCCTTCGCCTCGCTGGTCAGTTCACAGCGCGTCAACATAACATCGCTGGCAAACTGGATAAACGCGTCACAGCGCTGCTGTTGGGTAAGTTGGGTAAGCCGCTCGTTAGCATAGTTGTTTAGCGGCGCATCTTCTGCTTGCGGTTCAAGTCGCAGCGGGCGACCCAGTGCCTGAGCAACGTTATTCAAAAATTCGCTCCGATTATCCATTCTTTTTCTCCTGCGCCTGATGTTTCTTAAACCAACTACGGAAACTCTCTCCGTCAGCTTCAGGAAGATCGCGTGCTTCCATCCAGTCGCTAATCGCGCCAAATTTGAGTGGTGTTTTGCCGCCATTGATAAACCAGCTTGCCGCATGAGCACCAGCCATCATCCCAACTTTCCACAATCCTGGATGACTATTGGCATAAGCGAACATTTTTATCGCCCGTTGCTCTGCTTTTGCGGTGATCCCTTTTTCAGCCATCACCCGACGATGACGCAAAATCAGTTTTGACAGCGGAATACGCACCGGACACACGCTGTCACAAGCGGTGCATAAAGAGCAGGCGTAGGGTAAATCTTTAAAATCTTTATAGCCGCCAAGTAGCGGAGAAATCACCGCACCAATTGGCCCTGGATAAATAGAGCCATATCCATGACCGCCAATATGGCGATATGCCGGACAAGTATTCATACAAGCCCCGCAGCGAATACAGCGCAGCACATCCCGAAATTCAGAGGCCAGCACCTCAGAACGCCCGTTATCGACAATAACCAGATGAAACTCTTCAGGACCATCAACGTGCCCCGCTTCGCGCGGTCCTGTCAGCCAGGTGTTGTATCCCGTCAAACGTGCACCAACGGCACTGCGCGCCAGCATGGTGATCAATACATCTACCTCGGCAAACGTGGGGGCAATACGCTCCATTCCCATCACTGCAATATGCGTTTTAGGCAGCGTGGTACACATTCGCGCATTACCTTCATTGGTCACCAGGCATACCGAACCGGTCTCTGCCACCGCGAAATTACAGCCGGTAATACCTATTTCAGCACTGAGGAAATCTTCGCGGATTTTTTGCCGGATGAATAAGGTCATTGCTTCAGGCGTTTCCGACCCCTCATAGCCCAGACGTTCGTGTAGCACCCGACGGATCTGATGGCGATCTTTATGAATTGCCGGGACCACAACATGAGAGGGCGGATCTTGATCCAGCTGGAGAATGTATTCACCCAGATCGGTTTCAATCACCTGAATGCCAGCATCCTGCAACACATGATTGACACCAATCTCTTCGGTCACCATCGATTTAGATTTCACCACCTTCCGGGCATTTTTGCGTTGGGCAACCTGTAAAATGTAGCGGGTAGCGTCTTCTTTGGTTTTTGCAAAATAGACGTGACCGCCGTTTTGCGTCACTTTTTCTGAGAGCTGGTACAGATAAGCGTCGAGATTACTCAGAACATGATCACGTATCTGGGCGGCCCGATCGCGCCATTCCTCCCAGTGCCCCAATTCATCGACCATTTTTTGCCGATTTGCCCCGATACGCTGCTGCGCGTTTGCCACCGCTTTGCGCATGATCGGATCTTCAATTTGCTGACGGATGCGTGTCTTAAAATCTGTATTACTGGTTTTGATCGACATCTTTATATCCTCAGCGACTCATCAGCACTTCAGCAATATGCATCACTTTGACTTTCTGCCCTTCCCGTTGTAATCGTCCACTGATGTTCAGCAGGCAACTCACGTCAGCACCAATTAAATACTCAGGGCGGGCTTCCATCAGGTGCACAACCTTTTCTTTCACCATCTCGCCGGATATTTCGGCCATTTTGACCGAGAACGTGCCGCCAAATCCGCAGCAGGTATCCTGTTCAGCAAAGGTCAACAGCTCCAGTCCACGCACATTTTTCAGCAGCGTAAGTGGTTCGTCCTTCACCCCCAGCTTACGGGCCAGGCTACAAGATGGGTGATACACCGCTCTCCCTTGCAAACTGGCACCTACATCGACTACCCCTAATGTATTAACAATAAAAGAGGTGAGATCCTGCATACGCGCGGCAACCTTTTCGGCACGTGATGCCCATTCAGGTTCATCCGCCAGATACGTCGGGTAACTTTTTACGGCATAGGTGCAAGAGCCAGCCGGTGAAATAATGGGATCGTCGTTATCCTCCAGTGCGGCGATCAGATTTTTCATCCCTGGAATCGCTTCTTTGATATAACCACTATTGATCGCAGGCTGACCGCAGCATCCCTGTTTCTCCGGGAAATTTACGCGACAGCCGAGTTTTTCCAGTAGCAGCACGGAGTCTCGTGCCATTCTTGATTTCAGGGCGTCACCAATACAGGTGACAAAGAAATTGACATTCACAACTAATACTCCATTACTTCATGCCCATTTATGCCCGATGGTTCCCCCCTTCCGGGGGATCAATCATCAATAAATATGGCGTTCTTTTTTAATTGGCTAGCAACATACCACCCCTCATTTGTATGACAAATGATAATCTTTCATCTAAACTTCAAATGCAATAACTAATTTTATTTCTTTCGGCATCGCTCACATTTTATAGGGAAATCGACGATCATTTTTGGCATAAGAAATCCATTTAAAAAGGCTACACCCCTTATACCTATTCAGAGCTACTTATTCAGGGGTTATTGAGATATACACTGATGGTGCACAAAAAAATCACCGACAATAATCACGCATCAAGTAATAGTCGGGATTTTATTTAATTGAAGCAATTTAGTTTGCATTTTTATTTAAAAACTGAGCTAGAGTCCATCAAAAAAATATATAAAGCCCAAAACCACCGTTGGAAATAGAAATAGTTGAAAGGCTCACAACTCCCGGAATGCGGATTATCTTTGCCCTGATTTCTGGCGGTTTTATTCAGGGTGCAAGCTGTCTGACCCTTTCCCGATATTCTCCCGGGGTACAACCAAACTCGCGAACAAACGCCTTGTGAAAAGATGATTCACTGGCATAGCCTACTGACTCAGCGATCACCACAACAGGGAGCGTTTCCCGGGAAAACATCTGGGCCGCTATTTGTAGACGCAACTTTGTTAATACAGCCAGCGGCGTGGTTCCGGAAACATCACGGAAAAGCTGGGCAAAACTTGCCCGGGACATGTGGGCGATGCTGGCCAGCGATTCGACGGTCCAGGCGTGTCCTGGCATTTCCAGCATTTGCTGTATTACCGCACCAAGACGTGGATGCAGAAGCAAACTGAGAATGTTTTTCTCTGTATTAACCTGTGCAATCCACTCACGCACCGCGAGGGTAAAGAATGTAGCGCAGATCTGGCTACACAGAGCATCCACTCCCGGCATTGCCGATCTGGATTCCTGTTGTAAAAACGGGATCGCCTCCCTCAGCCAGTTATATTCCACGCTATGGTTCACTGGTGCTACAAACAGCGTTTCCGGCAAAGACGTTAAAAAATAACGCGCCGAATGTTGCAGCCGAAGAGTGCCACAGACAATACAGGTCGATTCATTATCGACATGACTCAGGCGATGAGCTGAATTTTGTGGTAGCAGGACCACATTTCCCGGGCGTAATGTAAAAATCTCTCCCGTCGGCATTTCCAGCTTCGCCGCTCCTTGCGTTAACGCATGCCAACGAATAACCGACAATTCCCCGGCACCATGTGGAAGTTGCCAGTCACTTCCTAACACGCAATTCTTATCGATCGTTCCTTGTGGAGCGTTAAGCATCAACAAACGGCTAAGAGCATCCATATCAGACTCCTGAGTGGTTTTTTGATTACAAACACCAACAATCTTAGTCAATAATTAATCTAATACCATCAAATAGTTAATCATGATTTTTGTTTTGTGATTCTGATTAAGAAAAAGAAAATACCAGACGATAAGACAAAATATCAAGCGTTGTGAAGAAATGTTATTTGCTCTTTTGCGTCTATAGTCATGATGTCAAATGAACGCGTTTCGACAGGAAATCATCATGAATAAATATCAGGCAGTTATTATTGGTTTTGGCAAGGCTGGAAAAACATTAGCCGTCACGCTGGCAAAAGCAGGTTGGCGTGTGGCTCTCATCGAACAATCAAATGCAATGTATGGCGGGACCTGTATTAATATCGGCTGTATCCCAACCAAAACATTGGTTCATGACGCACAGCAGCACACAGATTTTGTCCGTGCCATACAGCGTAAAAATGAAGTGGTTAATTTTTTACGTAATAAGAATTTTCATAATCTTGCGGATATGCCCAATATCGACGTGATCGACGGCCAGGCGGAGTTTATCAATAATCATAGCCTGCGTGTTCATCGGCCTGAGGGAAATCTGGAAATTCATGGCGAGAAAATTTTTATTAATACCGGTGCAAAAACCGTGGTTCCGCCAATTCCTGGAATTACCACCACGCCTGGTGTATATGACAGCACCGGATTACTTCATCTAAAAGAATTGCCTGGGCATTTAGGTATTTTGGGCGGCGGATATATTGGCGTTGAGTTCGCCTCTATGTTCGCTAATTTTGGCAGCAAGGTAACCATTTTAGAAGCAGCTTCGCTGTTTTTGCCTCGGGAAGATCGGGATATTGCTGATAACATCGCGACGATTTTACGCGATCAGGGCGTCGATATTATCCTCAATGCCCATGTGGAGCGAATCAGTCACCATGAAAATCAAGTGCAAGTGCATAGCGAGCACGCCCAACTGGCGGTGGATGCACTGTTAATAGCTTCCGGTCGTCAACCGGCTACCGCTTCTTTACATCCAGAAAATGCCGGTATCGCAGTAAACGAGCGCGGGGCAATTGTCGTTGACAAGCGATTACATACCACCGCAGACAATATTTGGGCGATGGGAGATGTTACCGGCGGGCTGCAATTTACTTACATATCACTAGATGATTACCGCATTGTACGTGATGAGTTACTGGGTGAAGGCAAACGTAGTACTGATGATCGGAAAAATGTGCCTTATTCCGTATTTATGACACCGCCACTGTCCAGGGTTGGTATGACAGAAGAACAAGCCAGAGAGAGTGGTGCTGATATTCAGGTGGTGACATTGCCTGTAGCTGCAATTCCGCGCGCCAGAGTGATGAACGATACCCGTGGGGTATTAAAAGCGATTGTTGATAATAAAACCCAACGTATATTAGGGGCATCACTGCTGTGTGTTGACTCCCACGAGATGATCAATATAGTGAAAATGGTGATGGATGCCGGGCTGCCTTATAGCATATTACGCGATCAGATATTTACTCATCCGTCGATGAGCGAATCACTCAATGATCTATTTTCATTAGTCAAATAAACTCAAAATCAGACGCCAGAACAAATATTCTGGCGTCTCAGAGAAAATAATCTTATTAATTCCCTGTTATTATATAACTTCTTAATCACTTCATTGATGGTATTTTATATGTTTAAAAAACCTGTTTTATTTGCAACACTATTATCTGGCGTTATGGCATTTTCCACCAATGCAGATGATAAAATAATTCTGAAACATATCAGCGTCTCGTCAGTATCAGCATCACCGACAGTTCTGGAGGATGCCATTGCTGATATGGCCAGAAAATATAATGCTTCATCCTGGAAAGTCACATCGATGCGAATTGATAATAATTCAACCGCAACAGCAGTATTGTATAAATAAGGATGTTTACAATGGAGAAATACCTGCACCTGTTAAGTCGGGGAGATAAAATTGGCCTGACATTGATTCGTCTGAGTATTGCGATTGTTTTTATGTGGATTGGGTTATTAAAGTTTGTCCCTTACGAGGCAGACAGCATTACACCATTCGTCGCAAACAGTCCACTAATGTCGTTCTTTTATGAACACCCGGAAGACTATAAACAGTATCTGACTCACGAAGGCGAATACAAACCAGAAGCAAGAGCATGGCAAACGGCTAATAATACCTATGGTTTTTCCAACGGTCTTGGCGTCGTGGAGGTGATTATTGCTCTGCTGGTTTTGGCTAATCCTGTCAATCGCTGGTTAGGTTTATTGGGTGGGCTGATGGCATTTACCACGCCGCTGGTAACACTCTCATTTTTAATCACCACCCCGGAGGCATGGGTACCCGCATTGGGTGACGCTCATCATGGTTTCCCTTATTTATCCGGTGCTGGTCGCCTGGTATTGAAAGATACTCTGATGCTGGCAGGTGCTGTCATGATAATGGCAGATTCGGCGCGGGACATTCTTAAACAACGCAGTAATGAATCCAGTTCAACGTTAAAAACTGAATATTGATAATCCGAACACTGTCTGTTGTTCACTTTTTCAGGCGTCAGGCTTTCCTTGCTAATGGGTGAAGCCTGACGCCATATTACCTGAAACAGGACAATGTAAGGTTCAATATAACTCCCTTATTAAAACATTTATGTCGTCTCAGGTAAAATAAGTGATTAATATCAATCATGTATTTTTACAGCAAGACAACCACGAACAAACTCAGGATTAAAATGTTTTACCGATTCCCCAACATAACCCAAATCTAGCGAACTAATTTGCGCCATTTCTTTCTCTGTCAGTGAGAAATCCCAGATAGCAAAATTTTCTTCGATACGCTGTTGATGTGTTGATTTCGGAATAACGACCACTCCCCGTTGAATATTCCAACGCAGAATGACCTGAGAAATCGATTTTTGATGGGCATCTGCAATACTCTGAAGCAGATTATTTTCAAAGGGTTTATGTCGTCCACCACCTAACGGAGCCCATGCTTCAGGCTGCACGTTATAATACTTCATGATTGCCAGCGCCTCTGGTTGGGCAAAATAGGGATGCAACTCGACCTGATTGACCATCGGTTTAACTCTTACCGTTTCACAAAAGTTCGCCAGAACATGAGGGTAGAAATTGGAAACCCCAATCGCTTTTAATTTGCCCTCCTCATAGGCATCTTCGAGTGCACGCCACGCACTAAAATAATCGCGCATGGCCTGGTGCAATAAATAGAGATCGAAGTATTCTAGCCCCGATTTTTTTAATGATGCTTCAATACCTGCTGCTGCAATATCCTGATTCAACATATCCTGCACCCACAATTTAGACGTTATAAATAACTCTTCTCGGGTACATAAACCTTCAGATATGGCTTCACGAACGGCTTCACCGACGGCATCTTCATTACCGTATACCGCTGCAGTGTCGATGAGTCGATAACCCGTGCGGATAGCATTCAACACTGACTGTTTGCACACGTCTTTATCGGTAACCTGAAAAACACCAAATCCCATCATCGGCATTTTCAGATTGTTACTTAATACGGAAAATTCCACTGTCAGTCCCTCCATTAGGTATGAACAATGAGTCTACGTTAAAACGTAACCTCAAATTAGTATGTGGATTTTGATATCACTTATGCAAAAAATTCATTAATAATGTAGGACTGAAACCTCTCTATTTTTGGGGCAATGAAGCAGACGCTATCAGTGCTTTTGCCTTGGGACTTGCTGTTTTTGATACACTTAGGGCCCAGGACATAACGAAAATGTGCGATATGACAAAGAATTAACGGAGTATGTGATGATCAGGCAGAAGATTCTACAGCAGCTCCTGGAGTGGATTGAGTGTAATCTTGAGCACCCTATTTCAATCGAAGATATCGCACAGAAATCTGGCTACAGCAGACGCAACATCCAGCTTCTGTTCCGAAATTTCATGCATGTGCCTTTGGGAGAATACATTCGCAAACGAAGGCTTTGTCGTGCCGCCATTCTTGTCCGGCTCTCCGCGAAATCTATGCTTGATATTGCACTCTCTTTGCATTTTGATTCACAGCAATCATTCAGCCGCGAATTTAAAAAGTTATTCGGCTGCTCTCCCCGTGAATACCGCCACCGTGATTATTGGGATCTCGCAAATATCTTCCCTTCTTTTTTAATACGTCAACAGCAAAAGACGGAGTGTAGATTAGTCAACTTTCCTGAGACACCTATTTTTGGCAATTCATTTAAATATGATATTGAAGTGTCGAATAAATCACCGGATGAAGAAGTCAAACTGCGACGTCATCATTTAGCCAGATGTATGAAGAATTTTAAGACGGATATCTATTTCGTCTCCACGTTCGAACCGTCAACAAAATCGGTCGATTTGCTCACAGTTGAAACTTTTGCCGGTACGGTATGCAAACAAACCGATTCAGAGATGTCGAAAGAGTGGACAATTAACCGAGGACTGTATGCCTCTTTCCGCTATGAAGGTGAGTGGGAGCACTACCCTGAATGGGCGCGAAACCTCTATCTGATGGAATTACCCGCCAGGAGGTTAGCCAGAATGAACGGCAGTGATATTGAGCGGTTTTATTACAATGAAGATTTCGTAGAAAAGGATAGCAATGATGTTGTTTGCGAAATATTTATCCCTGTTCGTCCGGTTTAGCCTGTAAATCCATCACATAAGATTTACCCTACCCTGCCACCGTCTAATCGGTACCAGGGTAGGTATTCAGTAAATAATGGCGCTGCGCATGTCAACGCCATTATTATTTATTACATCATCGCTTTTATTTCTCCTCAGCGCCTTCAGTATCTGCAGGAACGGCGTTAATTGTCACAGTCACTGGTTTCATTTCATACCCTCCATATGTCAAAGAGTTGAATGTGAATGTGTATGTACCTGGCTTGTTGGTACTAAATGTACGCGTGATTTTCCCGTTCGCGAAATGGTCATTTTTCGACGGCAGGAACTGATAATCCGCCTCTGTCACCCCTTCCGGAGCCTCAATGTCGACCCACATGGTTCCTCCTACGGGGTTGACACCCGACATCAGAGTAACCGTCAGTGTTGCAGTTGTCTTCCCGTCCGCCACCAGAAAATCTACACGCTCTGGAGATGCAGCGAGCTCCGCGTTTTTATCATCCGCGACGAATTTAGATTCGGCAGTTTTCGTCGATTCCTGACCATCGGCCTGTTCCACTTTCGCCGTGAGTGTATATGTCGCTGCGACAGTGGTCGTGGCGGTGAAAATAGCCTGCCCTTGCTCATTCGTTGTCGCCGTCCCATTGGGAGTCAGAACTAAATTTTCCGGGCTGGCAGTCAGCGTCACTTCGCTATCTTTCAGCAGGTTGTTATTGGCATCAGTCACCGTAACTTTATACGTCTGTTTGGTTTTGCCATCCGCCACTGCACGGTTGCCAATCACCTCAATACTGGAGATGGTCGCCGTAGTGTTATCGGCCACAAACGTTACAGACTGCGCATTCGAAGGCTGGTCATTTCCTGCTGACGCCGTGATCTCATAGGTTCCGGCAGTCACGGAAACCACTTTCAGTTCCGCTTTACCCTCCTTGTCGGCGTTCACCATGATATTACCGTCTGCAAGCGGTTTGACGCCCCGAGGCAGATTAAAGACGACCACAGCGCCAGGAAGAAGGTTGCCGTATTGATCCTTAACCGTTGCCGTCAGCGTAAAGGCATCTTTGCCGTTTGCCACTTTTTGAGCAGCGGCGTCTACCTCCAGGCTCGCCTGACCGGTACTGAAATCCGCCTTGAATTTCACCTTGACCGTCTTCTGAGAGTTTTTCACCGAGGCCTCGATCTCAAGTTCCCCGGCAACCGTTGACATCAGCTCAATGTCAGCTTTACCTGCCGTATTGGTTGTTACCGTATTCCCCGTCTTGCTGGTCACGCCCTGCGGTAAAGTCAGCGTAACTTCTTGCCCCTGCAACGGGTTACCATAGCTGTCCACGACGGTCAGGGTTATCTGGTTAGCAGACTGTCCATTAGCCAGTTGGTTATTAACCTTCACTGTCATATCACGAATCTCAGCCTTAGATGCGTCACCTGCAACGTTCAGCACCAGTGGCTGAGCAACGGCATTTTGGCCATTCACTCGCGGCATCACAGACAACTGACCCGCGGCAGATCCCAGCGTTAAGGTCGCCACGTAGACCCCATTACTTTGCTCTGTCCAGCTTCCTGCTGAAGGTCGCTCACTCCCCGTGCTGGCGGCACCGCTAAACACTGGTGCATCGAGCTTCAGGCCACTAACAGGGTTCCCATACGCATCCTTCGCGGTGAAGGTAAGTTCCGTCGTCGCTTTGACGGTCGGAGCCTTATTGTCAGCAACAAGCGTAGAGTTCGCTGATGACATCTCCCCCGCAACGACAGTCAACCGCGCAGCATCGGTGGCTGCTGGCTGACCGTTGAATAGCGGCATAACGAGAAGCTCACCCGTCTTTCCCCCTGTGGTCAGCGTAGCGACATAGGAACCATCGCCCTGCTCGGTCCAGTTGGATACCGTCGCCCCTTCAGACGCAGCACCCGTCAGGCTTGCCGACAGGGAAAGGCCACTGATAGCGTTGCCATGCGCATCTTTTGCAATAAGCGTCACGGTTGTGCTTTCGCCTGCTTTTACGCGGTCTGCGGCTACAGAGACTGTCGACTGGCCTGAAGATAACGCATCAGCCACCACGGTCACTTTAGCCGCATTCGCTGCCGCGTCCTGCCCATTGAGCTTCGGCATAACCTCTAATTCCCCCGCCGTAGTGCCGAGAGTAATCTGCGCAGTCCAGGTCCCGTCGCCATTATCCGTCCAGCCTGATGCCATAGACCCCGCAGCGGCTGCGCCAGATAATGACGGTGCATCTGGATTGAGGCCAATTACAGGGTTGCCATTGGCATCTTTTGCCGTCCAGATTGCCGTAAGCGTACCACCAACCACCGGTTTATCCGGATTCAGGGCGATGGTCGAATGTGCTGCATCAAGCGGCCCGGCGACAAACTTCAGCGTTTGTTGTAATGAGCCCAACTGATACTGCTCGCTAAAGGCACGCACAACAACGTTTCCGGCACGGGTCGAAGAAACCGTGGCGCTGTAAACCCCTGGTTTTATTTCCGAAATGGCACCAATGGTTACACCATTAGTGTCTTGCGGAACAAGTCGCAGGCGGCTGGCTTCTCCCGTCACCGGATTACCCTCGGAGTCCACCGCTGTCAGTGTCAGCGTGTAGACTTGCTGACCATCAGCAACCACATCACCTGACGGCTCGTTAGCGCTCAGGGTGGAGTTTGCCACATCCATCATCGTGGCCCGCAGTTCTGCAGTGACAGTTTTGCTCATGTCATCAACGCTAACAGTAATCGTTGCCTCTCCTGACTGCGTTCCGGTAGTAAAGACAGACTGATACACCCCTGCTTCAGTTTCGGTGAACTCACCCAGTGTTGGCTTTGCCTGTGATTTAGTGGCCTTCAGGGTACGAGTCACAATATTTCCAGCCGGTTTGAACGTCAGCTCAGTCTTGATCTGATCTTTCATGCCCGTGACTGGCTGCCCCTCGGCGTCGCGCAGAGAAAGCACCAGTGGCTTTTGCTCACTACCGTTAGCAAGCATTTGAATACGGCTCTGACCGTCAAGCGTTAACGCCGTGCGCTCGGCACTCATACCTGCTCCGGTAATGACCACCTCTGTCTGCACGTGTTTTGAGGCATTGCCTTTGTTATCGTAGGCAACCGCAGAAATCGCATAATAATTGTCTTTGCCTGCCTGGTAAGCCGGGAGCGTCACTTGCCACTGATTGCCCTGCCCCGTAATTTTTCCGCCTGCGGCCAGCAAAGACGGCGCTTCCCATTGCACATTTTTCAGACCGTGAGTTGCTTTGCTGACCACAAGCCCCAGGGAAACCGTCTGGCCGCCCTTGCCTTCAATACGCTCAGGCAGAGCAATACGGATCACTTCAGATTTGCGATACTCAAGAACGATATTGTTATTACGCTCAACCAGGTCATAGCGGCTGCCTGCCAGCATTCGACGCTCGCGAATACTGTCTGTATCGAGTTGTTTTTCCAGAGGTTCGCCAATCCGATAATTAACTTCCAGGCCAAAGCGAGTGTCATTCTCACCACTCTTGCCCTGCTTATGCCCGGCACTCAGGGTCAGAAGAGGCACTGGCGTGTAATTCACTTCAGCGGTAATCGCATGTGGATCTTTCTGGCGTTTATCTTTACCAAACAGCCCGACTTCATCGCCATAATACTGTTCATACATCAGGCTTGCGCCAAGCTGCGGCCAGGCAGGTAAATAGCCCTCAGCACGAATATCCCAGCCATTCGCCGGGCGTTCCTGATAATCCTCAACATCCGGCGATTTTTTCCAGCCAGAAGCCCGGATATAACCATTGGCGCTCAGTTTCAAATAATCACGCCAGTATTCCGCACCAACACCAATGCGGGTATGACTACGGGATAAATCATGATCGATAAAAGTATTCACCCCCGCCATCCAGTCATTTCCTGAAAAATGACGCCAGCCAAAACCAATATTTGACTGAGTACGATCGTCGGTACGATGTATTGTCCCCTGAGTGAACAACATATTTGTCGGTGTATCATAAATCGGATAAAGCATTTCCAGCGAAGAATCCTTCAGCGAGAAATCTTTATCGACATTCAGTTTGACGCGCGCAGTACCGTATTTCCCGAGCCACTCCTGTATTTCCTGGTTAGCTTTAGCGGTGGCCATTCCGGTAATAAAATTACGTGTCGCATCGCTATCTGGCTGACTGCTTAAAAATGTCCCGGCATTTGCGGCAAACGACGCGACATTTTTCTCCACGTTATTATCAGCAGTTACCGTAGTATTTCCCATGCTCAACCGTGGCTGAACCGCATGCTGCGCACGTGCCGCCATTACTGGGGTAAAGGTGACAGCGAGTGGAAAAAGAACCTGAACAGAGATATTTGCCCACGCCACGCAGCGGGCCAGAACTGAATAACGAAATTGTGGTTGTTTATGACCTATTTTATAACGTGACATTGAGATAATTTCCTGATGAACGAATTAACGAACATAGGCAGACACAAATAATGGCGTCTGCTTGTCAGAAAAACCGGGGATTTCCCGGTTTCCTTTTCCGCAGAAAAGGAAATACCTTTATGTAAGAAAGTACACCGCCACCTAATATATCCAGTGCCTGTAGCCTCTCATCAGGTGGTTGGGCGCGGGATTATATTTTTATTTATGGGTGAAAATTTAGCTTTTTGTGCAAGTCATTAAATAGATACCTAAGTTATATTTCTTACTCTGCGGACAGTGAATAATTCATTATTCAGAGTGAATAATAATGACCTGCCTTTAATTAGCAACTATTGGAAATACGTCGAAGTAGGTATATACGCCAGGATAAACCGATATATTTTTTATGGATATTCATTTTCCTTCATCAGACTGTGAATTGCAGGGATATCGAACTTGCACGACTCATCGCAACACTCAAACAGATTTATGAATTTCGTTCATAACCCCTGACAAATCCTGCCGTCTAATCGAGCTTTTCCCTTTACGTTATGCTTCTCATGAACGATAACGGAAGGATAACACCATGCAAAAAGTAAAACTGAACAACGGTATTGAAATGCCCCTGTTGGGCTTTGGTGTATTTCAGATGACCGATGCCGCCGAATGCGAAAGAGCGGTCATTGACGCTATTAACAGCGGTTATCGACTGATTGACACCGCCGCCTCTTATCAAAATGAAATCCAGGTCGGGAACGCACTGAAACAAAGCGGTATCGCCCGTAACGAACTCTTTGTCACCACGAAACTCTGGTTGCAGGATACCAGTTACGAAGGGGCCAAAGCCCAGTTCGAACGCTCTCTGAATCGACTGCAACTTGATTACGTTGACCTGTACTTGATTCACCAGCCATATGGCGATGTCCACGGAGCCTGGCGTGCCATGGAAGAGCTGCAACAGGCCGGTAAAATTCGCGCTATTGGCGTCAGTAACTTCCATCCTGACCGACTGGCAGACCTTATCGCTTTTAATAACGTCGTTCCGGCGGTAAACCAGGTTGAAGTTAACCCTTTCAATCAGCAGCTACAGGCCGTTCCCTGGATGCAAAGTCGTGGCATTCAGCCAGAAGCCTGGGCACCGTTTGCGGAAGGGAAAAATGGTCTGTTCCAGCATCCTGTTCTCACGGCAATTGGCGAGAAGTATGGCAAAAGCGTGGGCCAGGTTGTTCTGCGCTGGATCTACCAACGAGGCATTGTTTCACTGGCAAAATCAGTGCGAAAAGAACGCATGGAAGAGAACATCAACATTCTCGATTTTGAACTCAGCCCTGAAGATATGCTGCAAATTACCGCCCTGGATACCGCAACCAGCGCATTCTTCTCTCACCGCGATCCCGCAATGGTGGAATGGCTGACTGGCCGCAAACTTGATGTTTAAGCCGCGATAAAAGAGGTATTCATTCAATGCAAAAACGTTATCTGGGTAAATCCGGACTCGAAGTCTCCGCCCTTGGGCTCGGTTGCATGGGCTTAAGCCACGGCTACGGCCCGGCGACCGATACCCGTCAGGCTATCGAACTTATTCGTGCTGCGGTTGAACGTGGCGTCACCTTCTTCGATACCGCCGAAGTGTATGGTCCGTATCTGAATGAAGAAGTGGTCGGCGAAGCCTTAAAACCGTTTCGTGACCGCGTGGTAATTGCCACTAAATTCGGTTTTACCTTCGGCGATGATAATAAGCAGCAGATTTTAAACAGCCGTCCGGAACATATCCGTGAAGCCGTTGAAGGATCATTACGTCGTCTGAAAACAGATGTTATTGACCTGCTGTATCAACACCGTGTTGATCCAGATGTTCCTATTGAAGATGTTGCAGGAACGGTGAAAGACCTCATCGCAGAAGGTAAGGTCAAACATTTCGGCCTGTCTGAAGCAGGAGCACAAACCATTCGTCGTGCACATGCGGTACAACCTGTCACCGCCCTGCAAAGCGAATATTCCATGTGGTGGCGTGAGCCTGAACAGGAAATTCTGCCGTTGCTGGAGGAACTGGGAATTGGTTTTGTCCCCTTCAGCCCACTAGGTAAAGGTTTCCTGACAGGGGCGATTAAGCCGGGAACCACTTTCGGCAAAGATGATTACCGCAGCACCGTACCGCGTTTCGCAGCACAAGCCATTGAAGCCAATGAAAAACTGGTCACCTTGTTAGGTGAACTGGCTGCGGAGAAAGGGGTAACGTCTGCACAAATCGCACTGGCATGGCTATTAGCACAAAAGCCGTGGATTGTTCCCATCCCTGGCACCACTAAACTGAACCGGCTGGAAGAAAACCTGGCCGCTGCTGACATTGTTCTTTCGCAGAAAGATACGCAGCAGATAACCGAGGCGCTGGAAACAATTAAAATCGTCGGTGAACGTTACTCGCCTGAACATCAGGCACGCGTAGGCCGCTAATACCCAAACGGGTCCAGGATAAAGGACCCGTTATTCGGTGTAGCGAAGCGCATCGATCAACAGCGCAAAAGCTGGCGGATGCTGCTTGCGGCTGGGGTAGTAAAGATAATACCCAGGAAAAGTTGGACACCACTCCTGTAACACCTGAATAAGCTTGCCTGACTTTATATACTCCTGAACCATGTCTTCAGGGACACAAGCGATCCCAAACCCTGATAACGCGGCATCAATTCTTTCTGGCAATGGACTACACGTCAGTTGCCCATCAACCTTAACGCGAAGCGGTTTCCCTTCTCGCTCGAACTCCCAGTGGTAAAGCCCACCGGCAGTTGGCAAACGCATGTTGATACAGCGATGATTTTGTAGCTCATGAGGCGTTTCAGGCGCAGGGTTTGCAGCAAAATACGCCGGAGCTCCCACCACAGCCATCCGCATATCAGGTCCAATCCTGACTGCAACCATATCTTTATCAACATTTTCACCCAGTCGTATCCCGGCATCAAAACGGCCTTCAACAATATCGACAAAACCGTTATCCACCACCAGTTCGACATTGATTTCGGGATACTCTCTGAGAAAAGGTTTTAGCTTCGGCCAGACCAGACTTCGCGCGGCATGTTCCCCGGCAGATAACCGAATATTCCCGGAGGGCGTGCTGTTCAATTGAATAAGTGATTCCAGTTCCTGTTCAAGCTCGTCAATACGCGGTTCAAGGCAGGCAATGATTCTCTCCCCCGCTTCTGTGGGAGCCACACTGCGGGTAGTCCGTGTCAGGAGGCGGATATTGAGCCTTTCCTCCAGAGCCTTCATTGCATGGCTAAGTGCAGACTGAGAGACGCCGAGTTTGCCCGCTGCTTTGGTAAAACTTCGCTCTCTTGCCACCACAAGAAAGATTTGCAGTTCGTTGAAGTTTTCTTTGAGCATTGGCGATTTCCTTGTAGAAGCATCCTCTTCACAGACACTCATGAAGGGGGGCATAGATGCTATTATTTTAACCACATTATTAGTAACAATGATAATCTGGCTGTATCGAAAATAATTCTAAACTTTCAGGAGATTTATTATGAATAAACGTATCCTCACGATTGCGCCATTCTTCTTACCGATATTCTGACACACATCATTAACTTTCTATTTTTACTCTTTTCTCCACCATAAAATCAATAAAAGCACGAACTTTAGAGGGCATTCTCACCCGTGATGAAACATATATATAAAATCCAGGAAATGAAACGGCCCAATCCTCAAGAATCGGCTGTAACTTGCCCGCATTGATATGCTCAGCGATTGCAAAATCCAGATGTTGAATGATACCCGTTCCATTCAGCGCCATTCGTATCATGCTTTCGTCATCATTAGAAATATACTTACCTGACACCTCTATTTCGAACTCTTCATTACCCCCCACAACATTCGAAAACTCCCATGCTGAGAGTGCACCGCTACTTTTATGCCGCAACCGAAGACAATTATGGTTACTCAATTCCTGAGGAGTTTCAGGAATACCGTGTTCTTTTAAATAATCTGGCGATGCCACAGTAACCAGTTTAATAAGCGGAGAAACAGGAACGGCAGTCATATGCTCATCCAGTCCTTGCTCAAGACGTATGCCCACATCACAGCCGTCCGCAATAATGTTAGATAAACCGTCATCCATAATGAGTTCTATCTTTGTTTTGGGGTAACGAGTAAGAAACTCGCCAATATGAGGCTCAACAAGCATCCGTGCTGCAACACGGGAGGAATTTATTCTCAACAGGCCTGTAGGTTCAAGTTGGGTATCACCAACATCTTTCAAAGCATCATCAATTTGCCCCAAAGCCGACACCAGCACTTCATACAGACGCTGTCCTTCCTCAGTAAGCGACATATTGCGGGTCGTACGGTATATCAGCTTGGTGTTAAGACGTTCCTCAAGAGATTTTAAATTCTGGGACAATGCGGCCCGCGTAATACCCATTTCAGAAGCGGCTCTGGAAAAACTGCCGGCACGAACAATAAGCGCAAACCAGGCAAGAGAAGGCAAAATTGAAGGCTCTATTTTCATCATTGTAAACCTTAACTTAACACTGTGATAGATATTAGACCATTGATGATAACCAATACAAGTCATACTATTACGCCGTTCTCGATATGAACACGAATGCCAGTTGCGGATAATAGAAATGATATTTAAATCTGTTTAGGCAAATCCCCGGAGCTTGAAATGAAAACTGTTTCGATAAAACATACTTACTGGGATATAGCTGCTGATATCTATTTCCCTGACGATTTTAATAGTGAAAAAAAGTATCCTGCCATTATCAGCGCCCATCCAATTGGAAGCTGCAAAGAACAGACATCGGGTAGTGTGTATGGTGCCGCCCTGGCAAAAGCTGGCTTTATCGTCATTGCTTTTGATGCCAGTTTTCAGGGAAGCAGCGGTGGAGAACCGCGTTATCTGGAAGATCCAACAATGCGAGTAAAAGACTTCAGCATTGTCGTTGATTATCTTACCAGCTTACCTTACGTTGATGCCGGGCGTATTGGTGTACTGGGTATTTGTGGTGGAGGTGGATATGCCATTAATGCCGCAATGACAGAACGTCGAATTAAAGCTATTGGTACTGTCACGGGTGCAAACTACGGGCGTCTTATGCGTGAGGGATTTACAGCGTTTAATCCTATCGGAGCACTCGAAGCAATGGCGCAACAAAGAACAGACGAAGCTAACGGCGCAAAACTTCGCGTAGATGATTTGCTCCCTTCTTCTCCGGAAGCAGCTCTTGAAGCGGGATTAACAGAAATAGACCTTTTTGAAGCAACAGAATATTATCGTTCGCCACGAGGCTGTGCACCTAATGGGGTAAATCGTTCGCTATTCTCACATCAGACTGTTGCCGTGGGTTGGGATGCATTTCATCTTGCAGAAGTCCTGTTAACTCAACCAATAATGGTTGTGGTGGGCGATAGAGTGGGCGCATTTGGTGCCTACCGTGACGGCTGCGAAATTATTGGCCGCGCTGCCTCAAAACATAAAGAGCTGGTCGTGGTTGAAGGTTATTCACATTACGACCTGTATGATAAGCCAGAACCTGTGAAACAGGCACTCGACAAATTAATTCCTTTTTATAAAACACATTTGTAATAATCTTACAGGGAGATTCCTTATCTCCCTGACATTTATCCTTTATTGACTACACAACAATAATAAAATTACTCAAAAAGAAATTTCATTAAAGAAACAGAAAAGCAGCAACTCAATTATTAAGATTATTAGAAACCCTTTGAAGGAATTATAAATAAAGCCATAATTCTTGGTTCCAAAGCTGGCAACAACTAACCAGTTAAAACATACGCATCAAAATCAGATAAACATTTGAGGTATTGTTATGACAAATAAACACCCATCATTGTTTTCTCCTTTTATGCTGACAGAAAAAATAAAGCTACGTAATCGTATCGTTATGGCTCCTATGACGACCTGGTCAGCGAATCCTGATGGAACCATCTCTGAGCAAGAACTCGAATTTTATAAACGTCGCTCACAAAATGTTGGTTTAGTAATAACAGGATGCACCTATGTCACGCCAAGCGGCATTGGGTTTACTCATGAATTTGCCGCGTATGACGACCGTTTCATTAACAGCCTTGAAAAGTTAGCAGCTGCAGCCAAAAGTGGCGGTGCTCCGGCTATTTTGCAGATTTTCCACGCCGGTAATAAAGCCATCCCGGAGCTTGTGCCAAATAACGATGTTATTAGTGCCAGCGCATCAAGCGTAAAATCTGGTGACTTTATGAAGAGAGTGGTACAAAGCAGGGAAATGACTGAAAACGAAATTCAGGAAACCATTAGAGCATTCGGAGATGTCACAAAAAGGGCGATTAAAGCAGGTTTTGATGGCGTTGAACTTCATGGTGCGCACGGATTCCTTCTGCAGAATTTCTTCTCCCCTCTATTTAACCAGCGTAATGACCGATGGGGAGGAGATCTCGAAGGACGTATGCGCTTCCCGCTGGCCGTATTACAGGAAGTAAAAAATGTAGTCTATGAATATGCGACAAAGCCCTTTGCCATCGGTTACAGAATATCTCCTGAAGAATCTGCAACAGGGGGGCTGCGGATAGAGGATACTTATAAACTCCTTGATCGGCTCATTTCATCCGGTATTTCGTATATACATACCTCACTGGTCAGTATTAACGATAGCTACCCTGTTGAGTCGCCAAATGGCCCCCGAACTATTGAATTGATTTTAAATCATATTGCAGGCAGAGTGCCGGTAATCGCTGCAGGTAAAATACGCACACCGTCTCAGGCTCAAGAAGCAATTTCCACTGGCCTGCCACTTGTTGCGATCGGTAAAGGGCTGGTGATAAATCCAGAATGGGTGACTTTAGCTGAATCAGGTAGAGACCATGAAATTCAAACAACCCTTAATCCACAACTTGTTCATGAATTAACCATTCCGGATAAACTATGGGATCAAATTCAGACATCGAAAGGAACTGGCTGGTTTCCGTTAATGGATTAAATATCTATTACTCTCCCGAGAGTAAAACTATCAAACCAATGAGTAACCGATACAGCCTCACAAATTCTTTCAGATAATTAACCCGTCACTGCGGCACGTTCTCTCGTAAGGCGTGCCTGCAGTGTAATCCAGTATGTATCCGGCATAGTTGACGGTTTAATAGAACTCAATTCCTCTCCCTGGTTACCTACAACGATATCTTGTATAACACCCCAGGAGATACGACATTACGATGAGATGCGATATGCTCCTCAGCGCCAATCAACGCCAGGGCTGGGCCAATCTTGAGATCAGACTCATTCCCGGAACTGACTTCAGGCGACATATATCAATGACGTTGGTGCAATAAAAGATAGCCGATGTAATACATCTATTCAAATTTGTGATACATGTCAAAAAATTGGTTGACCAAACTCGTTATTTATATAAGGGCACTTACGAAGTGCACTCTTTTTTAAAGCGAGGAAGTACCAATGAAAGAGAATAAAGTACAGCAAATCAGTCATAAACTGATTAATATCGTTGTTTTTGTCGCAATTGTAGAATACGCCTATTTATTTCTCCATTTCTATTAATAACGGCAATAAACTGTTCACTTCAGTGATATTTAAAATATGCATCCTCTCCCTTTTTTGTAAGTAATTATTATATCCGTGGGAGAGGAATATACGCTGTCAGGTAATCAATCAAACTGCGATAAATCATCGGCCAGTAAAGTGGAGATAGCCTCCATTCTCGAAAAATCCATACTCTCAGCGAAACCATCATCAATCACTCATCCAGGCGTTTATGGGAGCGTAGCCAATGGCTGCTAACAATGCCAGACTTCCCCGTTGCGGAAATTCCACATCCCACAAATAGTCACAGGGATTGGGTGTTGAAATGATCCGGATGAGCATGTATCTTTATGGTTATGTTATAACATAACAGGTAAAAATGATGAAACCCAATATCCATCCTGAGTATCGTACTGTGGTGTTCCACGACACCATTGTTGATGAGTACTTTAAAATCGGCTCGACTATCAAAACAGACCGTGAGATTGAGCTGGATGGCGTAACGTATCCGTACGTAACAATTGATGTCTCTTCGAAATCGCACCCGTTCTATACAGGGAAGCTGAGAACAGTGGCATCAGAAGGAAATGTTGCACGGTTCACCCAACGTTTTGGTCGTTTTGTTAGCACGAAAAAGGGGGCATGATGAAAGTCCTTAACTCTCTGCGTACCGCAAAAGAACGCCATCCAGACTGTCAGATTGTGAAGCGAAAAGGACGGCTGTATGTGATTTGTAAATCTAATCCACGTTTTAAGGCCGTTCAGGGTCGTAAGAAAAAACGTTGATTTAAAATTCGACGAATTAACGATATTTGTCTGATTAATAATCAGACCGGATTAATGTTGGTGTATTTATTACACCAGCATTAATTTTCCTGGGGATGTATCTTCCTGTTCATTTAAGGTCAACTGCCTGACGTTTCTCTCCGAATATTCCATTATATTAATGTTGACTTGTTGACCAGCTTCGCCCTGTATGCTGGCATCAACTCTATTTTAGACTGAACACGTCACTCAGTTTCCTCCCTTTGCGACGCAGCCTGCATTTACACTCAAACTGTTAAGATGATAAATGTGGTAAATCTGTTGGTACTGACATAAAAACGTTTACGCCACAGGAACGGCCAGATCCATCGGTAACCCCATCGCCGACGTTCGAGTGCCAGTTAGAGTAACGCGCACAGATGACTGAATGCAGTGCCCTGGCAAAGAGGCCATCGTTCCTGTGACAACTGGCAGTCTTCGTTTAACTTCACTTAATTTGGCTCTTAGGGGGCTTACCGGACATGATGACGCACTTACACCTGTTTAATTTTTCATCACTTATTGGAGTGAACACCCATAACCATTTTGTGCGGCATGTTAACCCATTAAAACACCTTACTGATTGGCAAATCATCTTTAATTATGACTCATGATAGTTTTATATTCTATTTCTTATCATTTAAACTTGTTTTTTTACTAGTCCATTACACAACACATTAAGACTATTCCTAACACCTCAGGGCAAAGTTCCTGGCTAATATAAAATGCAAGTAAGAATTGAACGTTATATTGCCAATAACCTTATGAAACTGAATGTCTTTTTCTTCTTATCAAAAAAGCAATATTTTCATTTTTTGTAAATATTGACTTAACCATGGAATTCATTTTCTGTTCACATATTGACACTCATCAGGAAAAAAACATAAATTTAAACCTAATCGAAATAATTAAAACTTAATCTCGTTTAACCTATATTGATATGTGCTACGTATCTTATTTACTTCCGATTTACTAAAGAAACTGAATGTACCTGTAAAAATTACAGGTTTGGAAAGTAGTGACATGGCAAAATGATTACAGCAGGGACTATGAGGTTAAAAACCATATGGAATGTCAAAACCGTTCTGATAAATACATCTGGTCTCCCCATGACGCCTACTTCTATAAAGGACTATCTGAACTGATTGTGGATATCGACAGATTAATTTATCTATCGCTGGAGAAAATCAGAAAAGATTTCGTGTTTATCAATCTCAATACGGATTCTTTAACTGAGTTTATAAACCGTGATAATGAGTGGTTATCCGCGGTAAAGGGGAAACAGGTCGTATTGATTGCGGCCAGAAAGTCAGAAGCCTTAGCAAATTATTGGTATTACAACAGCAATATTAGGGGCGTGGTATACGCTGGACTGAGTCGTGATATTAGAAAAGAACTGGCCTATGTGATTAATGGCAGGTTCCTGAGAAAAGATATTAAGAAAGATAAAATCACTGACCGGGAAATGGAAATTATCCGCATGACGGCTCAGGGAATGCTGCCTAAATCGATTGCCAGAATTGAAAATTGTAGTGTAAAGACAGTGTATACCCATCGGCGTAATGCAGAGGCCAAGCTGTACTCAAAATTATATAAGTTGGTTCAGTAAACTCCAGGCAAGTTAGTTTTAAAAAATGACTCACCGGGACTTCATGTCCTCAATTCAACTCGGGAAGAAAAGCAATGAAAAAAAAGGTTCTGGCAATAGCTCTGGTAACGGTGTTTACCGGTACAGGTGTGGCGCAGGCTGCTGACGTAACAGCTCAGGCTGTAGCGACCTGGTCAGCAACAGCCAAAAAAGACACCACCAGTAAGCTGGTTGTGACGCCACTCGGTAGCCTGGCGTTCCAGTATGCCGAAGGCATTAAAGGTTTTAACTCACAGAAAGGTCTATTTGACGTGGCTATCGAGGGTGACTCAACGGCTACCGCCTTTAAACTGACCTCACGTCTTATCACCAACACCTTAACCCAGTTGGATACCTCAGGTTCCACACTGAATGTGGGCGTGGATTATAACGGCGCGGCAGTCGAAAAAACTGGCGATACCGTGATGATCGATACCGCCAACGGCGTACTGGGCGGCAACCTTAGCCCGCTGGCTAACGGTTACAATGCCAGCAATCGTACCACCGCACAGGATGGTTTCACTTTCTCCATCATCAGCGGCACCACCAATGGTACCACCGCAGTAACCGATTACAGCACTCTACCGGAAGGCATCTGGAGCGGCGACGTTAGCGTACAGTTCGACGCGACCTGGACCAGTTAATCTCTCTGATGTACCAGCAGGGGTAGCCCCCCTGCTTTATTCCTGGACGGAATTGTTATGAAAAAGCACCTTCTGCCTCTCGCTTTGCTGTTATCCGGAATATCTCCGGCCCAGGCGCTGGATGTCGGCGATATATCATCGTTTATGAACAGTGACAGCAGCACGCTGAGCAAAACGATCAAAAACAGTACCGACAGTGGTCGCCTCATCAATATCCGTCTCGAACGGCTCTCTTCACCGCTTGACGACGGGCAGGTTATCTCAATGGACAAGCCGGATGAGTTGCTACTCACTCCCGCTAGCTTGCTGCTACCCGCCCAAGCCAGCGAAGTGATCCGCTTCTTCTATAAGGGACCCGCAGATGAAAAAGAGCGCTACTACCGCATTGTCTGGTTTGATCAGGCCCTCAGTGATGCGCAGCGCGATAATGCCAACCGCAGCGCTGTGGCCACTGCTTCCGCCCGCATCGGCACCATTCTGGTCGTCGCACCCCGCCAGGCAAACTACCACTTTCAGTACGCCAACGGCTCCCTGACAAATACAGGAAATGCGACGCTGCGGATCCTCGCCTACGGCCCCTGCCTGAAAGCCGCCAATGGTAAAGAGTGTAAAGAGAATTACTACCTGATGCCGGGCAAGTCGCGTCGTTTTACCCGCGTGGACACGGCGGATAACAAAGGACGGGTTGCACTTTGGCAGGGTGATAAGTTCATTCCCGTGAAATAGATAGCTGTGCAGATGGATAACGACAATGCCTTTACGACGGTTCTCCCCAGGACTGAAAGCCCAGTTTGCCTTCGGCATGGTCTTTTTGTTCGTTCAGCCCGATGCCAGCGCTGCTGACATAAGTGCGCAGCAAATAGGTGGGGTGATTATTCCGCAGGCCTTCAGTCAGGCGCTCCAGGACGGCATGAGCGTCCCGCTCTATATTCATCTCGCCGGTAGCCAGGGTCGCCAGGACGATCAGCGAATCGGCAGCGCTTTTATCTGGTTGGATGATGGACAGCTACGCATCCGGAAAATACAGCTGGAAGAGAGTGAAGATAACGCCAGTGTCAGCGAACAAACTCGACAGCAGCTGATGGCTCTGGCGAACGCCCCGTTCAATGAGGCCCTTACCATCCCCCTGACTGACAACGCGCAGCTGGATCTCAGCTTGCGCCAACTGCTGCTGCAGCTGGTGGTCAAGCGCGAAGCGCTGGGCACTGTACTACGCTCACGTAGCGAAGACATCGGGCAGTCCAGTGTTAACACCCTCAGCAGTAATCTGAGCTATAACTTCGGCGTCTATAACAACCAGTTGCGTAACGGCGGGAGCAACACATCCAGCTATCTGTCGCTGAATAACGTTACTGCACTGCGCGAACATCATGTGGTGCTCGACGGCTCACTGTACGGGATTGGTAGCGGTCAACAGGACAGTGAATTATATAAAGCGATGTATGAACGCGATTTTGCTGGTCACCGATTTGCCGGTGGAATGCTCGACACCTGGAACTTGCAGTCCTTAGGGCCGATGACCGCCATTTCAGCAGGGAAGATTTACGGCCTTTCCTGGGGAAACCAGGCCAGCTCCACCATCTTCGACAGCAGCCAATCGGCCACGCCAGTGATCGCCTTTTTACCGGCGGCGGGCGAAGTACATCTCACCCGTGATGGGCGACTACTAAGCGTTCAGAACTTCACCATGGGCAATCATGAAGTGGATACCCGGGGTCTACCGTACGGTATTTACGATGTGGAAGTTGAGGTAATCGTTAACGGTCGCGTGATCAGCAAACGCACCCAGCGGGTCAATAAGCTGTTTAGCCGGGGGCGTGGTGTCGGTGCACCGCTGGCGTGGCAGATATGGGGCGGTAGCTTTCATATGGATCGCTGGTCGGAAAACGGGAAAAAGACGCGACCAGCCAAAGAGAGTTGGCTGGCAGGTGCCTCGACCTCCGGCTCACTGAGTACGTTTAGCTGGGCGGCAACGGGATATGGATACGATAATCAGGCGGTGGGTGAAACCCGTCTGACGCTGCCGCTTGGGGGGGCGATCAACGTTAACCTGCAAAACATGCTGGCCAGTGACAGCTCATGGAGCAACATCGCCAGCATCAGCGCCACTCTACCTGGAGGCTTCAGTTCGCTGTGGGTTAACCAGGAAAAAACCCGCATTGGCAATCAATTGCGACGTAGCGATGCCGACAACCGTGCAATCGGCGGCACACTCAACCTGAACTCACTGTGGTCGAAGCTGGGTACGTTCAGCATCAGCTACAATGATGACCGCCGCTACAACAGCCATTATTACACGGCAGATTACTATCAAAGTGTCTACAGCGGTACCTTTGGTTCGCTTGGCCTGCGGGCCGGTATTCAGCGCTATAACAACGGCGACAGCAGCGCCAATACAGGGAAATATATCGCTCTCGATCTCTCGCTACCACTGGGCAACTGGTTTAGCGCAGGGATGACCCATCAAAACGGCTACACCATGGCAAACCTGTCAGCACGCAAACAGTTTGATGAAGGAACCATTCGCACTGTTGGTGCCAATCTGTCACGAGCCATCTCCGGCGATACCGGTGATGACAAAACCCTCAGCGGTGGGGCGTATGCACAGTTCGACGCTCGTTACGCCAGCGGAACGCTGAACGTCAATAGCGCGGCGGACGGCTACATCAATACTAATTTGACCGCCAACGGCAGCGTCGGCTGGCAGGGTAAAAACATCGCTGCCAGCGGGCGGACCGATGGCAACGCTGGGGTGATATTCGACACTGGCCTGGAGAACGATGGTCAGATCAGCGCCAAAATCAACGGGCGGATTTTCCCGCTTAACGGCAAGCGTAACTATCTCCCGCTCTCTCCCTATGGAAGATATGAGGTGGAGTTGCAGAACAGCAAAAACTCACTCGACAGTTACGATATCGTCAGCGGTCGCAAAAGTCATCTGACTCTCTATCCAGGCAATGTCGCTGTCATTGAGCCAGAGGTGAAGCAGATGGTTACCGTCTCCGGTCGTATCCGTGCGGAAGACGGCACACTGCTGGCTAACGCACGGATTAACAACCATATCGGCCGAACCCGAACCGATGAAAACGGCGAGTTTGTCATGGACGTGGATAAGA
The DNA here is from genome assembly GCF_046486595.1 of Escherichia sp. WS3063. Taxonomy (NCBI): domain Bacteria; kingdom Pseudomonadati; phylum Pseudomonadota; class Gammaproteobacteria; order Enterobacterales; family Enterobacteriaceae; genus Escherichia; species Escherichia sp. WS3063. Next base: position 58,863 of record NZ_JBJQKY010000016.1, read on the forward strand.
AATACCCCACTATCGATTTTCGCTACAGTGGCAATAAAACCTGCGAAGTGGCACTGGAACTCAACCAGGCGCGCGGTGCCGTCTGGGTCGGTGATGTGGTCTGCAGCGGCCTCTCATCGTGGGCGGCGGTGACGCAGACAGGAGAAGAGAATGAGAGTTAACCTACTGATAGCGATGATAATCTTTGCGCTAATCTGGCCTGCAACCGCGCTCAGAGCGGCAGTGAGCAAAACAACCTGGGCGGATGCTCCGGCACGCGAGTTTGTGTTTGTCGAAAACAACTCAGACGACAACTTTTTCGTCACTCCTGGCGGGGCGCTGGATCCGCGCCTGACCGGTGCCAACCGCTGGACCGGTTTAAAATACAATGGTTCAGGAACCATCTATCAGCAAAGCCTCGGCTACATTGATAACGGTTACAACACCGGCCTTTATACCAACTGGAAGTTTGATATGTGGCTGGAAAATTCACCAGTTTCATCTCCTTTAACTGGCTTGCGCTGCATCAACTGGTACGCAGGGTGTAATATGACCACCAGTCTTATCCTGCCGCAAACCACCGACGCCAGTGGATTTTATGGCGCGACGGTGACCAGCGGCGGCGCGAAATGGATGCACGGCATGTTGTCAGACGCGTTTTACCAGTATCTGCAACAAATGCCCGTCGGCAGCAGCTTTACAATGACCATCAATGCCTGCCAGACCTCTGTGAACTATGACGCCAGCAGCGGCGCACGCTGTAAGGATCAGGCCTCCGGCAACTGGTATGTTCGCAACGTCACCCATACGAAAGCAGCAAATCTACGGTTGATAAATACCCACTCGCTGGCGGAAGTATTTATCAACAGCGACGGAGTACCGACTCTGGGCGAAGGGAACGCCGACTGCCGGACGCAAACCATCGGCAGCCGTTCAGGATTAAGTTGTAAGATGGTTAACTATACCCTGCAAACAAACGGACTCAGCAACACCTCAATCCATATATTCCCTGCGATCGCCAACTCGTCGTTAGCCTCGGCCGTCGGGGCGTACGATATGCAGTTCAGTCTGAATGGCAGTTCATGGAAACCGGTGAGCAATACCGCCTATTACTACACCTTCAACGAGATGAAGAGCGCAGACTCGATCTATGTTTTCTTCTCGAGCAATTTCTTTAAGCAGATGGTGAACCTCGGGATCAGCGATATCAATACCAAAGATCTGTTCAACTTTCGCTTTCAGAACACCACATCACCGGAGTCTGGCTGGTATGAATTTTCTACCTCCAACACGCTGATTATCAAACCCCGTGATTTCAGCATCAGTATTATCTCCGATGAATATACTCAGACACCGTCGCGGGAGGGATATGTTGGCAGCGGCGAGTCGGCACTCGATTTCGGCTATATCGTAACCACCAGCGGTAAAACAGCTGCTGACGAAGTGCTGATCAAGGTGACCGGACCCGCGCAGGTGATTGGCGGGCGCTCCTATTGTGTCTTCAGCTCCGATGACGGTAAGGCGAAAGTACCGTTCCCGGCGACGCTTTCCTTTATTACCCGCAACGGAGCTACAAAAACCTACGATGCCGGGTGCGATGATAGCTGGCGGGATATGACCGATGCGCTGTGGCTGACTACACCGTGGACTGATATCTCTGGCGAAGTGGGGCAGATGGATAAGACCACAGTCAAATTTTCGATTCCAATGGATAACGCCATTTCGCTGCGTACGGTAGATGATAACGGCTGGTTTGGCGAAGTCAGCGCTTCAGGAGAGATTCATGTTCAGGCGACGTGGCGTAACATTAACTAAGGCCCTGCTGACAGTGGTCTGTATGCTGGCGGCACCTTTGACACAGGCGATTTCGGTCGGCAATCTGACATTTTCGCTGCCGTCCGAGACTGACTTTGTCAGCAAACGTGTAGTGAATAACAACAAAAGCGCGCGGATATACCGTATTGCCATCAGTGCTATCGATAGCCCGGGCAGCAGTGAATTGCGCACTCGACCGGTGGATGGTGAACTGCTTTTCGCCCCCCGCCAGCTGGCGTTGCAGGCTGGTGAGAGCGAGTATTTTAAATTTTACTATCATGGTCCACAGGATAACCGCGAGCGCTACTACCGGGTCTCATTTCGCGAGGTCCCCACTCGCAACCAGACAAGACGTAGCCCAACCGGCGGCGAGGTCAGCACAGAGCCGGTGGTGGTGATGGATACCATTCTGGTAGTACGACCACGTCAGGTTCAGTTTAAATGGTCCTTCGACCAGGTGACAGGAACGGTAAGTAACACCGGCAACACGTGGTTTAAGCTACTGATTAAACCAGGATGTGATTCGACCGAAGAGGAAGGCGACGCCTGGTATCTACGTCCGGGAGACGTGGTTCATCAGCCTGAGTTACGTCAGCCGGGGAATCACTATCTGGTCTATAACGACAAATTCATTAAGATTAGCGATTCCTGTCCGGCTAAGCCCCCTTCGGCGGACTAAGACTTATCCATCAGACGAGGGAAGAATTCCACCTCAGAGACTCAAAAATCGTTTAAATGATGTGGAAGCGATCGTCAATGTCACCTGTAACGATGAGCTTTCTCATATGCACACCACAGTGTTCAGGAGACACGGAAAGGTACCAGGCGGCCTGCTAACGAGTGGTTTCTTCACGAATTAGGACGTAAAATCGGTAACGGCTGGAAATCATTCAATACTCACACTATCGAAAGTACACCAGCCAACCGCGATACGTCCCTGCATACGACGTACCGCAGTTCTCTTTACGATTTATAGCTGTACTGGTGAATTATGAGCAATCTGAATCCATGCATGACGTGTGGTGCCTGTTGTGCATTTTTCCGCGTCTCTTTTTACTGGGCCGAAGCCGACGATGCTGGCGGTACCATTCCCGCCAGGCTCACTGAACAAATATCCCCTTTTCACCGATGCATGAGCGGTACCAATCAGAAAAACCCCCGATGTATTGCCCTTGCAGGAACACCGGGCAAAAATGCCTGCTGCACGATATATAAAAATCGATCTTCCACGTGCAGAGAATTCGCCATGTCTGGTGAGAACGGAGTCGTCAATGAGGCTTGCAATCGTGCAAGAGCTAAATACGGGCTGACACCGTTATAAATATGCAATAATTAATTGCACTGCCCCGCCAGCTATAATCGCGGGGCTTCGTTTTTCAGGGATAACAAAACCCGAAACTTCTTCCATCTGCCAGCAACAATGCCTCTTCCTCTATAGTGTTCTCCGGATCTACAGCATCCTGAAGTAGCGCGATGTACTCACTGGCTATCTGCCATCAGAAAGTTAAAAACAATGTTTTTAACCTATAAAAATGGCGCTGTATTTGCGCCATTTTTATCATTCAATGCATTATCTGTTTGAGCCTAAAGGGATCTCAGGGTCTGGCTCATGAGTAATTCTGTTTCGTAAATCTCTGCGAATAATTTCAATGGACCAGAACCAGACTAAATGTCCAAAAATTTCAGAAACATTCTCATACCACGGGAGATCAAACAGAGGTGGCGTCAGTCCCATGAGAGGGAATGAAATCATATGAACAAAAAGTTGGGCTAAAGCACCTGCCAGTAAGCCCTGCCAGAGTTTAATTTTTGGAAATACTTCAGCGACCACACAATAACCGACAGCAAACACTATCGAAAAGATAATGTGCGTAACACCAACCCAGTTAAAGACATGCCCGGCAAAGGTATAAACAGCCGCATTGGGATCTGTCAGCCCCAGCCAGTCTCGAAGAAAAATATACGGAGGATTGAGAAAATTACGGGAGCAATCAATTTGCCCAGCAGCCCTGATTAATGATTCCGGACCACACGCTGCATTAAACATATCCACCGGGCTACGTGGCGGCAATGGAACTTCAGCCCCCCACTTCACAAATGCGGAAACAACGCCAGCAATCAGCCCAATGAATGCAGCAAGACCATAACGTCTGCGGTTCGGTGGAGTTTGTTCAAATATATTCATATTTACCCTGTTTGTTTAATTATGTTGTACACCTCTTCAGGAGTATTCATAAAACAAGACAAATGTAAAGAACTGTATTGTTTTGTATAACCACATGGTTACCTAATCGCCAATTAATATAAGCTCCATTATTTCTCCATATTTTTATGTTAGAAGTGACAAGGAGAAATGTAATGTTTCTCTCAGAGAATATAAATCATTCCTTTTGCCCACCTTAATGGTGGGCTTTTTTATGCAAAACCTGAACGTCCTGTGGTATTCCTCTGGCATAATGATTTTCGCGATTAACCAACAACCAGACCAGCAAAGACGCCACCACAAGCACAGCAACATCCTTCAGGCTTGCCACACCCCATACGTGCGGCTCAAAGCCGCCATGGCATATTAATCCGCTTGCCATTTTCGAACAGCTGATTGGTTTAGTCCGGTGTTTCCCTGCTTGCACTTAAAAATGAGCGGATGGGAAACTCTCGAAATGGTTCGTCGATATGCTCACCTTTCAGTCAGGCATTTCACCGCGCACGCGAGCAAAATCAAAGGCACAAGAGGAGAACGTAGTTTACTGAAATGTGAGGTAACTTATTGATTTAAATGGTGCCGATAATAGGAGTCGAACCTACGACCTTCGATTCCAATGACGTGTTTCACAAGTCATTGATTCTTCGAACCGTATGCGCTGCTCCTGAAAGGCAAAACTGACACAACTGATCACAGTTGCCCCTGAATATTAGATCGGGGGAAAGATGAAATACAAGCCTAATGCGTACCTTGTTAAAGAAAACTCTTCGGTGTACTCCGTCAAGGTCACTATTCCGCCTTATATGCGTTCCCTTTTTGGGAATCGAACAGCATTCATGCGTACAACTGGCACGGCAGATATCAGGGAAGCCCGAATCATTCGTGACAAAGTCATGCACGAATTTTTTGCTATCAGAGACCGACTCAAGCCAAAACCCCAACGTAACAGTGTCGATCGCGTCCTGGTGGAACTGCGCTCTATCAACCAGCATGTAAGCCAAAATAATGGGATAGACTTCGCCACGGCTCGTGTGTGTCCCTCCCTTGTTCAACTGCGGGATGAATTTATTGTCCAACACAGTGACAGGCGCAAGCTGTCTACCCTGAGCAAGTACATTAAGGCGGTGGAGGTCTTCACGGCTCATTTCCGGCGTAAGGATTTCCAGTTGCAGGAAATCAACAGGACTATGGTCACCGATTGGTTAGACAGCGCCAAGCAGGAGAAAGCCAGCCAGACACTGGCGAATTATCTTGGCTGTCTGTCCCAACTAGTGGCACAAGCCCAAAACCGCTATCACGACGCACCGAAAGCCAATGTATTCACGGGCCACAAACTGGACGTGCGCCATGATCGAGAAAGCTACGAACCCTTTAGCGGTGACGAACTGGCTAAGGTGTATGCGATGCTTGATGAAGAGATGAAAGCCGTTGCGATAGTGGGAATGTATAGCGGTATGCGCCTTAACGAAATCTGCTCTCTGCAAATCAGCAATATCAAAACCGTTGAGGGGGTATGGTGTTTCGATGTGACGGAGGGTAAGACACGCAATGCGGCTCGCCTGGTTCCAATTCATAGCCGATTGACGAAACTGATTAAAAACCTCATCCAGAACAACCACAACGGCTTTCTGTTCTACCATGCCAGCATCACCGAACGTGCAGACGGCAAGCGCTCAACGTGGCATACACAGCGATTTACACGGGCTAAACGTAAAGCGTTGGGTGAGAAAGGCACGGAGCGGAAGGTGTTTCATAGTCTGCGAGGAATGTTTATCAGCCAGCTTGATCGGCATGGTGTACCAGAAGACAGGATCGCCCTAATCGTGGGCCATGAGCGAGGCAAAACGGAGAGTTTCAGAACGTACAGCGCTGGCGCGGGGATGAGGGAGCTATCGGGGTATGTGGAGATGATCAGTTTTCAAGTAATGTGAAAAGATCGATGAACATTATGGGGTGGTCAGCCTCTTGATTTTCTTGCGTATCAAGAAGCTCCATCCCTTTTTTATAATAAAAATCCATGGCACTTCTCTTAGCATCGGTTATCAAGAACCTGCACCCAACCATAGGGCGAATATCATCCAATGACATTAATAAGGCGTATTCGAACAGCATTGAACCGATCCCGCCAGTCCGACACTTTGCATCCACAGCTAAACGGGCAATCTTGACGGCAGGTAAGTACTCATACGTATTTGCACGAACACAGTCCCCTAAGTCATATTCTTTAAGGTTAACTTGGCTGCAAGTCAGCGTTATATAACCTAATACTTTATGAGGGAATGTTTCGAGAGGCTCTTCTTTATCCTTCCGCATGTTGTCATCAACAACAACATAAGTTTGAGCTATACAACCATCTTGAAATAATAAAGCATCTTTCTGAAGAAAAGATTTAAGAGGTTGGAATTCTTCTGAACCACTGCTGAAACGTTTGTGGTTATGGAAATGATTTAGGGGAAGAATCTGAAGGTCAGGTTGTAACACATCATCCATTTTCGTTTAACAACCTGCCCTTAGTTTTTATTATGCTTTTTTTGCCATTTTTTGGCGGAGCTGACGAGCATTTTCTAAAGAACGCTTAGCCTTATCGTTAGGCTTAGCGTTGCTCATCTGCTTGAGCATTTGTTCAGCATCCTTACCAGTCAGGATGGTGCGACCAAACATACTACTTGTGATAGCCATTTTACCTCCTCGGTTAAAGATGGGTTTCCGACAATACCTGAACACATCGCAGGCAATAGTTTTATGTGAAGGTTACGCAATCTACATCAGGGTGTCAAGTAAATGCGCGAAAAACAAACACAATGATTCTTTTGACAACAAACAACAACATATTGAATATTAACAATTTTTATTCTTTCTTAACTTCAGCAGGGCTTCACTGATTGCCTTTTCAAGCCCGTATTGCTCAACGTTCATCATGAACGAGGAGCGCGGAACCTTCAGGAACCGACACACGGCGCTAACGTTCAGAAAATCTAAAACGCGCTCGTCTGCAACAGTCAGCAACGGGAAACCGTTATTCGTCTGAAATTGAATTTTCATACTAATCACCTCTTCTTTGCCTCGCCTTTTCAGGCAATTCTTCACGGTGGGGCCAAATAGTCAGCCCCAAAATCCGCTGTCTTACGCTGCGTCGTTCGTCAGTCGTGTAGTGAAATCCGGGCGGTACACAACAGGCAAGATAGAGCTTTCCGCGAATAGCTCAACGTTCTTAAACTTGTCTTGTACGCTCCAGATACGGAAATCAACCGGATCAGCAAATGCCAGATCAAGATTGCGGCTGGTAGCCGTTGCCACATAACCGAAGGGCAGAGCAATATCCGAAGACAGCGGTTTGCTAAAGCGTGGAACCAGGAAGGATTCATCCGGACCAATTCCGTATAGTGCCTGATCCGTGACCTCCACCACTCGAACATTTTCAATGATGAATGTTGAGAATGCCGGAAGCACTTCTTTATTAAACAGAACATCCCGATCAAGCACACCGAACTGAACATTCTGACGAACATCAGGGTGATACTTAATGCCGCGATAAACATTGCTACCTGCAAACAGGATAAATCCATCAAGCTGACCAGCCAGGCCCCCCATGCGCACTTTAGCAGCGGTTACTGCATCATCGAGGCTGCGAAGTGGGTCACCAGAGCTAACGCTGGTTTTGATTGTCCCGGTTGCCTGTTGGTATCCAAATTCATCTTCCCAGGAAATGATTGGCTGCTGGGTGTAGGTCGCTTCGACGGTATTACGAAAAAGCGCATCAGCAAAAATCCGCTCACGGGTACGCATGTACTTATCGTGCATTGCGACAGCAGAAGAAGTGACCGCATCCATTACAGACATTTGCAGGTCGGAACCTGGTTTGCGGTATGGTTGCACGTCTGCCGCTGTAATACGGTCCTGATAAGCATAAAGCGGAGCTTCGATAAGGTGATTGCTAGAGCTACGCTTAGGAATGCTGGACCACTCAGAGCCGTAACGATTAACAGAGCTTGCCACCTTCTGGGCTACTTCATCAATGATATCAAGGCTGACCTTTGGACTAGCCGAAGTCTGTCGATCATTGAAAACATTAAGCGTGGACAGCAAAGTGTTCTTTGCATCCATGTTAACAAAGGTATTGGTGTAATCCGCGTAGCTGAAATTGGTTGATAGTCCCATGTTGTCTTCTCCTTATTATTATTCTGCGTCCGGTGCGCTGGTACGGATTGCGCCCGTTTTGGTGAGTGCGGCAATAGCATTAGCGCCAGCGGTAGCGCCCATAACAGCGACGATGGTGTCTTGTTTGATGTAAATCCCGCGATCAGCAACGATGATATGAGCAGCATCTTCGGCCCTGTGGTGGCTCAGAACCAGCAGGCAGTCATCACCAGAGACATAAGCAGCCCCAGCGCTGGTAATGCAACTACCCGGCTGGACTTCTACAGCCAGATCGACGGTAATAGTCTTGCGGTCAAAATTCGGATCGATTGCATACGCGATCGCGTCATTGTAAGAACGTTCAGTTGTTCCCATTTTCATATTATTAACTCCCGTTAAATTTCACATAGCTATGTAAACAAAAGGCCAGCGCCTGCTTGAGCCGTAAACGGCAACAGGGCCAGCCTTTCGAATTGTTCCGATGAAAAAAGTGACCCGACGGAGAGTCGTCCGGAGTCAATTTCACTGGTAGGAATGAGAAGGTGATCAGCGCCATCCAAGAGGTAAGGAGCCTCAAACGCTGAACACCTGAGCCAGTTTGCATCATGGCTGATGACCGGAGGAGAGCCGGATTTAATGGCAAATCCAGACCAGAGGCCCAGACTTTGTACGCCCTAGGGCGAATCTTTTGTGATGTACCGCCCGTTGGCAAACGTCCAGTGAGAGGCTGGAAGCGACACATCACAAAAGAGGCTCCACGGTGTCACAGAGCCTGCTTTATAGAAGGGAATGACATTTGGCTGTTGTAATTCACCTTGTATATTATTTTAACACGAATGATTATTATTTACAATAAATTTCACGAAAAGTATTTGATTTGTCGCTAAATTTGATACATACGCATTGCGGTGTTGAGATAGGGGCGACGAATTCGCCACCCTCTGTTTCATCATTGAGCAATACCAAGGATCATGTTGTTCTGTGCCTGCTCATAGCTCCTCAGTTTTGTATCAATCAAACCGTTAATAGCGCCGTCATTCACGTTAATATCAAGCGGTGAGAGTTTAATCTCAGCTTCGCCAGTGACCGCAACAGGAATCGGCTGTCGCTGAACTATGCTATCAATTGTCGGAACCGTAAACGTTGGTTGCTGGGGTGTTTGATAGTTTAGACCTGGAACATTCAACGCTAGCGCTGGATCGTTATACGCTGTGCCTGAGCCGATATTGCTTGGTGCTGAACTATCTAGCCACGGGTAAATCTGCTTAAGCGTCTGACCGATGCTACGTGGATCAAAGCCGGTCTTTTCCTTAATCCAATCGGCAGCACCGTTTGCGGAATCATCCACAACGGTGTTGTAGACTGCATCCGGAAGTGTTGCACCCTCGTTAACACGTTGGCCCACCCGTCCGGCAAATAACAACATATCAGCAGTCACCTGGCCTACAGCCTTCCCCAAACTATCCATAATAGGAACGAGGCCAGCCATACCTTTGCTAAAGCTGGAAGTGTTCTTGCCAACCTCTCCCAACCCATCAGCAAAACCTGAGCTGAAAATATCACTCAACGAATCGTTGATCCTTGAATATTCAACAGAGAGAGCGCTTAGGCGGTTTAGCTGTTCCTGTTGTGCTTCGCTCAGGGCGTAACCATTCCGGGCGAGGTCATCCATACGTTTCTGAACAGCTTCACCACCATCAGCAAATGCCGGAAGGATCTTGCTTGCGTCGTTGATCGCTTCTGCAAAAGCGGCTGTTTCTTTATCCGTGAACTTAAAAGTCTTCTGCAATTGCTTGAGGTACACAAGGAAGAGATTAAAGTCGATACCCTGGAGTTCTTTAACAACGCGCTTTGCCGTGGCAACGTTGGATTTGCCTGCAATAGCGTTGATAAGGTCACCAAGTTCACCACCACCGGACAACGTTGATTGACCGTTTTTGTTGGTCTTCCATGTTCCGTTAGCCGTCAACTGGCCCACTTTGTCGTTATAGTCAGCAGAAAAATCAAGGGCTTTGTCTGGAGAAATATTAAAGCCGGTTTTGTTGGCGACAACATCGCGCACAGCTTCATATTCAAGACGTGAGATGCCTTGAGACTGTAAAGCCTTCATCTGTTGGTTGCGTTCAACACTGCCCTGTAGTGTCTGACCAACACGAGCAACCCCCATTGAGCCAATCAGGGAACCACCTGCAATTACACCAGTAGCAGCGAGGCCACCATAACCACGTTCGCTACGTTCACTGGTCAGACGTTGAGCATTGATGCGCCCTGCTCGCTTGGCTTTCGCTTTATCTTTAACAATCTGGCGGTTAATACGTGCCTGCCGCCTGGTTTCCAGAGTCGCTTTAGCAAGTTCATGGCGCATTTCTGCGATGGTGTAACGCTGCTCGGAGTATCCCTTGGTAGCCTCTTTGATTGCCTGCACAGCTTTCATCTTGTCAGCCAGGCTAGCGCCTTCGATATGACTGATAGTTAAACTGGCACGGCGCAGAGTATCGTATGCAGTGCTCTGGCGTTTAAGACTGGCCTCTTTCTCACGCTGGCGCTTTTCTTCTAAGGCCATAGCCCTTTTAGTGGCTGCAATGTCGGCAGCAACAGCGCCGTGACCACGGTTCATTGCGTCAGTCTGGCGGGAAACAAGACCAGGATCGTAATGTTGACCGCCCATGTTTGGGTTGTAGGTCATCGCTCGTGATCTGGCTGCGGCCTGCACTTTTGCAGAAATCGCTGCTAAACGGGCATTCTGCCGTGCTGCCTGCTCCTGCTGAGATAACTGGCGAGCCTGTAATGAGGTCATTTTATTGGCGTGGGCGATTGCGTCCCGCTCCATTTTGGCTTGTATCTGAGCTTGTTTCTGTTGCTGTTTTGACAATTGTTCAGCCTGGCGGAGCTTCGCTGTCTGAGCCTTAGCCGATGCTAGTGAAGCCTTGCCTTCCATCTGAGCGGTCCTCTTCTGGGCCTTCTCCAGCGCTTTAGCGGGCTTCTCGTGAGCAGCTTTGATGGATTTAACAGCCTTTAAGGCTTTGCCGTAACTTGTCTGATCGACATCCCAGACCACTCGGTTTGTTAGGGTGCTAACTATAATATTACCAGACATCACACCCCCTGATTGATATCGTAACCCAGACGCTCAAGCGCGGCGCGTTGTTCAGGTGTTAGCTCATCAAGACTTGCCTTCATCATGAGACTTACCGGACGCAGATTAGCGCTATAACCTTGGGCCTGGTGGCACAGAGCGATCCCTTTTTCCTTTATGGTCTTTGCTTTCGGGGCTGATTTGCTGGCTGTTGCAGTCGAAGCGGTCAGATATCCCTCGATGGCATCAGCCAACACCTGCTCGGCGCTTTTATTCAGATCTCCGCTCTCCGGTTCGGCAGCGGCCTGCATTGCGGCGAGAATATCGGCGCGGATGTCGTTTACGTTTTTCATTTTTATGGAGTCTCCAAAGTAGGATATTTGTCGCAAGGCGATGACGGGCAACGTCACTGCTTCGCAGCAAGAGGATCAGCCCATCATAGACGCAGCGATACGCCAGCCAGACAACGGGCAGGTAAGAAAAGATTGCTTCAAAGTTCATTGGCTCCCGATGTGGGATTATTTGGATTTACGCTTAGTGCGCTTCTTCTTCACTGTCGGCAACTTGCAGATATTCGCGAACACGTCTGGGTAGTAACCCAACATTTCAGCGTCAGTGATCCCGGCGTTATGCAGGTAATATCGAAGGCTTACGTATGACAGACCATCGCAACGCTTGCGGATCTGTTCCGGGTGCATCCGATGTGACCACATTTCACGGACAAATTCTGTCCGGGCTGTCGGTGTCATCATCGCCCAGGTCACCGCTTGTTTTTGACGTGCGAGCCGCCAGACTTCAGCAAACGGAAGATCTAGTGTATTTGCGACAATTTGCAGTGAAAACCCACGATTCAATAGCAAACGGGCTTTACGTTGTGTTTCCAAGTCGGATGGTTTGGACCGGGATTTATATGTCGGATTCTCCAAGACGGAGAAAAGGCGAGATAGCTTTTGTTCTTCATCTGCGGTCAGTACACCGCTTACGTGTTCACACAATTCATTCCTCCATCACATAAGAGCTACCGCAGCGTCAATTTCTTCCGGCGTTGGTTCGTGGCAAACATCTGGCTCAATAAAGGTTTCCTGCTCCTGATGGATTTCCTCGTGGTCGTCATCATCTGGGGCTACAAATTTAAAACTGGGTTTGGGTCTACAATTTCGCGGGAACTCAACGACATTTCTCCCATTTGAATCACTCAGTGATGGATCATCACTACCGGATAAATCAACATCGACAGGAATATCCACAGCAGGTATGCCGTCTGGTTTTCCAGCAGCAGGCGCGGCAGATCCCACCATGAAAGATTCCACATCACGTTTCTGCTCACTCTTACCGCTCTCTTCGGTTTTTGGCTGATGATTTTTTACGTTCCTACGTCCCTGAGATGCATAAAGGCGTTTAAGCGTCTCTTCATGGTCGTATGACGGCTTGCCGTTCAACAATTTCGGATAGCTGAAAATCAAGTTGTGTTCCTGGCTGACTACTGACCGCACCGTGTAAGAGTGGCTCTTCTGGCTCTCATCAATGATAAGTAGACCAAGTGCTTGAAGAACTTTCAGCCACTTGCCAAGAGTTTTTGGTGTGCATTTACATTTAGTCGCGATATCGCGCTGATCTTCGTAGAAACTCTTACCATCAGCCTGGTAGCTGTTGTATTGATCCACCATATAGGTATGGATCTTTGCAAGTTTATCCTCGACTTTGAAACATTCACCAGTGGACTTAATTGTGATTGCATCTGCATAGAAAAGGCGGCGATCTTCTTCAATCCATAGTTCTGGTTTATTTTGCGACGCTCTTTTGTTCATTATTATCTCCATTAATATTCCCCAAGGCGGGTAAAGGTTCACCGTTATCAAAAAGATGGGCGGCGATTTCTAGCACTTCGCGTGCAAGGTTTGGAACAGTTGTTCCCCGGCGCTTCGCTTCTTCTAAAAGTCCGGCGTATACGTGCTGTTGAATCTTCAAATTCATATCAAGTTCCCCCCGAATGCATAATAGTTATCGCTCCTGCTATCGCGGATGGCGATCAGGAGTAAGAAGCCGTGTTTGCGGCGATTTCGTTTGGTGGCGTTGCTGCCAACGGTGTAAAGCAGAGAATGGTTATTCGGTTGTGGTCAGTTCTGGAATGGGTTTTCCGGTAATGCCTTCGAGTTCACCGCCAGACTCAATCATCTTAAGCAGAAGGATCTGTTCATTCATCAAGCCGATGCCATGAGAAGCGTAATAGACACGCCAGGCAGAGAGTACTGGTTCAATGATTTCCATAACATCACGGCCTTTTGCCAACTCTGCTGAGTATGGTTTAAGAATATCCCGGATGATTTTTGCGTCTTTCGCTTGCTGACGCAGGCGTTTAATGATGTTCAGTGCTTCGCGAGTAGCTGGATAGAGCTTATCGGCCTTCTTGGCACCGCCCATACGAGTGCGGAAGGCGTGCAGATTTTGAGCTGTGGTAATTTTTGCATCGATTGCAGCGACAATCTCTGAGGCAGTGGCGTTCGAGAAATCGAACAGAACAGGTTTCCCCATGCATCTCTCCTATTTAAGTTATTGTTTATTCATAAAATCATCTCAGTTGATAATATATAGTTTATTATAAATTAGTTTCTTTGTCAACCGATTTCTCACTTAAAGAATAAAGAAATGGAAGTGTTTTATGTCAATACCCCGCAACTTTATACATATACCTTTTCTTTGTCAATCCCTTTATCACAAAACGCTCTCAGACGCTTAAGATTCAACGCCCTAAGCGAAGCGGTACAAATACCAGCAACAGGAGAAAGACGCTCTGAACGCGACAGGGAGCGTTACAGGACCGCTGTGCCTCATGGCATCGCCACAGAATCAGAGGGCCGTTATCGCCTTGCGAGATTGAGGGGGGACCGCCGCCCCTCCAAGGGGGGAGTTACGTCGCGTTTAAAGCTCCTCTGCGCCGTGCTCGATCCACATTTGACTGACGCGCCTCGCGGCTTGTCTTCCACACATATCTGAAGTGGCAGAGCCATTCAGAGCAGAGCGATACAGAAGCATCACTCCTTAACACCAACTAGTGAACACCAGTTCACCCTGCCTTTGACCTTAAGGTTTTAAAGATCTTAATGGTTTTTATTTGATCTTAATATATTGATCTTATTGGTGCGTAACCGTTACTGATGACCCATCTGTAACCATTACCGATGAAAACTTCTTTTCATATGTATTCGTTACCGATGACTTCTGACTGGTACTTCCTGCCGTAACTGAGTAACCTCGTTCAATCAGTGAACAAAAGGAAACATTATGGAATTCGTCCAAGGCAAAGACAGCTTTAACGAGATGGCAACTGGAATCCTGGTGAAACTGTTTGCGGACTATCCGGCTTACTCATCTTTCGATTTTTCAGACTTCGGCTGGAAGCCCAGAGGAGACAGAACTCAGATTGACCTGCTGTGCAACACACTCCAGGCTCTCAGCGATATGGGTTACACGGAGATAATCTCTTCAACCGACATGGACACCGCCGCCAAGTTAACACCTCGTGGTTTGAATTTACTTCAACAGCAGGCACCTGGTGCAGGCGATGCAGTTATTAACATTCTCAAAGGAGCAGCAGGTGAGACCCGCTCTGCGGTAATCGGTGCCATCATCGGTTGGATTTTCGGCGGGAAATAATAGAGCTTTAATACCTGTTAATTGATAGAAAATCCTGTCTGTTGTCACTGGCTCGCCTGTGGGATGTAGTGATTGTTATGTCGTGATCTACACAACGAAGCCGCGCCAGTGCTGGGTGCGTTAAATATGTTGGTGGATATGAGGCTAAACACAACCACCTATCTGAACCATTTTTCCATAAAAAATAAAACATCATACAAAAAACCAAAACCACCCCCCTCTGGAGGCTCCTCTATCGCGCTATGGGAAGTCGTGGATCATGGCGTTGTCAGTTCACGATTGTGTGGAGATAACGCCGTAGAGCAGCGCTGAGAGCGTATGCTGGGCTATTGATGTGGCTGTTTACATTGTTGTGGGAAATGGTACGAAACAGTGGCGGCCTGGCTCGGTGAATATCACCAGGTGATGGCAGACCTTCAACCCGTTGTGGTAACGTCGCCGTAGTAGCTCTTTTTCTGCTGGCAAATAGGAAATTGTACTTTCAGCAGGTTTGACACGCTGGCAGCTTCAAAGGCCTGAAACCTGAAATTGTCTGATGACCAGGCAAACTCATCCAAAATCCTTGAACAAGAGAACTCACCTCGAATCCTCCTGAATGCTTTCCTTCTGTTGGTGAAATCGCTGTTGTGTACCCCGCTTCGCATCAACGCTCCGAAAAGCAATACCTGACCATTCCAGTCAAGTACATGCAAGATACAATATGTTAAATGACTGTACAATTAGTGAACAGAGGCACTTCAAAACATCAAGTTATCTCCCTTGCCTCAGCCCAAAGCAGCATTGTGTAACTGCACTGCTTGTTGCAGTGAGGCGTGTCGCTGAAGGCATCACGTAGCGATATTTGGCGAAGAAAAGCGCTTTTCACCGAGGGTCTGGGCTGACGGTCTAGCAGATCACCAACAGAGCCGGGGATATTTTCAACAGGAGAATGTAAACTTGGAGGATAAAGAGCCGGGACACCTACAGGGCAGGTTGTGGAAATGAAGAAAATTTTACTATTTGTTGTGGCACTGCTGCCGCTGGCGGCTCATGCAGGAAAAATCACCATGAGCAACCCCGACGAACAAGAGTTACAGGGCGGAAAACGGCTTTGCACTTACGAAAGCAACATTTATCTGTTCACGCTGGTGACGCGCTCACAGTCCTGCCCTCACTCCAAGACGTTTGAGGCATCAGAGAACGAAAAATAGTTACTTACTTTACTTCATATTGGATCAAATTTAATCGTAATGGTGACAGTGATATGCTAAAAAATAAATGGATAAAGAATTTTTTGTTTTTCATTGCATTGCTACTTATAGGCGCTGGTGTAATTGTAACTCTGACAATAGGAGCAACTGAAGGGACTGTTGTCATTGTAACAGGCTTCGGGTTGATGGTGCTTACTCAATTTGAATGGCATGAAATAAAGCTCTTAGGCATGGAGGCAAAATTAAGAGATACTATTAACGATGCTGAAAAAGTTTTAGAGAGTTTAAGAAAAGTTTCCTTACCTATTTCTGAAGTAGCTATTTCATTAGCCTCCAGAACCGGACGCCTAGATACAGCAACATCAAACAAAGATCTTTATAAATTAGTATCTTCAATTTCGAGTGAACTTGAACAAATAGGGGTTAAGAAAGATGAATTAACCGCAATCAAACACGATTGGTTTTACTTTACTACTTTTGACATGTGCTCGTTACTCTCAAAGACAATAATAACAATTCTTCGGGGTCATCATGAAGAAGCTAGCCAAATCTATCATCAGTGGGTTGGAAATAAACCTATTACCGATACAGAAAAACAGCTTGAACTTCTAACACCCGTTCGGGATGCAAGTGCTGAAATTGAAGAATTTCGTAATGCCTTCTGGAAAAAACCCTATAAAGATATCCCTGCTATTCTCAAGAAGTTAATAGATGATAGTAAAGTCCTTACAATGAATGAAAAACAAAAATTCTGGGAAGAAAATGAAGAAGTCTGGAAAGATATTCTGTTTTTTATTGAGAATAAGGAGTTTAGAAGGCCAGAAATTTGGTTTTCTGAATAAGCTAAAGGGGCTTAAGCCCCTCATTTTAAGTTTTAGGTTTATCTCTGTTTTCAATACCCTTCAACGCCCTTTCAGGCATACTATTGAACATCTCTTCAACCTCTTTGGGTCTGGTAATCTGCTCAGTGACAATAATGTTCAGCAGCTTAAAGAGACCATGTGCCAACTGCGGGTCATCATCAAGGCTAATTTCTCCGGGATGGACCGCCTGATTGCCGACAATACGGCAGATGTCTGCTGCCTGCTGGATACGTACAGGTAGTCCTTTCTGAACGAGTGACCGGATGTCAGCGTTAATGTTATTCCCCGGTTCGCCTAAGTGGACCATTAACTTCTGAAGGCATAGACGAAGTAGTGCAGCGGCCCCTTTAGGAGACAGATTAATGATGCTTCTGGCTTCCATGTAGTCGGACTTACAGTCATCGGGCATATCTGGATTTGGGAGTTCAACATTGCCAGTCGCAGGGATCAACATGTTGCCCTGATACCAAAAAGCGTCTTCATCACAATGAGCGCACGATGACATTCGGAACTCAGATCCTCTTGAAGGGAGCGCATTTGAAGAGCCATACATCCTACGCCAGAATTGTCGGGCATAAACACCACAGTGAGGACAGTTAAAAGCCTCTGCTTCAAACACCGCTGGATAATACTCAGCCATTCACATCAGTCCCTTAAAAATCCCATTAATGTTGTAATGATACTGCCCTCAAGCAATACGAGTAAACCGCTCAACACTTAAATTATCTTTAGTTTATTTCCTTGCAACTATCTAATTTAAGTCAATAGAAGCCATAAAGCCCCGTTAGTGGTACAAGCAACAAGCGGAGCGTAGCGACATCATCAGATTGTCAGATGGATCACACCTTATCAGGGTGCTCGTGTACCGTCAGGAGCGTGAGCGAAGCGCTGGCAGAGCCTGCATATCGTGTGCAGGTACGTTTACCACTATTCACCTGTTTACGCAGCCACAAGGCCGCACATCGGGCTTAAATGCGTATGATCAATCTGTTTCGGGAGGATTTAGAGACGTTGGCAGCGTCATCAGCTTCGAGTTGATAGCGGTTCGTGGGGACTGTTCACGCTTTGTACCTGTTCGAGCTTTACAACTACAGGCCGCTACGTGCTAACATCCCTGAGTAGCCACTGTTAACCATAGCGGCAACTGTTGGTCATAGAATCCCTTAAAAAAAGATTGTATCTTGAGAGCGATAATCGCATTAAGATATTGTTTTTAAAGGATTTTGTTGTGTGAGTGCCGATAATAGGAGTCGAACCTACGACCTTCGCATTACGAATGCGCTGCTCTACCAACTGAGCTATATCGGCCCTGAAAGGACATATTCACGAACGTGAATCACGGTGGACAAGGTTAAAACTAACCGGGCGATGCGTCAATGGCCTTGTGAATCAAATGGCTACTTTTGCATCACCCGGTTTTATTTACGCACGAATGGTGTAATCACCGATGCCGATCCACTTGTAAGTGGTCAGTGCTTCCAGGCCCATCGGGCCACGCGCGTGGAGTTTTTGTGTGCTTACCGCCACTTCCGCTCCCAGACCAAACTGGCCGCCGTCGGTAAAACGCGTAGAGGCGTTAACGTAAACAGCGGACGAATCCACTTCGTTAACAAAACGCTGGGCGTTGCGCATATCGCGGGTCAGGATCGCATCGGAGTGTTGCGTGCCGTGTTCACGAATATGGGCGATGGCATCGTCAAGATCGCTGACGATTTTGACGTTCAAATCTAATGACAGAAACTCATCGTCATACTCTTCGGCTTTAACCGCCACCACCTTCGCGGGGCCTGTCTGCAACTGCGCCAGCGCAGCAGCATCTGCGTGTAACGTCACGCCGCTTTCCGCCATTTGCTTGCTTAATGCGGGCAGGAAGCTATCGGCGATGTTTTTATTTACCAGCAAGGTTTCTACCGTATTACATGTGCTCGGTCGCTGAGTTTTCGCGTTGACGATCACTTTTAATGCTTCAGCGATCTCTGCGCTTTCATCAACGTAAATATGGCATACGCCTATACCACCAGTGATCACCGGGATTGTCGACTGTTCGCGGCACAGTTTATGCAAACCAGCCCCGCCGCGCGGGATCAGCATGTCGATGTATTTATCCATACGCAGCATTTCACTGACCAGCGCACGGTCAGGATTATCAATCGCCTGCACGGCACCCGCCGGTAAGCCACAGGATTTCAGGGCGTCCTGAATCACTGCCACCGTTGCCGCGTTAGTGCGACACGTTTCTTTGCCGCCGCGCAGGATCACTGCGTTACCTGTTTTCAGGCACAGCGAAGCGACATCAACCGTCACGTTCGGGCGCGCTTCATAAATCACGCCAATAACCCCCAGCGGTACGCGACGACGCTCCAGACGCAGGCCACTGTCCAGTACGCCGCCATCGATTACCCGCCCCACCGGATCGGCGAGATTGCACACCTGGCGCACATCGTCGGCAATGCCTTTCAGCCGTGCGGGCGTCAGTGCCAGACGGTCAAGCATCGCTTCGCTAAGGCCATTGGCACGCGCGTCAGCAACATCCTGGGCGTTAGCGTTGAGGATGATTTCGCTTTGTGCTTCCAGTTCATCGGCGATTTTTTCCAGCACGCGATTTTTTTCGCGGCTGGAGAGTTGCGCTAATTTATAAGAGGCTTGCTTCGCGGCAATGCCCATTTGTTCCAGCATCAGCCTGCTCCTTAACGGGTAATCATGTCATCACGGTGAACGGCAACCGGGCCGTATTCATATCCCAGTATTGCATCAATTTCTTGCGAGTGGTGTCCGGCAATACGGCGTAATGCATCGCTGTTGTAACGACTGACGCCGTGAGCGATATCGCGACCTTCGAGGTTGCAAATGCGGATGACTTCACCACGCGAGAAGTTGCCAGTCACGCTTTTAATGCCTTTCGGCAACAGGGAGCTGCCGCGTTCGAGAATGGCGGCGGTTGCCCCTTCATCTACCGTGATTTCACCCGCCGGCGGCGCACCGAAAATCCAGCGTTTGCGGTTTTCAAGCGGAGTCGCCTGGGCATGGAACAACGTACCGACGGAGATGCCTTCCATCACATCACCAATAACGCCCGGCTTGCTGCCCGCGGCAATAATGGTGTCGATACCCGCACGGCAAGCCACGTCTGCGGCCTGCAATTTGGTACTCATGCCGCCAGTTCCGAGGCCTGAAACGCTGTCACCGGCAATCGCGCGCAGTGCGTCATCAATGCCGTAAACATCTTTAATCAGTTCTGCCTGCGGATTGCTGCGCGGGTCAGCGGTATACAAACCTTTTTGATCGGTCAGCAGCAACAGTTTATCGGCACCCGCCAGAATCGCCGCCAGCGCAGAAAGGTTATCGTTATCGCCGACCTTAATCTCTGCAGTCGCGACAGCATCGTTCTCATTGATTACCGGAACGATATTGTTATCGAGCAACGCACGCATGGTGTCGCGGGCGTTCAGGAAGCGTTCACGGTCTTCCATATCAGCACGGGTCAGCAACATCTGCCCGACATGAATGCCGTAAATTGAAAACAGCTGTTCCCACAGTTGAATCAGTCGACTCTGCCCTACCGCCGCCAGCAGTTGTTTCGAGGCGATAGTCGCTGGCAGTTCCGGGTAACCCAGGTGCTCACGTCCGGCGGCGATCGCGCCCGACGTCACAATAACAATCCGATGCCCGGCGGCATGTAACTGCGCGCACTGGCGAACAAGTTCAACGATATGGGCACGGTTCAGGCGGCGCGATCCGCCTGTTAGCACACTGGTGCCGAGTTTTACCACCAGCGTCTGGCTGTCACTCATGATTCTCTGCCATTCAATTTTAGGAAAAATGATATCAAACGAACGTTTTAGCAGGACTGTCGTCGGTTGCCAACCATCTGCAAGCAAAGCATGGCGTTTTGTTGCGCGGGATCAGCAAGCGTAGCGGCAGTTGTTTACGCTTTTATTACAGATTTAATAAATTACCACATTTTAAGAATATCATTAATCTGTAATATATCTTTAACAATCTCAGGTTAAAAACTTTCCTGTTTTCAACGGGGCTCTCCCGCTGAATATTCGCGCGTTAATTAAAATCAGGAATGAAAATGAAAAAGAGCACTCTGGCATTAGTGGTGATGGGCATTGTGGCATCTGCGTCCGTAAAGGCCGCAGAAATATATAACAAAGACGGTAATAAACTGGATGTCTATGGCAAAGTTAAAGCCATGCATTATATGAGTGATAACGACAGTAAAGATGGCGACCAGAGTTATATCCGTTTTGGTTTTAAAGGCGAAACACAAATTAACGATCAACTGACGGGTTATGGTCGTTGGGAAGCAGAGTTTGCCGGTAATAAAGCGGAGAGTGATACTGCACAGCAAAAAACACGTCTCGCTTTTGCCGGGTTGAAATATAAAGATTTGGGTTCTTTCGATTATGGTCGTAACCTGGGCGCGCTGTATGACGTGGAAGCCTGGACCGATATGTTCCCGGAGTTTGGTGGCGACTCCTCCGCACAGACCGACAACTTTATGACCAAACGTGCCAGCGGTCTGGCGACGTATAGGAACACCGACTTCTTCGGCGTTATCGATGGTCTGAACTTAACCCTGCAATATCAAGGGAAAAACGAAAACCGCGACGTTAAAAAGCAAAACGGCGATGGCTTCGGCACGTCATTGACATATGACTTTGGTGGCAGCGATTTCGCCATCAGTGGAGCCTATACCAACTCTGATCGCACCAACGAGCAGAACCTGCAAAGCCGTGGTACAGGCAAGCGTGCAGAAGCATGGGCAACAGGTCTGAAATACGATGCCAATAATATTTATCTGGCAACTTTCTATTCTGAAACACGCAAAATGACGCCAATAACTGGCGGCTTTGCCAATAAGACACAGAACTTTGAAGCGGTCGCCCAATACCAGTTTGACTTTGGTCTGCGTCCGTCGCTGGGTTATGTCTTATCGAAAGGGAAAGATATTGAAGGAATCGGTGATGAAGATCTGGTCAATTATATCGATGTTGGTGCTACGTATTATTTCAACAAAAATATGTCGGCATTTGTTGATTATAAAATAAACCAACTGGATAGCGATAATAAGCTGAACATCAATAATGATGATATTGTCGCGGTTGGCATGACCTATCAGTTTTAATGGATATTGCCGGATGTGATGCATCCGGCACATTTCACTCACGCCGTTAACTTCACCGGTTCATCACGAAAATCATCCGCCGGTTCCAGCTTCAGATTCAGCGTCGCCAGCAGCTCACGCAGCTTCTCATGAAACTCACGCAGGGTGTGCTCCAGTCGTTCAACCACTTCAGTGTCTTTTACCGGAACACTCGTCCAGTCGCCTGCTTTATCGAACAGACCAAACTGGTAACTGTAGGTAAAACGGGATTCCTGCGCTTCCAGTTCCATCCACCAGCCCCAGAACTCACGCACTTCCGGTGCCGGTTTCACGTTGACGCATACAGCCAGACAATCGAAAAAGAATCGATTATCTTCGCACTTACCTTCACGAATATACGGGCCTAGTGCGGTAAATTTTTTGATCAATCTGCTCTTCGGGTGTCCACTCGGTAACGTCATTGCAATCTCCTGTTGTGATGCAACTGTTTTACCAAATTGGTAAAATTTAGCAAATTTTTAACACAATCGTTTTTCGATCCAGTCGGTGATTTCCTGAAGACCTTTGTCAAAATTCCGATACACCGGGTTAAATGGGATCTCTAACAATTTACCGTCAGCAGATGATGAGGTGATTAAGCGTGAGTCCTCTTCCGGGCTGAACGGATCGTTCTTCCAGTAGCCTGATAACATTGGCGTTGGGCAGCGACGTCCCAGCAATCCTTGCACTTTTAATGAATAGCGATTCAGCTCCACGCGCAACGCTTCGTCGGAAGCATCATGCATCCCCAAACGGCTCGCCAGAACGTCAAGATACATTTCCGGCACCTGTTGCTGGCACTTAAAATCACTCAACAGGGTATGAACTACCGGACCAAGACAGGCAACCGCTTTCAGACGCGGCGATTCAAGGTATGCCAGACGCACGGCAACGTTAGCGCCGAAACGGAAACCAAAGGCCGCGACGCGAGTGTGATCTACCCACGGTACGTTAGGCAGCGCCTTTAAGACGTGCTGATGCAACAGGCTGGAGTCCTGGGTGAGCTTCCATTTTGAAGAAAAGCCCACCGACGGCATATCAATAGTCAGCATCGCAATGCCGCGCGGCGCAAAATAACGTTCATACAGGCTGTAATAGTCCGTCTGCATCGCATCCAGACCACCACACATTAATACTGTCGGGAACGGGCCATCACCTTTCGGCATATGCAAAAAGCCGGTGATGGGCGCACCGCCGGGTACGGTAAACTCCATCTGCCGCATCGTGCCCGGCAGACGCTGAGCGGCCTCTTCATAGGCGCGGTTTGACAAAGCCTGCGCTTGCTCGGCCAGGTCATCTCCTTTCAGATGAGGATAGGCAGCAATGTTGTACAACGTAGCCGCATGCAGCCAGTGTCGACCGCTGAGTTGCGGATCTTCTTCCGCACAGGCTTTTTGTTGCCACACCATCGCCTGGGTAGCCCACTCATAAATCCAGTTGCCGCCGCGGTAGCCAATCACCGTATCGTATAAATCATCGTCGGTACGTTCGGCATCGCTCATCACAATACGCGCCTGGACGTCGAGGATTTCACGTGGGTCAATGCCGCGCCAGATCCACATCAGACGGTTAATCATGCGATACCAGTGAGGGATGGTTTTACCATCAAGGGCCGACTGCACAGGCGGTTGTGCGCCGTGATTAAAGCGGCGGACTAGCGTCGAGGTTTCAGGATGTTTAAAGCGGGGTTTGAACAGGGTTTCGCTCAGGTTTGCCTGTGTCATGGATGCAGCCTCCAGAATACTTACTGGAAACTATTGTAACCCGCCTGAAGTTAAAAAGAACAACGCCCGGCAGTGCCAGGCGTTGAAAAGATTAGCGACCGGAGATTGGCGGGACGAATACGACGCCCATATCCCACGGCTGTTCAATCCAGGTATCTTGCGGGATATCAACAACATAGTCATCAACCAGCGGACGACCAGCCGGTTTTGCGAAGATGGTGACAAAGTGCGCTTTTGGATACATTTCACGAATCGCAACCGCAGTACCACCGGTATCCACCAGGTCATCAATAACGATGAAGCCTTCGCCATCGCCTTCTGCGCGTTTCAGCACTTTAAGCTCGCGCTGGTTGTCGTGATCGTAGCTGGAAATACAAACGGTATCGACATGACGAATACCCAGTTCACGCGCCAGTAACGCACCCGGTACCAGACCGCCACGGCTTACGGCAATAATGCCTTTCCATTGTTCAGAAGGCATCAGTCGGCTTGCGAGTTTACGTGCATGGATCTGCAACATGTCCCAGGTGACGATGTATTTTTCGCTCATGTGAAGTGTCCCAGCCTGTTTATCTACGGCTTAAAAAGTGTTCGAGGGGAAAATAGGTTGCGCGAGATTATAGAGATCTGGCGCACTAAAAACCAGTATTTCACATGAGTCCGCGTCTTTTTACGCACTGCCTCTCCCTGACGCGGGATAAAGTGGTATTCTCAAACATATCTCGCAAGCCTGTCTTGTGTTGACAACATTTTCTGCTAACCCTGTGACCTGCAATACTGTTTTGCGGGTGATCGACAAGGAGACTTAACGTGTCTGAACTGTCTCAATTATCTCCACAGCCGCTGTGGGATATTTTTGCCAAAATCTGTTCTATTCCTCACCCGTCCTATCATGAAGAGCAACTCGCTGAATACATTGTTGGTTGGGCAAAAGAGAAAGGTTTCCATGTCGAACGCGATCAGGTAGGTAATATCCTGATTCGTAAACCTGCTACCGCAGGTATGGAAAATCGTAAACCGGTCGTCTTGCAGGCCCACCTCGATATGGTGCCGCAGAAAAATAACGACACCGTGCATGACTTCACTAAAGATCCTATCCAGCCTTATATTGATGGCGAATGGGTTAAAGCGCGCGGCACCACGCTGGGTGCGGATAACGGCATTGGTATGGCCTCTGCACTGGCGGTTCTGGCTGACGAAAACGTGGTTCACGGCCCGCTGGAAGTGCTGCTGACCATGACCGAAGAAGCCGGTATGGACGGTGCTTTTGGCTTACAGAGCAACTGGTTGCAGGCTGATATTCTGATTAACACCGACTCCGAAGAAGAAGGTGAAATCTACATGGGTTGTGCGGGGGGTATCGACTTCACCTCCAACCTGCATTTAGATCGTGAAGCGGTTCCAGCTGGTTTTGAAACCTTCAAGTTAACCTTAAAAGGTCTGAAAGGCGGTCACTCCGGCGGTGAAATCCACGTTGGCCTGGGTAATGCCAACAAACTGCTGGTGCGCTTCCTGGCGGGTCATGCGGAAGAGCTGGACCTGCGCCTTATCGATTTCAACGGTGGCACACTGCGTAACGCCATCCCGCGTGAAGCCTTTGCGACGATTGCTGTCGCAGCTGATAAAGTCGACGCACTGAAATCTCTGGTGAATACCTATCAGGAGATCCTGAAAAACGAGCTGGCAGAGAAAGAGAAAAATCTGGCATTGCTGCTGGACTCTGTTGCGAACGATAAAGCTGCCCTGATTGCGAAATCTCGCGATACCTTTATTCGTCTGCTGAACGCCACCCCGAACGGTGTGATCCGCAACTCCGACGTGGCAAAAGGCGTGGTCGAAACCTCCCTGAACGTCGGTGTGGTGACCATGACTGACAATAACGTAGAAATTCACTGCCTGATCCGTTCTCTGATCGACAGCGGTAAAGACTACGTGGTGAGCATGCTGGATTCTCTGGGTAAACTGGCTGGCGCGAAAACCGAAGCGAAAGGCGCATATCCTGGCTGGCAGCCGGACGCTAATTCTCCGGTGATGCATCTGGTACGTGAAACCTATCAGCGTCTGTTCAACAAGACGCCGAACATCCAGATTATCCACGCGGGCCTGGAATGTGGTCTGTTCAAAAAACCGTATCCGGAAATGGACATGGTTTCTATCGGGCCAACCATTACCGGTCCACACTCTCCGGATGAGCAGGTTCATATCGAAAGCGTTGGTCATTACTGGACACTGCTGACTGAACTGCTGAAAGAAATTCCGGCGAAGTAATAACGATAACGTCCACGCCTGCGGGCGTGGACTTCTGTTTGAAGCCAATGGCTATCTATATCGAAATAACAAAACATTATGAAACTCATGAAAAGGTCGCATATTTATATAGCTGCGACCATATTTCATGGGGGGAGTTTCTGATCACCAAAGAAAGTTTTGCGCTGGAATCCGTGAAAGAACTTAAGGGTGAAAAGCAGAATTTTTATATGTTCAGAGCCTGGGGCAAAGTCAGGAAAACATACTTAGCCACGGGAGAATTTCCCCAGGAAACATGTTACGCCGCTTAAAGTCAGAATTATTTTTTCATGCATTTACCATTTTGGCATTACGCCTGTACCACATGGCAATGGCGGCAACCACTAATGCCAGTTCAAGTAAAAACGACCAGTGTAATAAAAAATTGAGCCACCACGGATGATGTACCGCCGTAATATGAAAGAGTGCAAAGGGTTGGTTAACGAAAGGCATCAACCACCAGATATCACCGACCAGCGTATCGAGTAATAAATGCACGATACCATTCAGGCAAAACACCACGCCCAACCACGCCGGAAGTTTATTCTTCGCAATTGCGGCCCAAACTAATGTCGCCGCCAGCAGAGCAAACCATAATAATGGCCAATGAGACGGGTAAAGATGATGATGGCGTTGCCCGTTATCAACCAGATAGCACCAGAAAAGATCAAAATCGGGCGCAATGGCCCCAACTAAGCCAATAACCATCGCCCAGCGCGCATGACGAGCAATCAGTGGCAAGCGTTTCACTAAAGTACAAGTTATTAAATAACCAGCCGGAAGATGACCGATAAACATGACGATTCCTTTCGTTTTGCCCGCCGCTTTCATATAGAAAACGGCGGGAGACATTCCTCAATTACACAGCAACAAAAGCCATCCCTGTAAATGTCCGTCGCGGGTTGCCACGTTCAATCTGGTGATGGAACATTCGCCGCTGCGATTTCAGCACCGCGCTATTTTCCTGTTGCTGTTGTTCCAGCTTCCATGCAATCAGCAATCGCGCCAGCCGCTTGTTAGCATGCTGACTACGCTCTGACTGAACCTTCACGCTAATTCCGGTAGCCAAATGCGTGGCGCGTACCGCCGAGTCGGTTTTATTGACATGTTGACCGCCCGGCCCCGACGAACGCAGCGTCTCATAACGGATCGCGTCGGATTGCTCCTGCTCATCAGCGGTAAAACGCCCAATGCCCAGAAACCAGTTTTTGCGCCTATGATGAGGCCGATACGGACTCGGACAAATCCACTGAATAGTGCCGCACCAACTTTCGCTTAATGCCCATGCGTTATCGCCATCCAGAGAAACCAGCGCTGAACGCAGCGTGTCAGAGTAGCGGCCCGTTTCTGTTTCCAGCACCGTTACCGCGACGTCTTGTCGGGTAGCTTCTTTAATCAGCCTGTCCAGCGCCTTTTTCACTGCCAGGCAACATTCTTCCGGCCCCTGAGCTGAGGAGAGTTGTAGCAAGATCATCCTTTTTTCCCTCCACTGTTTTTGAGCGTTAGCACCGGACGCAGTCGCGCGACAGGAATAATTAACCCAGCCTGCACCAGACATTGCACCACGCTTTCAGCCGATTTATAAGCTTGTGGCGCTTCTTCAAAGATGAGTTGTTTATCGCGACAAATTACCCGGCTGCCAAGTTCAGTACGTGAGAGCTGCGTCGCTGTGTATTTCGCTGCCAGACGCCCTTTACACTCAGTACGTCCCCATTTGCGCCCTGCCCCATGCGCCAGCGAGTGGAGCGTTTTTTCGTTCGCAACAGGTTTAACCAGCCAGGAGTAATCGCCGCGTGAACCGGGAATAATCACCAGACCGTTGTCATCCGGCGTGGCGCCTTTACGATGCAACCAGCCCTGTTGATCGCCGATTTGGCACGCGCTAACAAAGTTATGCGCCACATCCAGAACCGGACTTCCGGTGGCCTTAACTTGTTGCATTATGCGCAAAGCGATCAGCTGGCGATTAATACGCGCAAACGCCAGCGCATCATCATGTTCCACAATATAACTTAGCGCGTCGTCACTGCCTTCAGGCAAACCATGATGCGAAAACGAGGCAATATGCCGCTGTAAAATAGACTGGCCCAAACCCCGCGAGCCGCTATGAACCAGCAGTTGCAGATGCTGCGCATCCAGACCTGTCAGTGCAAACAGTTCAGCGTCGATAATTTGATCAACTTGTTGCAGTTCTGCGAAGTGGTTTCCGCCACCGATGGAACCCAGCGAGCTGCGCCACGGATGCTGTGCTAACGCTGACGGCAGGTTTTCCTCCAGCCAGCTTTCTTCAGCAACGTCATCCAGCGCAGATAATCGCTTTTCAAACTTATCGGCGTTGTATTTGCGCGCGAAAATATCTGTTTGCCATAGCGCCATACCGCAGCCGATATCATTGCCGACCAGTGCCGGGTAAAAACGGCCTACGGAGAAGAACGCTGCGCCAATCGGATAGCCGCGTCCGGGGTGTAAATCTGGCATCCCTACTACGCGTTGCATGTCGGGTAAATTTGCCGTGGTGTGTAATTGTTGGATCGCTAAACTCTCGATCCACAGGTCATCAGATGCGATGGTAAATACCGCATCGGATAAGGGACGAATATATTTGCCCATGTACCATTCCATTTATGAATAAAAATCAGGAAATGGCAGACGAATCCAGGGCAAGAAAAAAAGAATTAATCCTGGAAAGGTCTGCAAAGAGTCATTGATAAAGGATTTGTCATGATTTACCTCCTTGCAGTTTGTGGAATAAGAAAACGCGCACATACTAGGCGGGCGTTATTTTCTTTGCAAGCTGGATTTAATGTTGCGGTTTATATCGCATATAAAAATTAGTAAACCACGCTCCCCGGCATTCAACGCGCTGCTGCTTAACTGTCTGAAAACCATAACGTTCAAAAAAGGGTTTTGCGGTTATGCTGGCATCTACCGTTAGTTCGGATTCAGACTTAATCAAAGGTTTTAACAAAGCGCTGGCAACCCCACGGCGGGTGTATTCAGGGTCAACAAATAACATATCGATATAGTGTTCAACGCAGGTAATAAAGCCGACCAGTTTTGCATTAATGACTGCAACCCGCACTTGTGATTTCGCGAGTTTCTCCTTCCAGCGAGATTCGTCAATCTGCGCCCAGGCGGCAATTTGTTGTGGTGAATAATGCTGACTGGCGGTCATCGTAACCGCTCTAAGGAAAATAGCGCATAGTTGCTGAAAATCGCCAGGCTGATAGTTTCTTATTTGTATGTTATTCATAATCCCAGCACCAGTTGTCTTTCCATTTGAGGGTCAAGTAACGTCACATGCAGCCCCACCAGACGCACACCGCGCCCGCCACGGCGTTCATTCCAGGTTTTACGCGCGGTGGCGATTAAGTCAGCTTTATTCAGCCGCGGCCAGACGTGCTCCTGAGTGGTTTGCTGAAAATCATCAAACTTTAATTTCACCCCCTGGCGAGCAATCAGTAAATCAGGTTTTACCTTTGCCAGACGGCGTTCAAGTTCAGGATACAGCCGCTCAATAATCGCTTCACATTCAGACCAGTGATGAATATCTTCCGCCATCGTGCGTTCCACGCCGACGGATTTTCGCAACCGTTCGCTGTTAACGTCGCGCTCGTCAATCCCCTGACTACGCTCCCACAAAATGCGTCCAAATTTGCCAAAACGTTTGAGCAGAGTCACCAGATCACACTTTTGCACATCACCGCAGGTCCGCAGCCCCATCGCTTCCAGTTTTGCCGCCGAGACTTTGCCGACGCCGGGAATTTTTGCCAGCGGTAAGGTTTGCAGAAATGCCGGAACTTCTGCCGGCGTAATCACAAACTGACCGTTGGGTTTATTCATGTCGGAAGCAATTTTGGCGAGAAACTTTACCGGCGCAACGCCCGCAGATGCCGTCAGTTGCAGCTCGTTAAAGATCGTCTGGCGGATTTCCTGGGCGATGAGGGTCGCGGAGCCGTGGCAATGCACACTATCGGTGACGTCGAGATAGGCTTCATCCAGTGATAACGGTTCAATGCGCGAGGTATAGCGCGAGAAAATTTCGCGGATATGATTTGAGGCTTCTTTGTAGGCGTCAAAGCGCCCTGGAAGCAGCGTGAGATGTGGGCATAATTTGAGCGCCATCCCTGTCGGCATAGCGCTGCGTACGCCAAATTTACGCGCGGGATAATTGGCGGTGCTGATCACCCCCCGACGTTCGCGGCTGCCGCCAATAGCAATAGGGATATCGCGCAGGGCAGGATTGTCGCGCATCTCCACCGCTGCGAAAAAGCAGTCCATATCCACATGAATGATTTTACGCATTGCTCACCTCTCAACACTGGTAAAGTATACAGTGATTTCAGGGCTTGAGAAATGCGTAAAGATTCAGCATTTAACGCGTTCGCTGTGAAAGCACCTGCTGCTTATCCAGCTTTTGCACCAGCGGCTGCACCACTTTATCCCCATGCTGACCAAAGTATTGATACAGCGTATCGGACGCGCTTTTAGTCAGCACCATAATCTCAATGCGCCGGTTGCCCGCGCTTTGCGGATTTTTCGCGTCCAGCAGCATCTGGTCCGCCATTGCGCTCACCTGCATCACTTTATCTTCCGGCATTCCTGCCTCTTCCAGCACCCGACGAGCCGAAAGCGCGCGGTCACCCGAAAGGTTCCAGTTGTTGTAGATATTGTTTTTGTAGGCCATCGCATCGGTATGCCCGGTAATAATAATTTTGTTATCGAGCGAGTCGAACACTGGCGCGAGCTCCACCAGCAGCGTTTTAAAGAACGGCATAATCTGCGCGCTGCCACGTTCGAACATATTGCGATTCTGGTCGTCTTTAATCAGCACGCGTAATCCCTGCGGGACAATCTCCATCTCCAGATTCGCTTCCATATGCGCATCACGGGCAATGGTGTTGATACTGGTTGCCAGCTCACCAAGCTCGGTGGCGGATTTCTTCTTCAGCAGCGCCGTTTTCTCGTTGACGTCGCGCGCTTTTTTCTCCGTTTCTTCCGGCACCGCCACGGTGGCAGGTTTTGACGGATGAGACGGGCTGATTTTATTTAACGGCGACAGCCCACCACCGTTAAAAATCGACTGCCCGTGCAGCGCGGCGATAATGCTTTCACGCTCGGATTTACTGACGCTGTTGACAATCAACTTTATCGTCGTCACCAAAGGGGCCGAGCGTATTTCCGAGGTTTCTGCCCGCTTTACCCTGGACGCGATGCCCGGCAAGCAGATGGCGATTGACGCCGATCTTAACGCCGGGTTGATCAATCAGGCGCAGGCGCAGACCCGGCGTAAAGATGTTGCCAGCGAGGCCGATTTCTACGGCGCGATGGACGGGGCATCGAAGTTTGTGCGCGGGGATGCCATCGCCGGGATGATGATTCTGGCGATCAACCTGATCGGCGGCGTCTGTATCGGGATCTTCAAATACAACCTGAGCGCCGACGCCGCCTTCCAGCAGTATGTGCTGATGACCATCGGCGACGGGCTGGTGGCGCAGATCCCTTCCCTGCTGCTCTCCACCGCGGCGGCGATTATCGTCACCCGCGTCAGCGACAACGGCGATATCGCCCATGACGTGCGCCACCAGCTGCTGGCAAGCCCGTCGGTGCTCTACACCGCCACCGGGATCATGTTTGTGCTGGCGGTGGTGCCGGGGATGCCGCATCTGCCATTTTTGCTGTTCAGCGCCCTGCTTGGCTTTACCGGCTGGCGGATGAGCAAACGCCCGCAGGCGGCGGAGGCGGAAGAGAAAAGCCTCGAAACACTGACCCGCACCATCACCGAAACCAGCGAGCAACAGGTCAGTTGGGAAACCATTCCGCTGATCGAGCCTATCAGCTTAAGTCTCGGCTACAAGCTGGTGGCGCTGGTGGACAAAGCGCAGGGGAACCCGCTCACCCAGCGGATTCGCGGCGTGCGGCAGGTGATATCCGACGGCAACGGCGTGCTGCTACCGGAGATCCGCATTCGGGAAAACTTCCGCCTCAAGCCCAGCCAGTACGCCATTTTCATCAACGGCATTAAGGCTGATGAAGCGGATATTCCGGCGGATAAACTGATGGCCCTGCCCTCCAGTGAAACCTACGGTGAGATTGACGGCGTGCTGGGGAACGACCCGGCGTATGGGATGCCGGTCACCTGGATCCAGCCCGCGCAGAAGGCGAAGGCGCTGAATATGGGGTATCAGGTGATCGACAGCGCCAGCGTAATTGCCACACATGTGAATAAGATTGTGCGCAGCTATATTCCTGACCTCTTTAACTATGACGATATTACGCAGTTGCATAACCGCCTGTCGTCGATGGCACCGCGCCTGGCGGAGGATTTGAGCGCGGCGCTCAATTACAGTCAGTTGCTGAAAGTGTACCGGGCGCTGCTGACCGAAGGCGTTTCCCTGCGCGATATCGTCACCATCGCCACCGTGCTGGTTGCCAGTAGCGCGGTGACCAAAGATCATATTCTGCTGGCGGCTGATGTGCGCCTGGCGCTGCGGCGCAGCATTACCCATCCGTTCGTTCGCAAACAGGAGCTGACGGTGTATACGCTGAATAATGAGCTGGAAAATCTGCTGACCAACGTAGTGAATCAGGCGCAACAGGGCGGCAAAGTGATGCTCGACAGCGTGCCGGTGGACCCGAATATGCTTAACCAGTTCCAGAACACGATGCCGCAGGTGAAGGAGCAGATGAAAGCGGCGGGGAAAGACCCTGTGCTGCTGGTGCCTCCGCAGTTGCGCCCTTTGCTGGCGCGCTACGCAAGGTTGTTTGCGCCGGGGCTGCATGTGCTGTCGTATAACGAAGTGCCGGACGAGCTGGAGTTGAAGATTATGGGGGCGTTGATGTAGGTATCCGGCATCTGCGCACAACCGCCGGATGCGGCGTGAACGCCTTATCCGGCCTACCGTTCAGGCACGATTCGTAGGCTAAGCGTAAGCGCATCCGGCATCGGCGCGCAATTATACAATGATACGCTCCCCGGCACTAAAATCCGTTACGTCCCCCGCCCAATCGATGGGATATAACCCCTTCGCGACATCGCGATGAAACGTTGAGAATGGCCAATCACTCACTTGCTTTACCCAGCCATGTTTTACTGGATTTATATAAATATAATCAACATGATGGCGATAGTCTTTGGTATTGCGGATGGCGTGCTCCCAAAAACGCGGTTGCCAGATATTTTGCAATCCACAAGCATGGGTGAACTGTTTTTTAATCTCCCGCCAGCGAGAGGAAAAATCATCATCGCTTTCGGGTAATGTCCAGATACAGTGCATATGCTCCGGCAAAACTACCCAGGCGTTAATTTCAAAAGGTCTGGCTCGCTTAACGTTAATAATGACTTTACGGAGCATCTGGAACTGAGCGGTCAGAAGATGGCTTCGACGATTTCGTAGGTTAACCGTGAAAAACCAGGTTCCCCCTTTGATGTAATAACGACGATATTCAGACATGGCGACTCCTTTTTCTCAACGGTAAGAAGAAAAGGAAAGGTCGGCAATGAGGTGATGGAATAACGGGAAAGCGGCTCGCATAAACGCACAGATTTGTAGGCATGATAAGACGCGCCAGCGTCGCATCAGGCATCGGTGCACAATTGCCGAATCCGGCGTGAACGCCCTCTCCGTCCTACAAAATCGTCTCTTCCGTCAAAATCCGCCGCGCGCCTAAAAAATGATCCTGCCAGAAAGGTTCAGCTAACCGGCTTATCCGAATGGTTTCGCCGGTACGTGGTGACTCGATAAACTGACCGTCTCCCAGATACACCCCCATATGATCGGCTATCTCGCGGCTGTGAATATGGAAAAACAGCAAATCTCCCCGGCGCAGGTCGTTGTTCGCCACAATCGTTGCCCGATGGTAGTGATACATCTCATTGGCTGTGCGCGGGAGCTTCGCCTCAAGGATCTTGTTGTAGGCATAAAAAACCAACCCGCTACAGTCGAAGCCTTTATCGGGCCGCGTGCCGCCCCAGACATAAGGCTTGCCAAGCTGCTGCTCCAGGCGGTGAATCGCCACTTCGGTGATGTTATGCAGGTGATCGCTGCTTAAAAAGTGGTTGTTTTCCGCCAGCGCCTGCCAGCGTCTGTCACTCGCCTTGAGCGGCGCAGGAAACCATTCTGGATGCTGTTTTATCTGCTCCCGGTTGTGCTGGCGTAGCGCCCTTCTGCTTTCGGCATTGCCTTCCACAATATAGCTGGCCTGTTTTTTCAGATGGGTTTGGTACTGTTTTAATAAACGCGCACGGTTTTGCATCCGCTGGCGGGCGGCGTAGCTGAAAGAGATATGTGATGTGGTGGCGCTGGCAAATGAAGAAAACGGCAAGCAAAGCAACAGTAATCCCGACAACACAAAAGAGGGAATCGACGGCAAAGACATTCTCAATAATGGCTGGTCATGCATTGATGTTGCAGTGTATCCCGGCCCGTACCTGAACAAACTTAATAAACCATTATTATAAAATTAATAAATATATTTCAGTTAATTATGTAAAAACATCCGTTTATTAAATTACTCATGGATTGTCGCTGTTGCTCATTTGAGCTACAATTCAAGCTGAATAAATATACAGCACAGGAGATATCCCAATGGCTGCTAACGCGTTTGTTCGCGCCCGAATCGATGAAGATCTGAAGAATCAGGCGGCGGACGTACTGGCCGGGATGGGGCTGACCATCTCTGACCTGGTTCGCATAACCCTCACAAAGGTCGCGCGTGAAAAGGCATTGCCGTTTGATTTACGCGAGCCTAATCAATTAACTATTCAATCAATCAAAAACAGCGAAGCTGGCGTTGGTATTCATAAGGCCAAAGACGCCGATGATTTATTTGATAAATTAGGAATTTAAATATGATTCAAAGGGATATTGAATACTCGGGACAATTTTCAAAGGATGTAAAACTTGCACAAAAGCGTCATAAGGATATGAATAAATTGAAATATCTTATGACGCTCTTATCAATAATACTTTACTGCTTCCAGCTGTTTATAAAGACCACCCGCTGCAAGGTTCATGGAAAGGTTATCGCGATGCTCATGTCGAACCGGACTGGATCCTGATTTACAAACTTACCGATAAACTTTTACGATTTGAGAGAACTGGAACTCACGCGGCGCTATTTGGGTAAAGCCCGCTGCCGATGAAATTTGTAAACCCTGCGCCGACAGGCTTGCGTAAAACTCTTTTGGTGATAATGTGAGCCTTCCAAATCCAGACTATTCCGATTTGGGATCCATTTTGCCGTCCTGGCGTGTGTAACCGTTTTATCAAGGAATAAGCAGTATGCGTAAAATCGCATTAATTCTTGCGATGTTGTTGATCCCGTGCGTTTCGTTTGCCGGTTTGCTGGGCAGCAGTAGCTCGACCACGCCAGTGAGCAAAGAGTATAAGCAGCAGTTGATGGGATCCCCTGTCTACATCCAGATCTTCAAGGAAGAACGTACGCTCGATCTCTACGTCAAAATGGGCGAGCAATATCAACTGCTCGACAGCTATAAAATCTGTAAATATTCCGGCGGCTTAGGGCCAAAACAGCGTCAGGGCGATTTCAAAAGCCCGGAAGGGTTTTATAGCGTCCAGCGTAATCAGTTAAAACCAGACAGCCGTTACTACAAAGCGATTAATATTGGATTCCCCAATGCCTATGACCGTGCGCATGGTTATGAAGGGAAATATCTGATGATCCACGGCGATTGTGTTTCCATCGGCTGCTACGCGATGACCAATCAGGGTATTGATGAGATCTTCCAGTTCGTTACTGGTGCGCTGGTGTTTGGTCAGCCGAGCGTGCAAGTGAGTATTTACCCGTTCCGCATGACCGACGCCAATATGAAGCGCCATAAATATTCCAACTTTAAGGACTTCTGGGAGCAACTGAAGCCGGGCTACGACTACTTTGAGCAAACCCGTAAGCCACCGACCGTTTCTGTGGTCAATGGCCGTTACGTGGTCAGCAAGCCGTTAAGCCACGAAGTTGTGCAGCCACAGCTGGCATCAAACTACACGCTCCCCGAGGCAAAATAAGCGCCATTCGCCTGGCATAATCTTTTGCCAGGTTTCATTGCCCGTCAGCGGCTGTGTTGCAATCACCGTGACCACATCATTCGGTGTGGTCTGCGAGCTGAAGTCGATTTCCACATCCTGATCCAGCAACGTTGCCACGCCAAACGGCGCGCGGCGGGTGATCCAGTGTAAATTAGTCGAGCAATACGCCATTACATAGCGTCCGTCAGAAAGCAGCATGTTGAAAACGCCCTTCTGCCGCAGTTCATCCGCCAGTGAGGCGATATATTTAAACACTGCCGCCATATTGCCCGGTGTGCGCGGGTAACGCTGCGTTAATTTATGCAGGAGCCAGCAGAAGGCTTTTTCGCTGTCGGTTTCACCGACCGGGCGGAAGTTGCCGGTTTCCAGTGATTTGTACCCCGTCAGTTGCCCGTTATGGGCATAAGTCCAGTTACGTCCCCATAACTCGCGGGTAAACGGGTGAGTATTTTCCAGCGCCACCTCGCCCCGATTGGCCTGGCGAATATGAGCCACAACCGAACAGGATTTTATCGGGTAGTCCTGGACAAGTTTGGCGATGGGGGAATTAAAGCTGGGTTGTGGATCTTTAAATGTGCGACAGCCTTTACCTTCGTAAAAGGTGATGCCCCAGCCATCTTTATGTGGCCCGGTTCCACCACCACGCTGTACAAGCCCGGTGAAACTAAAGCAGATATCAGTAGGGACGTTGGCGCTCATCCCGAGCAATTCGCACATGGGTAACCTCCACAACAGCGGGAGCGCATGGCCCCCGGCGAAGATTGATTAAAAAGTACAAAGGTGCAGGCTGTTACCCTCACCCCGGCCCTCTCCCTGAAAGGGAGAAAAGACCTTACTTAACCATCTCTTTTTCAATTAACTGGATCAGGATATGGATCACTTTAATGTGGATCTCCTGAATGCGGTCGGCATAACCAAAGTGCGGAACGCGAATTTCAATATCCGCCGTGCCAGCCATTTTGCCGCCATCTTTACCGGTCAGGGTGATCACTTTCATCCCCTTCTCACGCGCCGCTGCGATCGCTTTGATCACGTTTGCAGAGTTACCGGAGGTAGAGATCCCCAGCAGTACATCGCCTTCGCGACCTACCGCTTCAACGTAACGGGAGAAAATATCATTGAAACCAAAATCGTTACCGACGCAGGAAATATGACTAACGTCAGAAATGGCAATCGCCGGGTAGCCCGGACGGTTTTCACGGTAGCGCCCCGTCAACTCTTCAGCAAAGTGCATAGCGTCGCAATGGGAGCCGCCGTTGCCGCAAGAAAGCACTTTGCCACCGCCTTTAAAGCTGTCTGCTAACAGGACCGCCGCGCGCTGAATGGCGTGAATATTGGCGTCATCTTTTAAAAAATTAGCCAGCGTTTCCGCCGCTTCGTTCAGTTCGTTACAAATAAGATCCTGGTACATGAGGATATCCTTCAGCATAAATGTAATAGACAAAATGCAGTGTACCGGATACCGCCAAAAGCGAGAAGTACGGGCAGATGCTATGACCAGGACTTTTTGACCTGAAGTGCGGATAAAAACAGCAACAATGTGAGCTTCGTTGTAATTATATTGTAAACACATTGCTAAATGTTTTTACATCCACTACAACCATATCATCACAAGTGGTCAGACCTCCTACAAGTAAGGGGCTTTTCGTTATGATGATTTTGAGTATTCTCGCTACGGTTGTCCTGCTCGGCGCGTTGTTCTATCACCGCGTGAGCTTATTTATCAGCAGTCTGATTTTGCTCGCCTGGACAGCCGCACTCGGCGTTGCTGGTCTGTGGTCGGCGTGGGTACTGGTGCCTCTGGCCATTATCCTCGTGCCATTTAACTTTGCGCCTATGCGTAAGTCGATGATTTCCGCGCCGGTATTTCGCGGTTTCCGTAAGGTAATGCCGCCGATGTCGCGCACTGAGAAAGAAGCGATTGATGCGGGCACCACCTGGTGGGAGGGCGACTTGTTCCAGGGCAAGCCGGACTGGAAAAAGCTGCATAACTATCCGCAGCCGCGCCTGACCGCTGAAGAGCAAGCGTTTCTCGACGGTCCGGTAGAAGAAGCCTGCCGGATGGCGAATGATTTCCAGATTACCCATGAGCTGGCGGATTTGCCGCCGGAGCTGTGGGCGTATCTTAAAGAGCATCGCTTCTTCGCGATGATCATCAAAAAAGAGTACGGCGGGCTGGAGTTCTCGGCTTATGCCCAGTCTCGCGTGCTGCAAAAACTCTCCGGCGTGAGCGGGATCCTGGCGATTACCGTCGGCGTGCCAAACTCATTAGGCCCGGGTGAGCTACTGCAACATTACGGCACTGACGAGCAGAAAGATCACTATCTGCCGCGTCTGGCGCGTGGTCAGGAGATCCCTTGCTTTGCACTGACCAGCCCCGAAGCGGGTTCCGATGCGGGCGCGATTCCGGATACCGGGATTGTTTGCATGGGCGAGTGGCAGGGCCAGCAGGTGCTGGGGATGCGACTGACCTGGAACAAACGTTACATTACGCTGGCACCGATTGCGACCGTGCTTGGTCTGGCGTTTAAACTCTCCGACCCGGAAAAACTGCTGGGTGGCGCAGAAGATTTAGGTATTACCTGTGCGCTGATCCCGACCACCACGCCGGGCGTGGAAATTGGTCGTCGCCACTTCCCGCTGAACGTACCGTTCCAGAACGGACCGACGCGCGGTAAAGATGTCTTCGTGCCGATCGATTACATCATCGGCGGGCCGAAAATGGCCGGGCAAGGCTGGCGGATGCTGGTGGAGTGCCTCTCGGTAGGCCGCGGTATCACCCTGCCTTCCAACTCAACCGGCGGCGTGAAATCGGTAGCGCTGGCAACGGGTGCGTATGCGCACATCCGCCGTCAGTTCAAAATCTCTATTGGTAAGATGGAAGGGATTGAAGAGCCGCTGGCGCGTATTGCCGGAAACGCTTATGTAATGGATGCTGCGGCATCGCTGATTACCTACGGCATTATGCTCGGTGAAAAACCTGCCGTGCTGTCGGCTATCGTTAAGTATCACTGTACCCACCGTGGGCAGCAGTCGATTATTGATGCGATGGATATCACTGGTGGCAAAGGCATTATGCTCGGGCAAAGCAACTTCCTGGCCCGTGCTTACCAGGGCGCACCGATTGCCATCACCGTTGAAGGGGCTAACATTCTGACCCGCAGCATGATGATCTTCGGACAAGGAGCGATTCGTTGCCATCCGTACGTGCTGGAAGAGATGGAAGCGGCGAAGAACAATGACGTAAATGCGTTCGATAAACTGCTGTTCAAACATATCGGTCACGTCGGTAGCAACAAAGTTCGCAGCTTCTGGCTGGGCCTGACGCGCGGTTTAACCAGCAGCACGCCAACCGGCGATGCCACTAAACGCTACTATCAGCACCTGAACCGCCTGAGCGCCAACCTCGCCCTGCTTTCTGATGTCTCGATGGCGGTGCTGGGCGGCAGCCTGAAACGTCGCGAGCGTATCTCGGCCCGTCTGGGGGATATTTTAAGTCAGCTTTACCTCGCCTCTGCCGTTCTGAAGCGTTATGACGACGAAGGCCGTAATGAAGCCGACCTGCCGCTGGTGCACTGGGGCGTACAGGATGCGCTGTATCAGGCTGAACAGGCGATGGATGATTTACTGCAAAACTTCCCGAGCCGCGTGGTTGCCGGGCTGCTGAATGTGGTGATCTTCCCGACCGGACGTCATTATCTGGCACCTTCTGATAAGCTGGATCATAAGGTGGCGAAGATTTTACAAGTGCCGAACGCCACCCGTTCACGTATTGGTCGCGGTCAGTACCTGACGCCGAGCGAGCATAACCCGGTTGGTTTACTGGAAGAGGCGCTGGTGGATGTGATTGCCGCCGACCCAATTCATCAGCGGATCTGTAAAGAGCTGGGTAAAAACCTGCCGTTTACCCGTCTGGATGAACTGGCGCATAACGCGCTGGCGAAGGGGCTGATTGATAAAGATGAAGCCGCTATTCTTGTGAAAGCTGAAGAAAGCCGTCTGCGCAGTATTAATGTTGATGACTTTGATCCGGAAGAGCTTGCGACGAAGCCGGTAAAGTTGCCGGAGAAAGTGCGAAAAGTTGAAGCCGCGTAATTGAATAACGGAGCCGAAAGGCTCCGTTTCTTTATCCGCTAATTATTTAAAATTAAAGCCATCCGGATGGTTTTCCAGGCTGCCGGTCAACGCCGCGAACAGCACCGTTTTACCATCAATAGAAAGCGCATCGTTCACATTCAACCAGGTGAGTTTCTCTTGCGACGTTTTCTCATCAATGGTCGAGAACAGCCCCGTCATCTGATTAGATTTCTCGGACCACATCACAGCGATACGTTGCGAGCCACAGTCATGCGGTTTGCACGCGCTCATCACCTGATACGTCTCATCTCCCAACGTTACGGTTTGTGCAGGGGTATAAGTACCGCCTTTCATCACCCAGGCAGGCAGCTTATGCCCTTGCACCATCTGATTAAACGCAGCTTTGGTGGTTTCGCCCTTTGCAAGGCTGCTAATGGTTAAATCATCCTGCGCCATTGCACTGGTGGCGATGACCAGAGCGGCGACTGTCGTTATTGCCTTAAACATCATTCCTCCCGAGCTTATCCTGCCCATGTTATTAACCTCCTAAAGCCTGGCGATAACACGATAATTTGCAAATCAGATATTTCCAATATCAGCATTTGTTATCAATTTATTCTGCGCTAAGGCAACTGCCTGATAAGGTGTTAGAGTTATAAAACCCTTCGCATAAAGGAGTTGTACACCGTGCCTGGTTTGAAGATTACGCTTTTGCAGCAACCACTGGTGTGGATGGATGGCCCTGCCAACCTGCGCCATTTTGATCGTCAACTGGAAGGTATTACCGGGCGCGATGTGATCGTTCTACCGGAGATGTTTACCAGCGGCTTTGCCATGGAAGCGGCAGCTTCGTCGCTAGCACAAAATGACGTAGTGAACTGGATGACAGCTAAGGCGCAGCAGTGCAATGCGCTGATTGCAGGCAGTGTTGCATTACAAACGGAGTCTGGTTCGGTTAACCGCTTTTTGCTGGTTGAGCCGGGCGGCACGGTACATTTTTATGATAAGCGTCATCTGTTCCGCATGGCAGATGAGCATCTGCATTATAAAGCGGGCAATGCGCGAGTGATTGTGGAATGGCGCGGCTGGCGTATTTTGCCGCTGGTGTGCTACGACTTACGTTTTCCTGTGTGGTCGCGCAATCTCAACGATTATGACCTCGCCCTGTACGTCGCCAACTGGCCTGCTCCGCGCTCTCTGCACTGGCAGGCATTGCTGACAGCCCGCGCGATTGAGAATCAGGCGTATGTGGCGGGATGCAATCGCGTCGGCAGCGATGGCAACGGCTGCCATTATCGTGGTGACAGCAGGGTGATTAATCCACAGGGCGAGATTATCGCTACTGCCGACGCGCATCAGGCAACGCGCATTGATGCGGAGCTGTCGATGGTGGCATTGCGGGAATATAGAGAAAAGTTTCCGGCATGGCGGGATGCGGATGAATTCACATTTCGTTAGAGGGTGAATATGGCTACGAGATAAGTTTCGTGGCTATTTTTCTCTGGAACTTAAACGACGAAAGCCCGAATCAGTAATGATTCGGGCTTTCTGAATATTGGCGGAACGGACGGGACTCGAACCCGCGACCCCCTGCGTGACAGGCAGGTATTCTAACCGACTGAACTACCGCTCCGCGTTGTGTTCCGTTGGGAACGAGGCGAATATTACGGATTGCCTCACCCTTCGTCAACGGTTTTTCTCATCTTTTGAATCGTTTGCTGCAAAAATCGCCCAAGTCGCTATTTTTAGCGCCTTTTACAGGTATTTATGCCCGCCAGAGGCAGCTTCCGCCTTTCTTCTGCACCAGATCGAGACGGGCTTCATGTGCCGCAAGCTCTTCATCTGTCGCAAAAACAACGCGTAACTTACTTGCCTGACGCACAATGCGCTGAATTGTTGCTTCACCTTGTTGCTGTTGTGTCTCTCCTTCCATCGCAAAAGCCATCGACGTTTGACCACCGGTCATCGCCAGATAAACTTCCGCAAGGATCTGTGCATCGAGTAATGCCCCGTGTAGCGTTCGTTTACTGTTATCTATTTCGTAGCGGGCACATAACGCATCGAGGCTGTTGCGCTTACCAGGAAACATTTTCCTCGCCACCGCAAGGCTATCGGTGACCTTACAGAAGGTATTGGTCTTCGGAATATCGCGCTTAAGCAACGAAAACTCGTAGTCCATAAAGCCGATATCGAACGCTGCGTTATGGATCACCAACTCCGCGCCGCGGATATAGTCCATGAACTCATCGGCTACCTCGGCAAACGTGGGCTTATCGAGCAAAAATTCATCGGCAATACCATGTACGCCAAAGGCTTCCGGATCCACCAGCCGATCGGGTTTGAGATAAACATGGAAGTTATTGCCCGTCAGGCGACGGTTCACCACTTCAACGGCACCAATCTCAATGATCTTGTGGCCTTCATAGTGCGCACCAATCTGGTTCATACCGGTGGTTTCGGTATCGAGAACGATCTGGCGTGTAATTGCAGTGCTCATAGCGGTCATTTATGTCAGACTTGTCGTTTTACAGTTCGATTCAATTACAGGAAGTCTACCAGAGATGCTTAAACAGGTAGAAATTTTCACCGATGGTTCGTGTCTGGGTAATCCTGGACCTGGGGGTTACGGCGCTATTTTACGCTATCGC
Source organism: Escherichia sp. WS3063 (assembly GCF_046486595.1). Classification (NCBI taxonomy): domain Bacteria; kingdom Pseudomonadati; phylum Pseudomonadota; class Gammaproteobacteria; order Enterobacterales; family Enterobacteriaceae; genus Escherichia; species Escherichia sp. WS3063. The sequence goes on from NZ_JBJQKY010000016.1 coordinate 101,713, forward strand.
GGACGCGAGAAAACCTTTAGCGCAGGCTACACCCGCACCACCAACAACCGTATGGAGTTGATGGCCGCTATTGTCGCGCTGGAGGCGTTAAAAGAACATTGCGAAGTCATTTTGAGTACCGACAGCCAGTATGTCCGCCAGGGGATCACTCAGTGGATCCATAACTGGAAAAAACGTGGCTGGAAAACAGCAGACAAAAAACCAGTAAAAAATGTCGATCTCTGGCAACGTCTTGATGCTGCATTGGGGCAGCATCAAATCAAATGGGAATGGGTTAAAGGCCATGCCGGACACCCGGAAAACGAACGTTGCGATGAACTGGCTCGTGCCGCAGCGATGAATCCCACACTGGAAGATACGGGCTATCAAGTCGAAGTTTAAGCCTGTGGTTTACGACATTGCCGGGTGGCTCCAACCGCCTGGCGAATTCGTGGCTTGTTTTTACTCTGTTTCATCGGGTTTAGCGTTAAAGGAATAGTCCGTTTCCGGGCAACAATAAGTTGTAAGCAACCAAGCGCAGGAATATGCGCATTCAATAGTTTTCCTCCGTGTTTGTTCCACGGGAGAACGTGGAAACGGCTGGCGTGCAGCACTTCAAAATTCAACAAAGAGAGCCAGTCCAGTTGCCGCATCAGAGTAAACATCCGGCTGTTATAGGGCGAGGTTTTTCGCAATACCGGCACAAGTTTGCGTAATCCCATTAAACTGATGGGATTGAAGCCACTAATCACCAGCCAGCCATCATCAATCAGTACCCGATCGGCTTCACGCAATAAACGATGCGGATCGGTGCACCACGGCAAGGTATGTGCCAGTAGACAAACATCAACGGATTTATCGGCAAAAGGAAGATGAAGTGGATCTGCCTGCACCTGGACGGGCATTCCTTGCGCAGAAACATTCACTTGATGAGAAACCGCGCACGCTTCGCAATTGATTTCTGCGCTTAAATTGCCAATCTTAAGCAGATGAAAACCATACATTTTAGTGAACCACGGGTTGAGCTGGCGCTCCAGCGCCTTGCGATAAAGCTCTCCCCAGGGCAAATCGCCCCAGCAATCAGGAGCCACGACAGTTTGAGGGACTCTTGCCGGTTTCATCACAACCTTCCGTTTCACACTGAGAGGTAATCTATGAATCTTAACAGTATTCCCGCCTTTGATGACAATTACATCTGGGTTTTGAATGATGAAGCAGGTCGCTGCCTGATTGTCGATCCCGGAGACGCAGAGCCGGTATTAAAAGCCATTGCCGCCAATAACTGGCAACCAGAGGCCATATTTCTCACCCACCATCACCACGATCACGTTGGCGGCGTAAAAGAACTGGTGGAAAAGTTTCCGCAAATTGTGGTGTATGGTCCACCAGAGACACAAGATAAGGGAACAACACAGGTAGTCAAAGATGGCGAAACTGCCTTCGTTTTGGGGCATGAATTTAGTGTAATTGCCACGCCGGGTCACACTTTAGGACATATCTGTTACTTCAGTAAACCTTATCTATTTTGCGGCGACACGCTGTTTTCTGGTGGGTGTGGTCGGTTGTTTGAAGGGACAGCATCACAAATGTATCAATCACTTAAAAAGTTAAGTGCGTTACCTGACGATACATTGGTATGTTGTGCTCATGAATATACGTTATCAAATATGAAGTTTGCTTTGAGTATTCTTCCGCACGATTTGTCCATAAATGATTATTATCGTAAAGTTAAGGAGTTACGGGCAAAAAATCAAATAACACTACCCGTAATTCTGAAAAATGAGCGGCAAATTAATGTTTTTTTAAGAACGGAAGATATTGATTTAATTAATGTAATTAATGAAGAAACATTATTGCAACAACCTGAAGAGCGTTTTGCATGGTTAAGGTCAAAGAAAGATAGGTTCTGATAAAACTTTCTTGTCATCGGCTCCGTTCGCCGTTATGATCGGTCGTCTTTTAAGCAACTATTGACACACACATGAAGGCAAAAGCGATATTACTCGCCTCTGTCCTGCTCGTGGGTTGCCAGAGTACCGGCAACGTTCAACAGCACGCACAGAGCCTTTCTGCAGCTGGTCAAGGGGAAGCAGCAAAGTTTACAAGTCAGGCACGATGGATGGACGATGGGACGTCTATCGCGCCAGATGGTGACTTGTGGGCTTTCATTGGCGACGAGCTAAAGATGGGAATTCCGGAAAATGACCGGATTCGCGAACAGAAACAGAAATATTTACGCAATAAGAGCTATCTCCACGATGTAACTTTACGGGCAGAGCCGTATATGTACTGGATAGCAGGGCAAGTTAAAAAACGTAACATGCCTATGGAACTGGTACTACTACCCATAGTGGAGAGCGCTTTTGATCCTCACGCAACGTCTGGCGCCAATGCCGCAGGCATCTGGCAGATCATTCCGAGCACGGGGCGCAATTATGGTTTGAAACAGACCCGCAATTATGACGCGCGTCGCGATGTTGTTGCTTCAACAACTGCCGCGCTGAATATGATGCAGCGTCTGAACAAAATGTTTGACGGCGACTGGCTTCTGACCGTAGCGGCTTATAACAGCGGCGAAGGTCGGGTCATGAAGGCAATTAAAACGAACAAAGCGCGTGGGAAATCCACGGACTTCTGGTCGTTACCGTTGCCGCAGGAAACGAAGCAGTACGTGCCTAAAATGCTGGCATTGAGTGATATTCTCAAAAACAGCAAGCGTTATGGCGTACGTCTGCCAACGACCGATGAAAGCCGTGCTCTGGCGCGTGTGCACCTGAGTAGCCCGGTTGAAATGGCGAAGGTTGCAGATATGGCGGGGATTTCCGTCAGCAAGCTGAAGACATTCAACGCTGGCGTGAAAGGCTCCACGCTGGGCGCAAGTGGGCCGCAGTACGTGATGGTGCCAAAGAAGCATGCAGATCAACTGCGTGAATCTCTGGCTTCAGGCGAAATTGCTGCTGTACAGTCGACGCTGGTTGCCGACAATACGCCGCTTAACAGCCGTGTTTACACCGTACGCTCTGGCGACACGCTTTCAAGTATCGCTTCACGTCTCGGCGTAAGCACCAAAGATTTGCAGCAGTGGAACAAACTGCGCGGATCTAAGCTGAAGCCAGGCCAAAGTTTGACGATTGGCGCAGGCAGTAGCGCACAGCGACTGGCAAACAACAGCGATAGCATTACTTATCGTGTGCGCAAAGGCGATTCGCTTTCAAGCATTGCTAAACGCCACGGCGTGAACATCAAAGATGTGATGCGCTGGAACAGCGACACTGCGAATCTGCAACCAGGCGATAAGCTGACGTTGTTTGTGAAAAACAACAACATGCCAGATTCCTGACAAATCAGATAATCAAAAGGCACCGATTCCCCCGGTGCCTTTTTTATTTATGCCGCTTTATGTGCTTCTACCATGATGATATCACTGGTGAAAGAGCCGTCATTCTGCAAGGCAAAATACGTTCTCACCTCTGTCGATGCGCTCTGTTGGTAAATGCGAATAGCGTCTACTAACGCTTCTGGCGTACGCATTCTCGCGACCCATGAAGAAAATTCCAGCGGTAACTTATCTGTAATTAAATTATCAACTATCAGATTGGCTTCATTGATTAACGTCAACCACTCACCGCTGGCGTAGTTTCGTACGTGAGAGGTATCGCGTAATGCTTCTACCGTCTGTAACCAGACGTCGCGCACTGGGTGACCCGGAGACATTACGTCCATCACAATCAGCCTACCGCCAGGTTTCAATATCCTATTCACTTCTCGCAGTGCTGCACCAACATCATGCCAGTGATGGGCAGAATAACGGCTGATAACAATATCAAATGCGTTATCGGCAAATGGCAGACTTTCGGCATATCCCTGGCGGGTGGCGATATTTTTCAGGTGCCCGGCTTCGGCAGCTTGTGCCACGACATCCAGCATTTGGGCAGATAAGTCATACGCCACCACCGCGCTCACGTTTTGCGCAGCGACAAAGCTGGCATGCCCTGCTCCGCAGCCCATATCAAGTACGCTTGCATCAGGATAATCAGCCAGACGCACCGCCAGGCGCTGTAAATCTCGCCCGGATGCATGTACGGTACTGGTTAAATACTCACTGGCCTGCGAGCTAAACTGCTTTTCTACGTGGTCATGGTGGGATTGTGTTGTCATTGCGCTGTCCTTTTATTGTTTGATTAAAAAGGGCAGCGCCAAACGTTGGTCTGCCCTGTGGCAGACTTGACATACCTTATTTATCAGGCTTGCCGGGACTGAATTCAACGAGTAGCGGATTGTGATCGGAAGCGCGCGTAACCAGTACAGAAGCTTCGCTGACGTTCAGACCACGGTAGAAAACAAAATCGAGCGGGCGACCAAACGCCCGACGGCGCTGATCATCGGTAAAACGCACCTGGCGCAGCGACATTTCCCGCGCAAAGCGATATAACGCGTTCATCCTTCTACGGCTCCAGGCATTGAAATCTCCCGCCATAATGACCGGGCCGCTGTGGTGAGCTATCTGATCGCCAATAGGAAGTAACTGCTTACTATAGACATCCACGCCCAAACTGAAATTGACGGCGTGTATATTAACCACCATCAACAGGCGGGTGTCAGGCAATGGATAGACCGTCACCAGTGCCGACTTCGCCAGACGCAAAATGGGTTCTCGTTCACGTAACGGGCAGCAATACACTGGATGTGCCGCCGAAAGGGTCATTACGCCAGAAGGATGTTGTGGCAGCACGAAAGCGGGTACCTGATCGGCGGCAAGATAGTTAGCAGTCGCAAACTGTACTAACTCTGGCGTTGTCTGCGCTTCCTGCAATAACACCAGATGTGCATCTTTGCCGTAGTTCTTTAATACCGACAACCATTCAGCGCGTTGCTGTTTGTATATGTTCCACACCAGGATCCGAATACGCTCTTCGGTACTTAACGGTTCTCCAGGTGGTAATGCCTGGCCGATGCTCGCAAAAGACCCCGGCGGTAAGATCCTTTCCGCAGGTTGTCCGGCAACATAGCGCATGGCATAGGTGTTTTTTCGCACTTTTGACTTTGAAACCTCTATTACGTCAACTCTTCCGCACTCGGGAGGGTTCTACTGTTATAGGGATTTTAGCTCACTCTTTCAACGAGCAATTGTATATTGCTATGTAAGCAAGTGCTTACACCGGTCAGAAATTTGCTCATTATTGAGAACATTAAATCGGATGACATATCTCGCATCCTGATGGTTTAATGACAATTAAATTCAAAATATCTCTTCTATTTTGCAACAGGAGCAAAAATGAAAGCCACGTCGGAAGAACTCGCCATTTTTGTTTCAGTCGTCGAAAGCGGCAGCTTTAGCCGGGCAGCGGAACAATTAGGGCAAGCAAACTCAGCGGTAAGCCGGGCGGTGAAAAAGCTGGAGATGAAACTTGGCGTTAGCCTGCTTAATCGGACCACGCGGCAACTTAGCCTGACGGAAGAAGGCGAGCGTTATTTTCGTCGCGTACAGTCAATTTTGCAGGAGATGGCAGCGGCAGAATCAGAAATTATGGAGACGCGTAATACACCGCGTGGACTGTTACGGATCGATGCCGCAACTCCAGTGGTGCTGCACTTTCTGATGCCGTTGATTAAGCCTTTTCGTGAACGCTATCCGGAAGTCACTTTATCGCTAGTCTCCTCCGAAACGATTATTAATTTGATCGAAAGAAAAGTGGATGTCGCGATACGCGCCGGTACGTTAACGGATTCCAGCTTACGTGCCAGGCCGTTATTTAACAGTTATCGAAAAATTATCGCCTCCCCCGATTATATTTCCCGCTACGGGAAGCCAGAAACGATCGACGATTTAAAGCAACATATTTGCCTGGGATTCACTGAACCCGCTTCCCTCAATACCTGGCCGATAGCCTGTAGCGATGGACAATTACATGAGGTGAAGTACGGTTTGTCATCCAATAGTGGGGAAACACTGAAACAGCTTTGCCTGAGTGGCAACGGGATTGCGTGTTTGTCCGACTACATGATCGACAGAGAAATCGCTCGCGGAGAATTGGTGGAGTTAATGGCAGATAAAGTATTGCCAGTGGAAATGCCATTCAGTGCCGTATATTACAGCGACCGTGCGGTAAGTACACGCATCCGGGCTTTTATCGATTTCCTTAGCGAGCATGTAAAAACAGCTCCCGGAGGAGCTGTCAGAGAGGCTTAATCCCATTCAGGAGCCAGACCTTCCGGGCTAACCAGGCGGTCGTTGCAATCCAGTGCGGCGATCGCTTTTTTATCTTCGGCATCAAGCTGTAAATTTTGTGCCTTAAGATTACTTTCCAGGTTTTTACGTTTAGTAGAAGAAGGAATTACGGAGTAACCTTCCCCCATAGCCCACGCCAGAATCACTTGTGCCGGAGTCGCATTGTGTTTAGCTGCGATACGAGCAATAACCTCATCTTTCAGGGCCTTACCATACGCCAGCGTCATATAGGAAGTAATATGGATGCCGTGCTGTTTAGCCCAGGCGACCACTTTACGGTTTTGCAGATAAGGTGAGAGTTCAATCTGGTTAGTAGCGATGTTTTCAGCGCCAACAGCAGCAATCGCCTTTTCCATCAATGGGATCGTGAAGTTGGAAATACCGATCTCACGCGTCAGCCCTTGTTTTTTGGCTTCCAGCAGCGCCTGCATAAACTCTTCAACAGAGACTTCATCGTTTGGTGACGGCCAGTGGATTAGCGTCAGATCAACATAATCGATACGCAATTTTTGCAGGCTCTCTTTCAGACTCGGGATCAATTTGTCTTTGCTGAGATTTTCAATCCAGATTTTAGTGGTGATGTAGAGTTCATGACGTGGCACGCCACTTTCTGCAATCGCCTGACCTACTGCGGCTTCGTTATCATAGATTTGTGCGGTATCAATTACGCGATAACCAAGTTCAAGCGCCGTTTTCACAGATGAAATAACAACGTCGTCTTTCAGACGGAAAGTACCTAAACCAAATGCAGGGATAGCCATAATATGCCTCTTTTAATGCTATTTTCGTTAACTGAAGTGATTATGGGCTTTAGAATGTTGCGGAAAAAGGGCGTAAAACGCAGAGGATTTTTGCGATTTAAGCAATAATAGAAATATAGACGAAAAAAAACCTCGAGCGTTAACTCGAGGCTTCTTAATAAGTGGCGGAACGGACGGGACTCGAACCCGCGACCCCCTGCGTGACAGGCAGGTATTCTAACCGACTGAACTACCGCTCCACCGAATTCTTTTACAACCACCGGTTTTATGACCGGCTTACTGCTTAATTTGATGCCTGGCAGTTCCCTACTCTCGCATGGGGAGACCCCACACTACCATCGGCGCTACGGCGTTTCACTTCTGAGTTCGGCATGGGGTCAGGTGGGACCA
>NZ_JBJQKY010000017.1:0-106538 GCF_046486595.1 Escherichia sp. WS3063
GTCATAAAACCGGTGGTTGTAAAAGAATTCGGTGGAGCGGTAGTTCAGTCGGTTAGAATACCTGCCTGTCACGCAGGGGGTCGCGGGTTCGAGTCCCGTCCGTTCCGCCACCCTAATTAGGGGCGTAGTTCAATTGGTAGAGCACCGGTCTCCAAAACCGGGTGTTGGGAGTTCGAGTCTCTCCGCCCCTGCCAGAAATCATCCTTAGCGAAAGCTAAGGATTTTTTTTATCTGAAATAACCTCTCCGAAGTAAATCCTTCTACCGGCATCCTTGCCAGCCATTCAGATTAATACACTTCATCCAGCACGTTAATTTTCAATAGATCGCGAATCAACGCATTTTTATCGCTATTTTGCAGCCATATGGCATAAAGCGGCCGTGAAAGTGTTGTGCTATCGACAACGGTATGCAGGCCGCCCTTTTTACACGCCCAACTGACGGGTAGCCAGGTGCAACCATTAAGCATCGCAATCTGTTGCTGTGCCAGTTCAGCAGAACTGGTTGTCAGAATGGGAACTTCGTCAGCACCGATCAAACCTGCCTCATGCTGTTGAAAATCTGGCCCCCACTCCAGTCGCAGATAGTTAAGATCTCCCTTTAGTTTAGAAGGGGCACTGGTATAAAGCGCTAAAGTGAAATACCCCAGCAACTGACTACTAAATTCGTCCATTTTGGGCGCTTCAGTGGTAATAAGAAGATCAAGCTGGCGTTCATGCAGCTGTTTTACCAGAGACTGTCGTTGGGCAATTCGCGCTTCGAACTGTAAGCCTGTATGGGCATCTTGATTTTGATACAAGCGTCCCAGCCACTGATTAAGCATACATTCCCACAATGAGGCGCTGGCACCGATAGAAAACTCGTTATGTCGTGAGGTATGCGCCACCTCCTTACGGGCGGCCTGCCAGGTGCTCATGAGCGTTTCTGCATAAGGCAGTAGTTTTTCACCGGCAGCGGTTAAACGGATATTGTTTCTGTGGCGGGTGAAAAGATTCACACCCAGTTGATTTTCCAGTTGTCTGATTCGAAAGCTCACGGCTGATTGGGTCAGATAGAGCGATTCAGCCGCTCGACCAAAGTGACGCGTTCGGCTAACTTCCAGGAAAGTTTTTAACAATTCCGTATCCACAGTGCTCTCCGCAAAATTATTTGTCGTTATGATTTAAATGTTTTGTTTTACACTCTGTCAAGCGTAACTAATACTCCGCGCCATAACTAGCTCGGTCAAAGAATTAGGAGCGTGCAGGATGGCGGAAAGCTTTACGACGACTAATCGATATTTCGACAATAAACATTATCCACGTGGATTCTCTCGTCATGGTGACTTCACCATCAAAGAGGCACAACTGCTTGAGCGTCATGGTTATGCCTTCAATGAGTTGGATCTTGGCAAACGCGAGCCGGTTACCGAGGAAGAGAAACTCTTCGTAGCAGTATGCCGTGGCGAACGTGAGCCAGTGACAGAAGCAGAACGCGTGTGGTCCAAGTATATGACGCGTATCAAGCGTCCAAAACGTTTTCACACCCTTTCCGGCGGTAAACCGCAGGTTGAAGGTGCTGAAGACTACACCGATTCTGACGATTAATAAAAAGGGCGAAATGCCCTTTTTTTATGTCAGTAGTTTTTGCAGATGGATGAGCAAACGGTCAATCGCACGATAGCTAACTGCCTCCTGCAAATGCTGACGTGTGATAATGTCAGACTGATCAATATCAGCAATGGTTCGTGCAACTTTCAATAACCGCTGCCAGGCACGAATCGATAACCCCAGATGGATCAGCGTTTCTTCCAGCCACTGCGCATCTTCGCTCTCAAGCTTGCAGAATTGGCGTATTTCCGGATTATCCAGCCAGGCGTTCAGTTTATTCTGCCGCTTAAATTGGCGCTCTCTGGCGGCCATTACACGTTGTTTAACGGTGGTGCTGTTTTCTCCCTGCACTACCGTTTTACTCAAAATGCCGGGGGGCGGTAATGGGATCTCTAGTGAGAGATCGAAGCGGTCGAGAAAGGGCCCCGAGAGCCGGTTGAGATAACGTAATGTCTGTTCTGGTGTGCAGCGGTTATGGTTTCCCTGATAATGTCCGGTAGGGCTGGGATTCATCGCCGCGACAAGCTGGAAACGGGCTGGATAGGTTATTTTTGCTCGTGTGCGTGAAAGATGGATCTGCCCGGATTCAATCGGCTCTCGCAAGGCATCCAGTGTACGCCGTTCAAATTCAGGTAGCTCATCAAGAAAAAGCACGCCGTTATGCGCCAGCGAAATTTCACCTGGCCCTGGAATTGCACCACCGCCCACCATCGCAGTTAACGACGCACTGTGATGAGGTGAGCGGAACGGGCGCTGCCGCCATTGTTTTTGTACTGATTCAGCATTTACCAGACTTAATATCGCAGCGCTCTCCAGTGCCTCTTCATTGCTTAAATCTGGCAAAAGGCCATTAATACGGCTGGCGAGCATTGTTTTACCTGTTCCCGGCGGTCCAATCAGTAAAAGGTTGTGCCCGCCAGCGGCGGTAATTTCCAGTCCTCGCTTTCCTTGCTCCTGACCGACAACATCACTGAGATCATGTTGTAGCGCCCGGGATACTGCATCAGTTGGTTTCGGGCGTTCGAGAGCGTGCTTACCCTCCAGAAACGCACAGACAGCCTGCAGATGATCGGCTATCAGGCATCCTTCACCGTTAATTAGCCCCACTTCATCCTCGTTATCTTTCGCGACGATAATTTTTCTGCCCGACTTAATGGCTTCAGTTGCACTGGAGATTGCGCCGGGAACGCCACGCAGAGCGCCTGTAAGCGCCAGTTCTCCGACTAATTCATATTCATCTAACTTATTGGCTGTAAGCTGTTCTGAGGCTGCCAGCAACGCAATGGCGATAGGTAAATCATATCGTCCCCCTTCTTTTGGCAGATCGGCTGGAGCAAGGTTGATGGTGATTTTTTTCGCCGGATATTCATATCCGCTATTGATAATGGCGCTGCGCACGCGATCGCGGGCTTCTTTTACCGTTGTTTCTGGTAAGCCCACCATCGTTAAGCCGGGTAGACCTTTACTGATATGTACCTCAACAGTGATTGGGGGCGCATTTACTCCCAGGGCTGCGCGGGTATGAACAATTGACAGTGACATAAGCCCTCCTTGAGTCACCATTATGTGCATAAGATATCGCTGCTGTAGCCCGCTAATTCGTGAATTTTAGTGGCTGATTCCTGTTTATTTGTGCAAGTGAAGTTGAGTTGTTCTGGCGGTGGAATGATGCTCGCAAAAATGCAGCGGGCAAAGGATGAACTACGAGGAAGGGAACAACATTCATACTGAAATTGAATTTTTTTCACTCACTATTTTCTTTTTAAAAAACAACAATTTCTCTTGAAATTATTAAAGACATCATAAAAATCGGCCAAAAAATATCTTGTGCTATTCGCAAAATCTATGGTAACTCTTTAGGCATTCCTTCGAACAAGATGCAAGAAAAGACAAAATGACAGCCCTTCTACGAGTGATTAGCCTGGTCGTGATTAGCGTGGTGGTGATTATTATCCCACCGTGCGGGGCTGCACTTGGACGAGGAAAGGCTTAGAGATCAAGCCTTAACGAACTAAGACCCCCGCACCGAAAGGTCCGGGGGTTTTTTTTGACCTTAAAAACATAACCGAGGAGCAGACAATGAATAACAGCACAAAATTCTGTTTCTCAAGATTCAGGACGGGGAACTAACTATGAATGGCGCACAGTGGGTGGTACATGCGTTGCGGGCACAGGGTGTGAATACCGTTTTCGGTTATCCGGGTGGCGCAATTATGCCGGTTTACGATGCATTGTATGACGGCGGCATGGAGCACTTGCTGTGCCGACATGAACAGGGTGCGGCAATGGCGGCTATCGGTTATGCCCGTGCTACTGGCAAAACTGGCGTATGTATCGCCACGTCTGGTCCGGGCGCAACCAACCTGATAACCGGGCTTGCGGACGCACTGTTAGATTCCATCCCCGTTGTTGCTATCACCGGTCAGGTATCCGCACCGTTTATCGGCACTGACGCATTTCAGGAGGTGGATATTCTGGGGTTGTCGTTAGCCTGCACCAAGCACAGTTTCCTGGTGCAATCACTGGAAGAGTTACCGCGTATCATGGCCGAAGCGTTTGACGTCGCCAGCTCTGGTCGTCCTGGTCCGGTTTTGGTCGATATTCCAAAAGATATCCAGTTAGCCAGCGGCGATCTGGAACCGTGGTTCACCACCGTTGAAAACGAAGTGACTTTCCCCCATGCCGAAGTCGAGCAAGCGCGCCAGATGCTGGCAAAAGCGCAAAAACCGATGCTGTACGTTGGCGGTGGCGTTGGCATGGCGCAGGCAGTTCCGGCTTTGCGTGAATTTCTCGCTACCACAAAAATGCCTGCCACCTGCACGCTGAAAGGGCTGGGCGCAGTTGAAGCAGATTATCCGTACTATCTGGGCATGCTGGGAATGCACGGCACCAAAGCGGCGAACTTCGCGGTTCAGGAGTGCGATCTACTGATAGCCGTGGGCGCACGTTTTGATGACCGGGTGACCGGCAAACTGAACACCTTCGCACCACACGCCAGCGTTATCCATATGGATATCGATCCGGCAGAAATGAACAAGCTGCGTCAGGCACATGCGGCATTACAGGGTGATTTAAATGCTCTGTTACCAGCATTACAGCAGCCGTTAAATATCGATGACTGGCAGCAACACTGCGCACAACTGCGTGATGAACATGCCTGGCGTTACGACCATCCTGGTGACGCTATCTACGCGCCGTTGTTATTAAAACAACTGTCGGATCGTAAACCTGCGGATTGCATCGTGACCACAGATGTGGGGCAGCACCAGATGTGGTCTGCCCAGCACATCGTCCACACTCGCCCGGAAAATTTCATCACCTCCAGCGGCTTAGGCACCATGGGTTTTGGTTTACCGGCGGCGGTTGGCGCACAAGTCGCGCGACCGAACGATACCGTCGTCTGTATCTCCGGTGACGGCTCTTTCATGATGAATGTGCAAGAGCTGGGCACCGTAAAACGCAAGCAGTTACCGTTGAAAATCGTCTTACTCGATAACCAACGGTTAGGGATGGTTCGACAATGGCAGCAACTGTTTTTCCAGGAACGATATAGCGAAACCACCCTTACCGATAATCCCGATTTCCTCATGTTAGCCAGCGCCTTCGGCATCCCTGGCCAACACATCACCCGTAAAGACCAGGTTGAAGCGGCACTCGACACCATGCTGAACAGTGATGGGCCATACCTGCTTCATGTCTCAATCGACGAACTTGAGAACGTCTGGCCGCTGGTGCCGCCAGGTGCCAGTAATTCAGAAATGTTGGAGAAATTATCATGATGCAACATCAGGTCAATGTATCGGCTCGCTTCAATCCGGAAACCTTAGAACGTGTTTTACGCGTGGTGCGTCATCGTGGTTTCCACGTCTGCTCAATGAATATGGCCGCCGCCAGCGATGCACAAAATATAAATATCGAATTGACCGTTGCCAGCCCACGGTCGGTCGACTTACTGTTTAGTCAGTTAAATAAACTGGTGGACGTCGCACACGTTGCCATCTGCCAGAGCACAACCACATCACAACAAATCCGCGCCTGAGCGCAAAAGGAATATAAAAATGACCACGAAGAAAGCTGATTACATTTGGTTCAATGGGGAGATGGTTCGCTGGGAAGACGCGAAGGTGCATGTGATGTCGCACGCGCTGCACTATGGCACCTCGGTTTTTGAAGGCATCCGTTGCTACGACTCGCACAAAGGACCGGTTGTATTCCGCCATCGTGAGCATATGCAGCGTCTGCATGACTCCGCCAAAATCTATCGCTTCCCGGTTTCACAGAGCATTGATGAGCTGATGGAAGCTTGTCGCGACGTGATCCGCAAAAACAATCTCACCAGCGCCTATATCCGTCCGCTGATTTTCGTCGGTGATGTTGGCATGGGCGTAAACCCGCCAGCGGGATACTCAACCGATGTGATTATCGCCGCTTTCCCGTGGGGGGCGTATCTGGGCGCAGAAGCACTGGAGCAGGGGATCGATGCGATGGTTTCCTCCTGGAACCGCGCAGCACCAAACACCATCCCGACGGCGGCAAAAGCCGGTGGTAACTACCTCTCTTCCCTGCTGGTGGGTAGCGAAGCGCGCCGCCACGGTTATCAGGAAGGTATCGCGTTGGATGTGAATGGTTACATCTCTGAAGGCGCAGGCGAAAACCTGTTTGAAGTGAAAGACGGCGTGCTGTTCACCCCACCGTTCACCTCATCCGCGCTGCCGGGTATTACCCGTGATGCCATCATCAAACTGGCAAAAGAGCTGGGAATTGAAGTGCGTGAGCAGGTGCTGTCGCGCGAATCCCTGTACCTGGCGGATGAAGTGTTTATGTCCGGTACGGCGGCAGAAATCACGCCAGTGCGCAGCGTAGACGGTATTCAGGTTGGCGAAGGCCGTTGTGGCCCGGTTACCAAACGCATTCAGCAAGCCTTCTTCGGCCTCTTCACTGGCGAAACCGAAGATAAATGGGGCTGGTTAGATCAAGTTAATCAATAAATACAAAAAATGGGACGGCACGCACCGTCCCATTTACGAGACAGACACTGGGAGTAAATAAAGTATGCCTAAGTACCGTTCCGCCACCACCACTCATGGTCGTAATATGGCGGGTGCTCGTGCGCTGTGGCGCGCCACCGGAATGACCGACGCCGATTTCGGTAAGCCGATTATCGCGGTTGTGAACTCGTTCACCCAATTTGTACCGGGTCACGTCCATCTGCGCGATCTCGGTAAACTGGTCGCCGAACAAATTGAAGCGGCTGGCGGCGTTGCCAAAGAGTTCAACACCATTGCGGTGGATGATGGGATTGCCATGGGCCACGGGGGGATGCTTTATTCGCTGCCATCTCGCGAACTGATCGCTGATTCCGTTGAGTATATGGTCAATGCTCACTGCGCCGACGCCATGGTCTGCATCTCTAACTGCGACAAAATCACCCCGGGGATGCTGATGGCTTCCCTGCGCCTGAATATTCCGGTGATCTTTGTTTCCGGCGGCCCGATGGAGGCCGGGAAAACCAAACTGTCCGATCAGATCATCAAGCTCGATCTGGTTGATGCGATGATCCAGGGGGCAGACCCGAAAGTTTCTGACTCCCAAAGCGATCAGGTTGAACGTTCCGCATGCCCAACCTGCGGTTCCTGCTCCGGGATGTTTACCGCTAACTCAATGAACTGCCTGACCGAAGCGCTGGGCCTGTCGCAGCCGGGCAACGGCTCGCTGCTGGCAACTCACGCCGACCGTAAGCAGCTGTTCCTCAATGCCGGTAAACGCATTGTTGAATTGACCAAACGTTACTACGAGCAAAATGACGAAAGTGCACTGCCGCGTAATATCGCCAGTAAGGCGGCGTTTGAAAACGCCATGACGCTGGATATCGCGATGGGTGGATCGACTAACACTGTACTTCACCTGCTGGCGGCGGCGCAGGAAGCGGAAATCGACTTCACCATGAGTGATATCGACAAACTTTCGCGTAAAGTCCCGCAGTTATGCAAAGTTGCGCCGAGCACCCAGAAATACCATATGGAAGATGTTCATCGTGCTGGTGGTGTTATCGGTATTCTCGGCGAACTGGATCGCGCGGGGTTACTGAACCGTGATGTGAAAAACGTGCTTGGCCTGACGTTGCCACAAACGCTGGAACAATACGACGTTATGCTGACCCAGGATGACTCGGTAAAAAATATGTTCCGCGCTGGCCCTGCGGGCATTCGTACTACACAGGCATTCTCGCAGGATTGCCGTTGGGATTCTCTCGATGACGATCGCGCCAATGGCTGTATCCGCTCGCTGGAACACGCCTACAGCAAAGAAGGTGGTCTGGCGGTGCTGTACGGTAATTTCGCAGAAAACGGCTGCATCGTTAAAACCGCGGGCGTCGATGACAGCATCCTCAAATTCACCGGCCCGGCGAAAGTGTACGAAAGCCAGGATGACGCGGTAGAAGCGATTCTCGGCGGCAAAGTTGTCGCTGGCGATGTAGTGGTGATCCGCTATGAAGGCCCGAAAGGCGGTCCGGGGATGCAGGAAATGCTCTACCCAACCAGCTTCCTGAAATCAATGGGTCTCGGTAAAGCCTGCGCGCTGATCACCGACGGACGCTTCTCCGGCGGCACCTCTGGCCTTTCTATCGGCCACGTCTCACCGGAAGCGGCAAGCGGCGGCAGCATTGGCCTGATTGAAGACGGCGACCTGATCGCCATCGACATTCCGAACCGTGGTATTCAGTTACAGGTAAGCGATGCCGAACTGGCGGCGCGTCGTGAAGCGCAGGAAGCTCGTGGCGACAAAGCCTGGACGCCGAAAAACCGTGAACGCCAGGTTTCCTTTGCGCTGCGTGCCTACGCCAGCCTGGCAACCAGCGCCGACAAAGGTGCGGTGCGCGATAAATCGAAACTGGGGGGTTAATGATGGCAGACTCACAACCCCTGTCCGGTGCCCCTGAAGGTGCCGAATATTTAAGAGCGGTGCTGCGCGCGCCGGTCTACGAAGCGGCGCAGGTCACGCCGCTACAGAAAATGGAAAAACTGTCGTCGCGTCTTGATAACGTGATTCTGGTGAAGCGCGAAGATCGCCAGCCAGTACACAGCTTTAAGCTGCGCGGCGCATACGCCATGATGGCGGGCCTGACGGAAGAACAAAAAGCGCACGGCGTGATCACCGCTTCTGCGGGTAACCACGCGCAGGGCGTCGCGTTTTCTTCCGCACGGTTAGGCGTGAAGGCGCTGATCGTCATGCCAACCGCCACCGCCGATATCAAAGTTGATGCGGTGCGCGGCTTTGGCGGCGAAGTGCTGCTTCATGGCGCGAACTTTGACGAAGCGAAAGCGAAAGCAATCGAACTGTCACAGCAGCAGGGCTTCACCTGGGTGCCGCCGTTCGACCATCCGATGGTGATCGCCGGGCAAGGCACGCTGGCGCTGGAACTGCTCCAGCAGGACGCCCATCTCGACCGCGTATTTGTACCGGTCGGCGGCGGCGGTCTGGCGGCGGGCGTCGCGGTACTGATCAAACAACTGATGCCGCAAATCAAAGTGATCGCCGTGGAAGCGGAAGATTCCGCCTGCCTGAAAGCGGCGCTGAATGCAGGTCATCCGGTTGATCTGCCACGCGTGGGGCTGTTTGCCGAAGGTGTTGCGGTGAAACGCATCGGCGACGAAACCTTCCGTTTATGCCAGGAGTATCTCGACGACATCATCACCGTCGATAGCGATGCCATCTGTGCGGCGATGAAAGATCTGTTCGAAGATGTGCGCGCGGTGGCGGAACCCTCTGGCGCGCTGGCACTGGCGGGAATGAAAAAATATATCGCCCAGCACAACATTCGCGGTGAGCGGCTGGCGCATATTCTTTCCGGTGCTAACGTGAACTTTCACGGTCTGCGCTACGTCTCGGAACGCTGCGAACTGGGCGAACAGCGTGAAGCGTTACTGGCGGTGACCATTCCGGAAGAAAAAGGCAGCTTCCTCAAATTCTGCCAACTGCTTGGCGGGCGTTCGGTCACCGAGTTCAACTACCGTTTTGCCGATGCCAAAAACGCCTGCATCTTTGTCGGCGTGCGCTTAAGCCGTGGCCTCGAAGAGCGCAAAGAAATTTTGCAGATGCTCAACGACGGTGGCTACAGCGTGGTTGATCTCTCCGACGACGAAATGGCGAAGCTGCATGTGCGCTATATGGTTGGCGGGCGTCCATCGCATCCGTTGCAGGAACGCCTCTACAGTTTCGAATTCCCGGAATCACCGGGCGCGCTGCTGCGCTTCCTCAACACGCTGGGTACGCACTGGAACATTTCTTTGTTCCATTATCGCAGCCACGGTACCGACTATGGGCGCGTACTGGCGGCGTTCGAGCTTGGCGATCATGAACCGGATTTTGAAACCCGGCTGAATGAACTGGGTTACGATTGCCACGACGAAACCAATAACCCGGCGTTCAGGTTCTTTTTGGCGGGTTAGTGGTTCGGCAAAATCTTCCAGAACGCCTCAATCAGCGGCTCATGAAGCCGCTTTTTTTGTACGCACACGCCCAGCTCAAACGGCGTTTTTTCATCACTGCGCTCTAAAATCATCACGCGGTTACGCACCGGTTCCGGGCTGTTATCCAGCACCACTTCCGGCAACAGCGCCACGCCACAGCCGAGCGCCACCATCGATACCATCGCTTCATGCCCGCCAACCGTGGCGTAAATCATTGGGTTGCTGATTTTGTTACGCCGAAACCACAGTTCAATGCGGCGGCGTACCGGTCCCTGATCGGCCATGATAAACGGCACTGTAGACCAGTCGGGCTTTTCGACAGAGACCTGATTACGCACCGGGCAGGGCAGCGCGGGAGCAATCAGCACCACCGCCAGATTCTCCAGCATCGAAAACGCCACTGCGCCCGGCAAGGTTTCCGGTTTCCCGGCAATCGCCAGATCCGCTTCGCCAGTGACCACCTTTTCCATCGCATCGGCTGCATCACCGGTAGTGAGTTTGATCTCCACTGACGGATGTTCCGCGCGGAAGCGGTCGAGAATCGGTGGAAGATGGCTGTAGGCAGCGGTCACCGAGCAGAAGATATGTAATTCACCAGAGAGCGACGGCCCTTGCTGGTCGATGGTGTGGCGCAATTGCTGATATTGCAACAGCGTTTGCTGGGCGAAAACGCGCAGTTCTTCGCCCGCTTCCGTCAGCGTTACCGTGCGGTTATCACGCACAAACAGCGGCTGACCGAGATCTTCTTCCAGGCGCTGTATTTGTCGCGAAAGCGTAGACGGGCTAACGTGCATTGCCCGCGCGCTGCGCCCAAAATGGCGGCTTTCCGCCAGATGCAGGAAGGTTTTCAGATCGCGTAAATCCAATGGCGCAGCCCTCAATGTTGACGTTGCAAAAATTGCAATGTGACGTTGTGAATATATCAATTTCCGCAATAAATTTCCTGTCATATAGTGAATTCAATCTCGCAAACGCGAACCGAACAATAAGAAGCACAACATCACGAGGAATCACCATGGCTAACTACTTCAATACACTGAATCTGCGCCAGCAGCTGGCACAGCTGGGCAAATGTCGCTTTATGGGGCGCGATGAATTCGCCGATGGCGCGAGCTACCTTCAGGGTAAAAAAGTAGTCATCGTCGGCTGTGGCGCACAGGGTCTGAACCAGGGCCTGAACATGCGTGATTCTGGTCTCGATATCTCCTACGCTCTGCGTAAAGAAGCGATTGCCGAAAAGCGCGCATCCTGGCGTAAAGCGACCGAAAACGGTTTTAAAGTGGGTACTTACGAAGAACTGATCCCGCAGGCGGATCTGGTGGTTAACCTGACGCCGGACAAGCAGCACTCTGATGTAGTGCGCACCGTACAGCCACTGATGAAAGACGGCGCGGCGCTGGGTTACTCGCACGGTTTCAACATCGTGGAAGTAGGCGAGCAGATCCGCAAAGACATCACCGTCGTAATGGTTGCGCCGAAATGCCCGGGCACCGAAGTGCGTGAAGAGTACAAACGTGGATTCGGCGTACCGACGCTGATTGCCGTTCACCCGGAAAACGATCCGAAAGGCGAAGGCATGGCGATTGCCAAAGCGTGGGCGGCAGCAACCGGCGGTCACCGTGCAGGCGTGCTGGAATCGTCCTTCGTTGCGGAAGTGAAATCTGACCTGATGGGCGAGCAAACCATCCTGTGCGGTATGTTGCAGGCTGGCTCTCTGCTGTGCTTCGACAGGCTGGTGGAAGAAGGCACCGACCCGGCATACGCAGAAAAACTGATTCAGTTCGGCTGGGAAACCATCACCGAAGCGCTGAAACAGGGCGGCATCACGCTGATGATGGACCGTCTCTCTAACCCGGCGAAACTGCGTGCTTACGCGCTGTCTGAACAGCTGAAAGAGATCATGGCGCCGCTGTTCCAGAAACACATGGATGACATCATCTCCGGCGAATTCTCTTCCGGCATGATGGCAGACTGGGCCAACGACGATAAGAAACTGCTGACCTGGCGTGAAGAGACCGGCAAAACCGCGTTCGAAACCGCGCCGCAGTATGAAGGCAAAATCGGCGAGCAGGAGTACTTCGATAAAGGCGTACTGATGATCGCGATGGTAAAAGCAGGCGTTGAGTTGGCGTTTGAAACCATGGTTGATTCCGGCATCATCGAAGAGTCTGCTTACTATGAATCACTGCACGAACTGCCGCTGATTGCCAACACTATCGCTCGTAAGCGTCTGTACGAAATGAACGTGGTTATCTCTGATACCGCCGAGTACGGTAACTATCTGTTCTCTTACGCTTGTGTGCCGCTGCTGAAACCGTTTATGGCAGAGCTGCAACCGGGCGACTTGGGTAAAGCTATTCCGGAAGGTGCGGTAGATAACGCGCAGTTGCGTGATGTGAACGAAGCGATTCGCAGCCATGCGATTGAGCAGGTAGGTAAGAAACTGCGCGGCTATATGACGGATATGAAACGTATTGCTGTTGCAGGTTAAGTGCGATTCAGAGTTCAAGGCCTTCTCCCGGAGAAGGCCTTGCTGTTAGTTACGGTAAAGCACCTTAATGATGTGATACCCGAACTGGGTATGCAGCGGACCGGTTGGCTCCAGTACCGGACAAGAGAAAACCACTTTATCGAACGCCGGAACCATCTGGCCCTGGCGGAATTCACCTAAATCACCACCGCGTTTACCTGACGGGCAAATGGAGTGTTTCTTCGCCAGCTTGCCGAAATCGGCACCGTTCTTAATCTGCTCGAGAAGTTCCAGAGCCAGTTTCTCTTCTTTTACAAGGATATGCAGTGCTGCTGCTGTTTTTGCCATGATCGTGCCTTGAATTAAAAATTGTCAGTCAGGGAGGGGGGGACATATATGGCAAAAGCCCGGAAAATCCGGGCTTCGCAGGTCCCTCAAGGGGAGAAAACTTAGGGCCTCTATGGGCTACAGAGTCATTATCGGGGATGGTGATTTTATTGTCAATTTATGAGCGATATGGCATTGATTGACTTGATGACTGCCCTCTGTATGTCTGCAACCAACTCATGTGGCAAACATTGATTAAGATACCCCCGATAAGTCCTTGCTCTGTTTAATCGATTTCGACTGACTTGTTGTACCAGGTCGGCTTTAGCCCAACGTATCTGCTGATCAAAGAATTGCAGGTCATTGATAACATTACTGGCTATTTCAACATGCATTCCACGATTTAACTTGTCATGGTCGCGAGTGGTTGATAATGGAACGACGATACATGCGTTGCCATTAATTTTTCCGTTGAGCACGACAACCAACCTATTTTTTATCATCTCAGGTGGAATGCGGCCATCGTAATACGTCGTGCTGAACTGTCCATTCTGGCTAACAGGATAGTTACCAAAGTTGCATTCCAGTATTTCACCAACCTTGGGGCTGAAATTAATCGCCACGAGTAAACCTCTCCTTAGTAAACTCTGAAAAAGTAATAACACAACGTTACGACCCGATATTTTCTAAGTCTAATGGATTCATGATGAACTCCGGTTTCGGCCTTCCCTCTCTGATTTAAACATCCGCAGCCATCCGGTTAGCGGTTTTCACTCGGTCACATTCAAATGCGATTCTGCTACAATCCTCCCCCCCGTTCGAAGATTGAGCAATACACCTATGCGTCTAAACCCCGGCCAACAACAAGCTGTCGAATTCGTTACCGGCCCCTGCCTGGTGCTGGCGGGCGCGGGTTCCGGTAAAACTCGTGTTATCACCAATAAAATCGCCCATCTGATCCGCGGTTGTGGTTATCAGGCACGACATATCGCGGCGGTGACCTTTACCAATAAGGCGGCGCGCGAGATGAAAGAGCGTGTCGGGCAGACGCTGGGGCGCAAAGAGGCGCGCGGGCTGATGATTTCCACCTTCCACACGCTGGGGCTGGATATCATCAAGCGTGAGTATGCGGCGTTGGGGATGAAAGCGAACTTTTCGCTGTTTGATGACACCGATCAGCTGGCGTTGCTTAAAGAGCTGACCGAGGGGCTGATTGAAGATGACAAAGTCCTCCTGCAACAGCTGATTTCGACCATCTCTAACTGGAAGAACGATCTCAAAACACCGTCCCAGGCGGCAGCCAGTGCGATTGGCGAGCGGGACCGTATTTTTGCCCATTGTTATGGGCTGTATGATGCACACCTGAAAGCCTGTAACGTTCTCGACTTCGATGATCTGATTTTATTGCCGACGTTACTGCTGCAACGCAATGAAGAAGTCCGCGAGCGCTGGCAGAACAAAATTCGCTACCTGCTGGTGGATGAGTATCAGGACACCAACACCAGCCAGTATGAACTGGTGAAACTGCTGGTGGGCAGCCGCGCGCGCTTTACCGTAGTTGGCGATGACGATCAGTCGATCTACTCCTGGCGCGGTGCACGTCCGCAAAACCTGGTGCTGTTGAGTCAGGATTTCCCGGCACTGAAGGTGATTAAGCTTGAGCAGAACTACCGCTCTTCCGGACGTATTCTGAAAGCGGCGAACATCCTGATCGCCAATAACCCGCACGTCTTTGAAAAGCGTCTGTTCTCCGAACTGGGTTACGGCACAGAGCTAAAAGTTTTAAGCGCGAATAACGAGGAACATGAAGCCGAGCGCGTCACCGGCGAGCTGATCGCCCATCACTTCGTCAATAAAACGCAGTACAAAGATTACGCCATTCTTTATCGCGGCAACCATCAGTCGCGGGTGTTTGAAAAATTCCTGATGCAAAACCGCATCCCGTACAAAATTTCTGGTGGTACGTCGTTTTTCTCTCGCCCTGAAATCAAGGACTTGCTGGCTTATCTGCGCGTACTGACTAACCCGGATGATGACAGCGCGTTTTTGCGGATCGTTAACACGCCGAAGCGAGAGATTGGCCCGGCGACGCTGAAAAAGCTGGGTGAGTGGGCGATGACGCGCAATAAAAGCATGTTTACCGCCAGCTTTGATATGGGCCTGAGTCAGACCCTGAGCGGACGTGGTTATGAAGCATTGACCCGCTTCACTCACTGGTTGGCGGAAATCCAGCGTCTGGCGGAGCGGGAGCCGATTGCCGCGGTGCGTGATCTGATCCACGGCATGGATTATGAATCCTGGCTGTACGAAACATCGCCCAGCCCGAAAGCCGCCGAAATGCGCATGAAGAACGTCAACCAACTGTTTAGCTGGATGACGGAGATGCTGGAAGGCAGCGAACTGGATGAGCCGATGACGCTCACCCAGGTGGTGACGCGCTTTACTCTGCGCGACATGATGGAGCGCGGCGAGAGCGAGGAAGAGCTGGATCAGGTGCAACTGATGACTTTGCACGCGTCAAAAGGACTGGAGTTTCCCTATGTCTACATGGTTGGTATGGAAGAAGGATTTTTGCCCCACCAGAGCAGTATCGATGAAGATAATATCGATGAGGAGCGGCGGCTGGCCTATGTCGGCATTACCCGCGCCCAGAAGGAATTGACCTTTACGCTGTGTAAAGAACGCCGTCAGTACGGCGAACTGATGCGCCCGGAGCCGAGTCGCTTCCTGCTGGAGCTGCCGCAGGATGATTTGATTTGGGAACAGGAGCGCAAAGTGGTCAGCGCCGAAGAACGGATGCAGAAAGGGCAAAGCCATCTGGCGAATCTGAAAGCGATGATGGCGGCAAAACGAGGGAAATAATCAAGGCCGGAAAAGATGTGTCAGCATCGCATCCGGCACTTACTCATTAATGCACTTCCAGCGGCCAGTGGACATAGCTCTGCCACTGGCTTTCCTGATCAATAATCTCTTTACCCAGCGGATGTTGGGTTAGCCAACCTTGCGGAAGCGTCAAGGTTAACAGTTCATGGTTAGCCTGTAATGTCATCTCTGGCACGAGATCGTCACGACGACGGCTGGCAAAAATGATAGCCAGGCGGAGTAAACGGCAGAGTTGTTCTGCGACGCGCGGTGGTACGGCATTTTGCTGATGCAGCGATGAGAGATCGACCGGATTAGTCTGGTTGAGCAGTAGCGTCGCCAGCAATTTTTTCTGTGCGGGGGTAAAACCGGGAAGATCCAGATTACGCACCAGATAAGCAGCGTGTTGCGGCGCTTGTTTAAAGTCAACGCTCAGGCCGATTTCATGAAGCTGACAGGCGCTGATGAGCAAATCGCGGCTTATTGCTTCAAGATGCCATTCACTTTCCACCTGATCGAAGAAGTTAGCTGCAACTTTGGCTACGCGCTGTGCCTGATCAATATCGATCATAAAGCGGCGCTGAATATTACGTAGCGTACGGCTGCGAATATCCTGCTCGACGGCCAGATGCAACATGCCGTAGACCAGGCCTTCACGCAGCGCACCGCCCGCCAGGGTCATACACTGAATATTCAGTTCGGTAAAAATGGCTATCAGGATCGCCAGACCACTCGGGAACACTAACGCACGTTCCAGCGTCAGCCCGTCAATCTCCAGTTCCTCCAGCCGACCGCAATGAATGGCGCGCTGTTTCAGTTGCTGCAACTTTTCCAGGGTAATGCGTTCATCCATCCCCTGTGCCATCATGATTTCCTGTAACGCCTGCACGGTGCCGGAAGCGCCAACGCACACTTTCCAGCCGTGATACCGTAATTCATCGGCAACCGGACGTAACACTTTGCGTGCCGCTTTTTCTGCAGCATCAAAATTTTCCTGCCCCAGATTACGATCGGCAAAATAGCGTTCCAGCCAGGTGACGCAGCCCATCGACAGGCTGAACAACGAGGTGGTTTGTGCACCCGTGCCGGTTACCAGTTCCGTACTGGCACCGCCTATATCCACCACCAGGCGCTGATCGGCACCGCCAGTTGTGTGAGCAACGCCCTGATAAATCAGACGTGCTTCCTCTTCACCGCTGATCACCTGTACCGGACAACCGAGGATTTCCTGTGCTTTGGCAATAAAATCACCCGCATTGACGGCAAGTCGTAATGTCGCCGTAGCGACAACGCGAATTTGCGAGGGAGGGATATCTTGCAGACGTTCAGCAAACAGGCGCAGACATTGCCAACCGCGCTCCATTGCTTCATTAGAGAGGGCATTTTCGCTATTCAGGCCAGCAGCCAGACGCACTTTGCGTTTAATTCGCGTCAGCGTCTGGATGCTTCCAGCCACCTCGCGCACAACCAGCATATGAAAACTATTCGAACCGAGATCAATGGCTGCATACAGCGACGAGGTGGAACCCATACTCTTCATCCTTCAATCTGTCTCTGCGTTGGCTGCATTCTTTCACCTGAATCACTTACTACAGTAAACTCATCGGGATTCATTCTCTTGCCATCTTGATACAGCTTGAATGATTTGGAGTATGACATTTTTTATTTAACCTGAACGACGACGATTACGCGGAGTGCCAGTACGACGCGGACCATTGCCTGTGCGCGGGCGCGTGAGGCGCAGCGGTTTTGGCAGATCGGTCATCAATGCGTCCGGATTGTATTTGCTTACCGGAATTGAGTGACCAATATAGGTCTCAATAGCAGGCAAATTCAATGCATACTCTTCACACGCCAGGCTGATGGAATGACCACTTGCGCCTGCACGACCTGTACGACCAATACGGTGAACGTAATCTTCACAGTCATCGGGTAAATCGTAGTTAAAGACGTGCGTCACAGCCGGGATATGCAGACCACGCGCGGCAACGTCGGTGGCAACCAGAATATCCAGATCCCCACGGGTAAATTCATCAAGAATACGCAGACGTTTTTTCTGCGCGACATCGCCTGTCAACAAACCGACACGATGACCATCTGCCGCCAGGTGGCCCCAGATCTCTTCACAACGGTGTTTGGTGTTGGCGAAAATAATCGCTCTGTCTGGCCACTCTTCTTCGATCAGCGTTTGCAGCAAACGCATTTTTTCTTCGTTAGAAGGGTAGAAAAGCTCTTCTTTAATACGGTGGCCCGTTTTCTGTTCCGGTTCCACTTCAATATATTCGGCATTGTTCATCTGCTCGAACGCCAGTTCACGTACCCGGTACGAAAGCGTGGCGGAGAACAGCATGTTGAGGCGCTGGTTTGCAGGTGGCATACGGCGGAACAGCCAGCGGATATCTTTAATAAAGCCCAGATCGTACATGCGATCGGCTTCGTCCAGCACCACCACCTGAATGGCTCCGAGGTTAATGTGGTTCTGCTTGGCGTAGTCAATTAAACGACCCGTGGTGCCAATCAGAATGTCAACGCCGCTTTCCAGCACTTTCAGCTGTTTGTCGTAGCCATCACCACCGTAAGCCAGACCCAGCTTCAGGCCGGTAGCTTGCGCAAGTGGCTCCGCGTCGGCGTGGATCTGCACGGCAAGTTCACGCGTCGGTGCCATAATTAAGGCACGCGGTTGATTCACCTTGCGATCGGCTATCGCAGGATGAGAGAGAAGATAATGAAACGTTGACGTAAGAAACGCCATCGTTTTCCCGGTACCGGTTTGCGCCTGCCCGGCTACGTCACGACCCGCCAGCGTCAGCGGAAGGGCCAGTGCCTGAATGGGCGTACAGTTATGAAACCCTTTTTTTTCAAGGGCTTCTACAACCTTCGGATGCAGGGCGAAGTCGGAAAACTTCTGTTCTGTTAAATGTGTTTTGCTCATAGTGTGGTAGAATATCAGCTTACTATTGCTTTACGAAAGCGTATCCGGTGAAATAAAGTCAACCTTTAGTTGGTTAATGTTACACCAACAACGAAACCAACACGCCAGGCTTATTCCTGTGGAGTTATATATGAGCGATAAAATTATTCACCTGACTGACGACAGTTTTGACACGGATGTACTCAAAGCGGACGGGGCGATCCTCGTCGATTTCTGGGCAGAGTGGTGCGGTCCGTGCAAAATGATCGCCCCGATTCTGGATGAAATCGCTGACGAATATCAGGGCAAACTGACCGTTGCAAAACTGAACATCGATCAAAACCCTGGCACTGCGCCGAAATATGGCATCCGTGGTATCCCGACTCTGCTGCTGTTCAAAAACGGTGAAGTGGCGGCAACCAAAGTGGGCGCACTGTCTAAAGGTCAGTTGAAAGAGTTCCTCGACGCTAACCTGGCGTAAGGGAATTTCATGTTCGGGTGCCCCGTCGCTAAAAACTGGACGCCCGGCGTGAGTCATGCTAACTTAGTGTTGACTTCGTATTAAACATACCTTATTAAGTTTGAATCTTGTAATTTCCAACGCTTCCCGTTTTATCTTAAATGCGAAGTGAACAGATTTCTGGCTCGTCACTCAATCCGTCTTGTCGTTTCAGTTCTGCGTACTCTCCTGTGACCAGGCAGCGAAAAGACATGAGTCGATGACCGTAAACAGGCATGGATGATCCTGCCATACCATTCACAACATTAAGTTCGAGATTTACCCCAAGTTTAAGAACTCACACCACTATGAATCTTACCGAATTAAAGAATACGCCGGTTTCTGAGCTGATCACTCTCGGCGAAAATATGGGGCTGGAAAACCTGGCTCGTATGCGTAAGCAGGACATTATTTTTGCCATCCTGAAGCAGCACGCAAAGAGTGGCGAAGATATCTTTGGTGATGGTGTACTGGAGATATTGCAGGATGGATTTGGTTTCCTCCGTTCCGCAGACAGCTCCTACCTCGCCGGTCCTGATGACATCTACGTTTCCCCTAGCCAAATCCGCCGTTTCAACCTCCGCACTGGTGATACCATCTCTGGTAAGATTCGCCCGCCGAAAGAAGGTGAACGCTATTTTGCGCTGCTGAAAGTTAACGAAGTTAACTTCGACAAACCTGAAAACGCCCGCAACAAAATCCTCTTTGAGAACTTAACCCCGCTGCACGCAAACTCTCGTCTGCGCATGGAACGTGGTAACGGTTCTACTGAAGATTTAACCGCTCGCGTACTGGACTTGGCATCACCTATCGGTCGTGGTCAGCGTGGTCTGATTGTGGCACCGCCGAAAGCCGGTAAAACCATGCTGCTGCAGAACATTGCCCAGAGCATTGCTTACAACCACCCGGATTGTGTGC
The DNA here is from genome assembly GCF_046486595.1 of Escherichia sp. WS3063. Classification (NCBI taxonomy): domain Bacteria; kingdom Pseudomonadati; phylum Pseudomonadota; class Gammaproteobacteria; order Enterobacterales; family Enterobacteriaceae; genus Escherichia; species Escherichia sp. WS3063. The sequence continues at coordinate 20,047 of NZ_JBJQKY010000017.1, forward strand.
TGATGGTTCTGCTGATTGACGAACGTCCGGAAGAAGTAACCGAGATGCAGCGACTGGTAAAAGGTGAAGTTGTTGCTTCCACCTTTGACGAACCCGCATCTCGCCACGTTCAGGTTGCGGAAATGGTGATCGAGAAGGCCAAACGCCTGGTTGAGCACAAGAAAGACGTTATCATCCTGCTCGACTCCATCACTCGTCTGGCGCGCGCTTACAACACCGTTGTTCCGGCGTCAGGTAAAGTGCTGACCGGTGGTGTGGACGCCAACGCCCTGCATCGTCCGAAACGCTTCTTCGGTGCGGCGCGTAACGTAGAAGAGGGCGGCAGCCTGACCATTATCGCGACGGCGCTTATCGATACCGGTTCTAAAATGGACGAAGTTATCTACGAAGAGTTTAAAGGTACAGGCAACATGGAACTGCACCTCTCTCGTAAGATCGCTGAAAAACGCGTCTTCCCGGCTATCGACTACAACCGTTCCGGTACCCGTAAAGAAGAGCTGCTCACGACTCAGGAAGAACTGCAGAAAATGTGGATCCTGCGCAAAATCATTCATCCGATGGGCGAAATCGATGCAATGGAATTCCTCATTAATAAACTGGCAATGACCAAGACCAATGACGATTTCTTCGAAATGATGAAACGCTCATAAATTTGTTTTATGCCAAAAACGCCACGTGTTTACGTGGCGTTTTGCTTTTATATCTGTAATCTTAATGCCGCGCTGGCGATGCTAGGAAAATTCCTGGAATTTGCTGGTGTGTTATGCAATTTGCATATCAAATGGTTAATTTTTGCACAGGACTGGTGGGTTCGGAACGGACTTTCCCTTCTGAATAAAGGTCTTCGTGGTTATACTTCTGCTAATAATTTTCTCTGAGAGCATGCATTGTGAATTTACTGACAGTGAGTACTGATCTCATCAGTATTTTTTTATTCACGACACTGTTTCTGTTTTTTGCCCGAAAGGTAGCAAAAAAAGTCGGTTTAGTGGATAAACCTAACTTCCGCAAACGTCACCAGGGGTTGATACCACTCGTTGGGGGTATTTCGGTTTACGCAGGGATTTGCTTCACGTTTGGAATTGTCGATTACTATATTCCGCATGCATCTCTCTATCTCGCTTGTGCCGGTGTGCTTGTTTTCATTGGCGCGCTGGATGACCGTTTTGATATCAGCGTAAAAATCCGTGCCACCATACAGGCTGCTGTTGGCATTGTTATGATGGTGTTTGGCAACCTTTATCTCAGTAGCCTGGGTTATATCTTTGGCTCCTGGGAGATGGTGCTCGGACCGTTTGGTTACTTCCTGACGCTATTTGCCGTCTGGGCGGCAATTAATGCTTTCAACATGGTTGATGGCATTGATGGCTTGCTGGGCGGGTTGTCCTGCGTCTCGTTTGCAGCAATCGGTATGATTTTGTGGTTCGACGGGCAAACCAGTCTCGCAATCTGGTGCTTTGCGATGATCGCCGCCATCCTGCCATACATCATGCTTAACCTTGGTATCCTGGGTCGCCGCTACAAAGTCTTTATGGGGGATGCGGGCAGTACGCTGATTGGTTTTACCGTTATCTGGATCCTGCTCGAAACGACCCAGGGCAAAACTCATCCCATCAGCCCGGTTACTGCATTATGGATTATCGCCATTCCGCTAATGGATATGGTGGCAATTATGTACCGTCGCCTGCGTAAAGGCATGAGCCCATTCTCTCCTGACCGTCAGCATATTCACCATTTGATCATGCGTGCCGGGTTTACTTCCCGCCAGGCGTTTGTGCTGATTACCCTTGCCGCAGCTCTGCTCGCCTCCATTGGGGTGCTGGCAGAATATTCTCATTTTGTCCCGGAGTGGGTCATGCTGGTGCTCTTTTTGCTAGCATTCTTCCTCTATGGATATTGCATTAAGCGTGCCTGGAAAGTTGCTCGCTTTATTAAGCGCGTAAAACGCAGACTGCGTAGAAATCGTGGTGGCAGCCCCAATTTAACCAAATAAATGAGGATGTGATGACACAACCAATGCCTGGGAAACCGGCCGAAGACGCTGAAAATGAACTGGATATTCGTGGGTTGTTTCGTACCTTGTGGGCTGGGAAGCTGTGGATTATTGGCATGGGGCTGGCGTTTGCGTTAATCGCGCTGGCGTATACTTTTTTTGCTCGACAGGAGTGGAGCGCAACGGCGATTACCGATCGTCCAACGGTGAATATGCTGGGCGGATATTACTCACAGCAGCAATTTTTGCGTAACCTGGATGTCCGTTCAAACATGGCTTCTGCCGACCAACCATCGGTCATGGACGAGGCCTATAAAGAGTTTGTTATGCAACTGGCCTCGTGGGATACCCGCCGCGATTTCTGGTTGCAGACAGACTATTACAAACAGCGGATGGTCGGGAACAGCAAAGCCGATGCGGCGTTGCTGGATGAAATGATCAACAACATCGTGTTTATTCCCGGTGACTTCACCCGCGCGGTCAATGACAGCGTGAAGCTGATTGCCGAAACCGCGCCTGACGCTAATAACCTGTTACGTCAGTATGTTGCTTTTGCCAGCCAGCGTGCAGCCAGCCATCTGAATGATGAGCTGAAAGGTGCATGGGCGGCGCGCACCATCCAGATGAAAGCTCAGGTGAAGCGTCAGGAAGAGGTGGCGAAAGCCATCTACGACCGCCGGATGAACAGTATTGAACAGGCGCTGAAAATTGCTGAGCAGCATAATATTTCGCGCAGTGCGACAGATGTGCCTGCCGAGGAGTTACCTGATTCAGAAATGTTCCTGCTTGGGCGTCCAATGCTCCAGGCTCGACTGGAAAATTTACAGGCCGTCGGTCCGGCCTTTGATCTCGACTATGATCAGAATCGGGCCATGTTAAACACCCTGAATGTTGGTCCAACCCTGGATCCGCGTTTTCAGACCTATCGCTATTTGCGTACGCCGGAAGAACCGGTAAAACGCGATAGCCCACGTCGTGCCTTCCTGATGATTATGTGGGGCATTGTCGGGGGGCTGATCGGGGCTGGTGTCGCATTAACCCGCCGTTGCTCGAAATAGCAACACTGCTGCGGTGAGCGCAAAGGCGCTCGCCGCTTATTCGAAGAGAATCGATGTGAAAGTACTGACTGTATTTGGTACGCGCCCGGAAGCCATCAAGATGGCTCCGTTGGTGCATGCGTTGGCAAAAGATCCTTTTTTTGAGGCTAAAGTTTGCGTCACTGCGCAGCATCGGGAGATGCTCGATCAGGTGCTGAAACTCTTTTCCATTGTACCTGACTACGATCTCAACATAATGCAGCCAGGACAGGGCCTGACAGAGATAACCTGTCGGATTCTGGAAGGGCTAAAACCTATTCTTGCCGAGTTCAAACCAGACGTCGTGCTGGTTCACGGCGATACTACTACAACGCTGGCAACCAGCCTGGCGGCGTTTTATCAGCGTATTCCTGTTGGTCACGTTGAGGCTGGTCTGCGCACGGGCGATCTCTATTCGCCGTGGCCGGAAGAGGCTAACCGTACATTGACCGGGCATCTGGCGATGTATCACTTCTCTCCAACCGAAACTTCCCGGCAAAACTTGCTGCGTGAAAACGTTGCGGATAGCCGAATCTTCATTACCGGTAATACAGTCATTGATGCACTGTTATGGGTGCGTGATCAGGTGATGAGCAGCGATACGCTGCGTTCAGAACTGGCGGCAAATTACCCGTTTATCGACCCCGATAAAAAGATGATTCTGGTGACCGGTCACAGGCGTGAGAGCTTCGGTCGTGGCTTTGAAGAAATCTGCCAGGCGCTGGCAGACATCGCCACCACGCACCAGGACATCCAGATTGTCTATCCGGTGCATCTCAACCCGAACGTCAGAGAGCCGGTCAATCGCATTCTGGGGCATGTGAAAAATGTCATTCTGATCGATCCCCAGGAGTATTTACCGTTTGTCTGGCTGATGAACCACGCCTGGCTGATTTTGACCGACTCAGGCGGCATTCAGGAAGAAGCGCCTTCGCTGGGGAAACCGGTGCTGGTAATGCGCGATACCACTGAGCGTCCGGAAGCGGTGACGGCGGGTACGGTGCGTCTGGTCGGCACGGATAAGCAGCGAATTGTCGAGGAAGTGACGCGTCTTTTAAAAGACGAAAACGAATATCAAGCTATGAGCCGCGCCCATAACCCGTATGGTGATGGTCAGGCATGCTCTCGCATTCTGGAAGCGTTAAAAAATAATCGGATATCACTATGAGTTTTGCGACCATTTCTGTTATCGGACTGGGTTACATCGGGCTGCCTACAGCAGCTGCGTTTGCCTCTCGGCAAAAACAGGTGATTGGTGTCGATATCAACCAACATGCGGTTGATACCATCAATCGTGGCGAAATCCATATCGTCGAACCTGATTTGGCGAGCGTAGTAAAAACTGCCGTAGAAGGCGGTTTTTTACGAGCGAGCACGACGCCAGTTGAAGCGGATGCCTGGCTGATTGCTGTACCCACGCCGTTTAAAGGCGATCATGAGCCAGATATGACCTACGTTGAATCGGCTGCTCGCTCCATTGCGTCAGTGCTGAAAAAAGGCGCGCTGGTGATCCTTGAATCCACCTCGCCGGTGGGGTCAACCGAGAAGATGGCAGAATGGTTAGCAGAGATGCGTCCAGATCTCACTTTCCCACAGCAGGTGGGCGAGTTGGCGGACGTCAACATTGCTTACTGTCCGGAACGCGTGTTACCGGGCCAGGTTATGGTCGAGCTGATTAAAAACGATCGCGTGATTGGTGGTATGACGCCGGTTTGTTCGGCCCGCGCCAGCGAACTGTACAAAATTTTCCTCGAAGGTGAGTGTGTCGTCACTAACTCGCGGACGGCGGAAATGTGTAAGCTCACCGAAAACAGCTTCCGCGATGTGAATATCGCTTTTGCTAACGAACTGTCGCTGATTTGTGCCGATCAGGGAATTAACGTCTGGGAACTGATTCGCCTGGCGAATCGTCACCCTCGCGTTAATATTCTTCAGCCTGGTCCTGGCGTGGGCGGTCACTGCATTGCAGTTGATCCGTGGTTTATCGTGGCACAGAACCCGCAGCAGGCGCGGCTTATCCGTACCGCGCGCGAAGTGAACGATCACAAACCGTTCTGGGTTATCGATCAGGTGAAAGCGGCGGTTGCCGACTGCCTTGCTGCTACCGATAAACGCGCCAGTGAACTGAAAATCGCCTGCTTTGGTCTGGCGTTTAAACCGAATATTGATGACCTGCGCGAAAGCCCGGCGATGGAAATCGCTGAACTGATCGCCCAGTGGCACAGCGGCGAAACGCTGGTTGTTGAGCCTAACATCCACCAGTTGCCGAAAAAACTGACCGGGCTTTGTACACTGGCGCAGCTTGACGAGGCGCTGGCAACGGCAGACGTGCTGGTGATGCTGGTCGATCATAGTCAGTTCAAAGTTATCAATGGCGACAATGTCCATCAGCAGTATGTCGTCGATGCCAAAGGAGTCTGGCGCTGATGAGAAAGATTCTGATAACAGGTGGTGCCGGGTTTATTGGCTCGGCGCTGGTGCGTTATATCATCAACGAAACGAGCGACGCGGTGGTGGTGGTCGATAAGCTGACCTACGCCGGAAACCTGATGTCGCTGGCACCGGTCGCGCAAAGCGAGCGCTTTGCCTTTGAGAAAGTTGATATCTGCGATCGGGCAGAACTGGCGCGCGTATTCACTGAGTATCAGCCAGACAGTGTCATGCATCTGGCAGCCGAAAGCCATGTTGACCGTTCTATTGACGGCCCGGCAGCGTTTATTGAAACCAACATTGTCGGGACTTATACATTGCTTGAAGCGGCGCGGGCTTACTGGAATGCGCTAACGGAAGATAAAAAATCAGCGTTCCGTTTTCATCATATCTCCACCGACGAAGTATATGGTGACCTGCACTCGACGGATGATTTCTTCACCGAAACCACGCCGTATGCGCCGAGTAGCCCTTATTCCGCGTCAAAAGCCAGCAGCGACCATCTGGTGCGCGCCTGGCTGCGGACCTATGGTCTGCCGACGCTTATCACCAACTGCTCGAATAACTACGGTCCTTACCACTTTCCGGAAAAACTGATCCCGCTGATGATCCTCAACGCGCTGGCGGGTAAACCGCTGCCGGTATATGGCAACGGGCAGCAAATCCGTGACTGGCTGTATGTGGAAGATCACGCCCGCGCGCTGTATTGCGTGGCGACCACCGGGAAAGTCGGTGAAACCTATAATATTGGTGGTCACAACGAGCGTAAGAATCTCGATGTTGTGGAAACCATTTGCGAGCTGCTGGAAGAACTGGCTCCGAACAAGCCGCACGGCGTGGCGCACTATCGTGACCTGATCACCTTTGTCGCTGACCGTCCGGGGCATGATCTGCGTTATGCCATTGATGCTTCGAAAATTGCCCATGAACTTGGCTGGCTGCCGCAGGAAACCTTTGAAAGTGGAATGCGTAAAACGGTGCAGTGGTATCTGGCTAATGAAATCTGGTGGAAGCAGGTGCAGGACGGCAGCTATCAGGGCGAGCGTTTAGGTCTGAAAGGCTAATTTTCAGCGGAGGCAGACATGAAAGGTATTATCCTGGCGGGCGGTTCCGGCACCCGATTGCATCCGATTACGCGCGGCGTATCGAAGCAACTGTTGCCGATTTACGATAAGCCAATGATTTACTATCCGCTGTCGGTGCTGATGCTGGCCGGTATCCGCGAAATTCTCATCATTACTACGCCGGAAGATAAAGGTTATTTCCAGCGCCTGCTGGGCGATGGTAGTGAGTTCGGTATCCAGCTGGAATACGCCGAACAGCCCAGCCCGGACGGTCTGGCGCAGGCCTTTATCATCGGTGAAACCTTCCTCAACGGTGAACCTTCTTGTCTGGTGCTGGGCGATAACATCTTCTTCGGACAGGGCTTCAGTCCGAAGCTGCGTCATGTTGCGGCGCGCACGGAAGGGGCGACGGTATTTGGCTATCAGGTAATGGACCCGGAACGCTTTGGCGTCGTGGAGTTTGACGACAATTTCCGCGCTATCTCGCTGGAAGAAAAGCCAAAACAGCCGAAGTCAAACTGGGCGGTGACCGGACTTTATTTCTACGACAGTAAAGTCGTGGAGTACGCAAAGCAGGTGAAGCCGTCGGAGCGGGGTGAACTGGAGATTACCTCCATCAACCAGATGTACCTCGAGGCGGGCAACCTGACCGTTGAACTGCTCGGGCGCGGATTTGCCTGGCTGGACACTGGCACTCACGACAGCCTGATTGAAGCCAGTACCTTTGTACAGACGGTAGAAAAACGCCAGGGCTTTAAGATTGCCTGCCTGGAAGAGATTGCCTGGCGTAACGGCTGGCTCGATGACGAGGGTGTGAAGCGTGCTGCCAGTTCATTAGCGAAAACTGGCTACGGCCAATATCTGCTGGAGTTACTTCGTGCCCGTCCGCGCCAGTATTGAGCCACTAACCTGGGAAAACGCCTTCTTTGGTGTTAACAGCGCCATCGTGCGCATTACGTCTGAAGCACCGCTCCTGACGCCAGACGCGTTAGCGCCGTGGTCACGGGTGCAGGCCAAAATTGCGGCATCAAATACGGGTGAACTGGATGCCCTGCAACAGCTGGGATTCTCCCTGGTAGAAGGTGAAGTTGATTTGGCGCTACCCGTGAACAATGTCAGTGATAGTGGTGCAGTAGTGGCACAAGAGACAGATATTCCCGCATTACGTCAGTTAGCCAGCGCCGCATTTGCGCAAAGCCGTTTTCGTGCGCCGTGGTATGCGCCTGACGCCAGCGGTCGCTTTTATGCACAGTGGATTGAAAATGCCGTGCGCGGCACCTTTGATCATCAATGTCTGATTTTACGTGCGGCGTCCGGCGATATTCGCGGTTATGTCTCTTTACGGGAACTCAATGCGACAGATGCGCGAATTGGCCTGCTGGCTGGACGCGGTGCAGGTGCTGAGCTAATGCAAACGGCGCTAAACTGGGCGTATGCTCGCGGTAAAACAACTTTGCGGGTGGCGACCCAGATGGGCAACACCGCCGCGCTTAAACGATACATACAAAGTGGTGCGAATGTAGAAAGCACCGCGTACTGGTTATACAGGTGATCACATGATTCCATTTAACGCACCGCCGGTGGTGGGAACCGAACTCGACTATATGCAGTCGGCAATGGGTAGCGGCAAACTGTGCGGCGATGGTGGTTTTACCCGTCGCTGCCAGCAGTGGCTGGAGCAACGTTTTGGCAGCGCCAAAGTGTTACTGACGCCGTCCTGCACCGCTTCGCTGGAGATGGCGGCGCTGCTGCTCGATATCCAGCCTGGCGATGAAGTGATCATGCCGAGCTACACCTTTGTCTCTACCGCCAATGCCTTTGTGCTGCGTGGCGCGAAAATCGTCTTTGTGGATGTTCGCCCGGACACCATGAACATCGACGAAACGCTGATTGAAGCGGCGATCACCGACAAAACGCGCGTTATCGTGCCGGTCCATTACGCGGGTGTGGCCTGCGAAATGGACACCATTATGGCGTTGGCGAAAAAGCATAATCTGTTTGTGGTAGAAGATGCCGCTCAGGGCGTGATGTCCACTTACAAAGGGCGTGCGCTGGGAACCATTGGTCATATTGGCTGCTTTAGTTTCCATGAAACCAAAAACTACACGGCGGGCGGTGAAGGCGGCGCGACGCTGATTAATGATAAAGCGTTGATCGAACGAGCCGAGATCATCCGTGAAAAAGGCACTAACCGCAGCCAGTTCTTCCGTGGTCAGGTCGATAAATATACCTGGCGCGATATCGGCTCCAGCTATTTGATGTCCGATCTGCAAGCTGCGTACCTGTGGGCGCAACTGGAGGCAGCGGATCGTATCAACCAGCAACGTCTGGCGCTGTGGCAAAACTACTACGATGCGTTAGCGCCTCTGGCGAAAGCCGGGCGTATCGAGCTGCCGTCGATTCCCGATGGCTGCGTGCAGAACGCGCATATGTTCTACATTAAACTGCGGGATATTGATGACCGGAGCGCGTTGATTAACTTTCTGAAAGAAGCGGAAATCATGGCGGTGTTCCATTACATTCCGCTGCACGGTTGCCCTGCGGGGGAGCGCTTTGGTGAGTTCCACGGTGAAGATCGCTACACCACCAAAGAGAGCGAGCGCCTGCTGCGCCTGCCGTTGTTCTACAACCTGTCGCCCGTCAATCAGCGTACGGTAATTGCGACCTTGTTGAACTACTTCTCCTGATATGTCGTTGGCAAAAGCGTCCTTGTGGACGGCGGCCAGTACACTGGTCAAGATTGGTGCCGGGTTACTGGTCGGTAAGTTGCTGGCAGTGTCATTTGGTCCGGCGGGGCTTGGGCTGGCGGCAAATTTCCGCCAGTTGATTACCGTGCTCGGCGTGCTTGCCGGGGCAGGCATCTTTAACGGCGTAACCAAATACGTTGCCCAGTACCATGATAATCCCCAACAATTGCGCCGCGTGGTCGGCACTTCATCAGCGATGGTACTTGGCTTCTCTATGCTAATGGCGCTGGTTTTTGTGCTGGCAGCTGCGCCAATCAGCCAGGGATTGTTCGGTAATACCGACTATCAGGGGCTGGTGCGTTTAGTGGCGTTGGTGCAAATGGGGATCGCCTGGGGCAACCTGTTACTGGCGTTGATGAAAGGCTTTCGCGATGCCGCAGGTAATGCGTTATCCCTGATTGTCGGCAGCCTGATTGGCGTTCTTGCGTACTACGTCAGTTACCGTTTGGGCGGTTATGAAGGGGCGTTGCTGGGGCTGGCGTTGATTCCCGCGCTGGTGGTGATTCCTGCCGTCATCATGCTAATTAAGCGTGGTGCAATCCCGTTAAGCTATCTGAAACCCAGCTGGGATAACGGCCTGGCAGGGCAGTTGAGCAAATTTACGCTCATGGCGTTGATTACGTCGGTAACCTTGCCTGTTGCTTACATCATGATGCGTAAACTGCTGGCGGCGCAGTATAGCTGGGATGAAGTGGGGATCTGGCAAGGGGTGAGCAGTATTTCCGATGCCTACCTGCAATTTATTACGGCATCGTTCAGCGTATATTTGCTGCCCACGTTGTCGCGGCTAACGGAAAAGCGCGATATCACCCGGGAAGTGGTTAAATCGCTGAAATTCGTCTTACCGGCAGTGGCGGCGGCGAGTTTTTCCGTCTGGTTGCTGCGTGATTTTGCTATCTGGCTGCTGTTGTCGAATAAATTTACCGCTATGCGCGATCTCTTTGCCTGGCAGTTGGTAGGTGATGTGTTAAAAGTGGGCGCTTATGTCTTTGGTTATCTGGTGATCGCCAAAGCGTCACTGCGGTTTTATATTCTGGCGGAAGTCAGCCAGTTCACTTTATTGATGGTATTTTCCCACTGGCTAATCCCTGCGCATGGTGCACTGGGCGCGGCGCAGGCCTATATGGCAACCTATATCGTCTATTTTTCTCTTTGTTGTGGCGTGTTTTTACTCTGGCGTAGGCGGGCATGACTGTACTGATTCACGTACTGGGATCGGATATCCCTCACCATAACCGAACCGTTTTGCGGTTTTTCAATGACGCGCTGGCCGCGACGAGCGAGCACGCGCGCGAGTTTATGGTTGTTGGCAAGGACGACGGTTTAAGTGATAGCTGTCCGACGCTTTCTGTGCAATTTTTCCCTGGGAAAAAATCGCTGGCGGAAGCGGTCATCGCGAAAGCAAAAGCTAACCGTCAGCAGCGTTTTTTTTTCCACGGTCAGTTCAATCCCACACTGTGGCTGGCTCTGCTGAGTGGTGGTATTAAGCCCAGCCAGTTTTACTGGCATATCTGGGGGGCAGACCTGTACGAGCTTTCCAGTGGCTTGAGATATAAGCTTTTTTACCCACTACGTCGCCTGGCGCAAAAGCGAGTCGGCTGTGTATTTGCCACCCGCGGTGATTTGAGCTTTTTTGCCAAAACGCACCCAAAGGTGCGGGGCGAACTGCTGTACTTCCCGACGCGGATGGATCCTTCTCTCAATACGATGGCGAACGATCGGCAACGTGAAGGAAAAATGACCATTCTGGTGGGCAACTCCGGCGACCGCAGCAATGAGCATATTGCTGCCTTGCGCGCCGTTCATCAGCAATTTGGCGATACGGTAAAAGTGGTGGTGCCGATGGGATATCCGCCTAATAACGAAGCGTACATCGAGGAAGTTCGTCAGGCGGGGCTGGAGTTATTCAGCGAAGAAAATCTGCAAGTTCTGAGCGAAAAACTGGAATTTGACGCCTATCTGACGCTACTTCGTCAGTGCGATCTTGGTTACTTTATTTTTGCCCGCCAGCAGGGCATTGGTACGCTGTGCTTACTGATTCAGGCGGGCATTCCTTGTGTGCTTAACCGGGAAAATCCGTTCTGGCAGGATATGACGGAACAACATTTGCCGGTGCTGTTTACTACCGACGATCTCAACGAGGATATTGTGCGTGAAGCGCAGCGCCAGCTGGCGTCGGTGGATAAAAACACCATTGCCTTCTTTAGCCCTAACTATCTACAAGGCTGGCAGCGGGCGTTGGCGATTGCCACCGGGGAGGTCGCATGAGTCTGCTGCAATTCAGTGGCCTTTTTGTTGTCTGGCTGCTCTGCACGCTGTTTATTGCCACGCTGACCTGGTTTGAGTTTCGCCGTGTGCGCTTTAACTTCAATGTCTTCTTTTCATTGCTGTTTTTGCTCACCTTTTTCTTCGGCTTTCCGCTGACCAGCGTGCTGGTATTTCGCTTTGATGTTGGTGTCGCGCCGCCAGAAATCTTGTTGCAGGCGTTGCTTTCTGCAGGCTGCTTCTACGCGGTTTACTATGTCACCTACAAAACCCGTCTACGCAAACGCGTTGCTGATGCACCGCGCCGTCCGCTGTTTACCATGAACCGCGTGGAGACCAATCTCACGTGGGTGATCCTGATGGGCATCGCGCTGGTGAGCGTCGGCATCTTCTTCATGCACAACGGCTTTTTGCTGTTCCGGCTTAATTCTTACAGTCAGATCTTTTCCAGCGAAGTCTCCGGCGTGGCATTAAAACGCTTCTTTTACTTTTTCATCCCGGCGATGCTGGTGGTCTACTTTCTGCGCCAGGACAGCAAAGCGTGGCTGTTTTTCCTCGTCAGCACGGTCGCTTTTGGCTTGCTGACTTATATGATTGTCGGCGGCACTCGCGCCAATATCATCATCGCATTCGCTATCTTCCTGTTTATTGGCATTATTCGCGGCTGGATTTCGTTGTGGATGCTGGCGGCGGCGGGCGTGCTGGGGATTGTGGGCATGTTCTGGCTGGCGCTAAAACGCTATGGAATGAATGTGAGCGGTGATGAAGCGTTCTATACGTTTCTCTATCTCACCCGCGATACCTTTTCGCCGTGGGAGAATCTGGCATTGCTGCTGCAGAACTACGACAACATCGACTTCCAGGGCCTGGCTCCCATTGTCCGCGATTTCTATGTCTTTATCCCTTCCTGGCTGTGGCCGGGTCGCCCGAGTATGGTACTGAACTCCGCCAACTACTTTACCTGGGAAGTGCTGAATAACCACTCCGGACTGGCGATCTCGCCTACGCTTATAGGCTCACTGGTGGTGATGGGCGGCGCGTTGTTCATCCCGCTCGGGGCGATTGTTGTTGGACTGATCATCAAATGGTTCGACTGGCTGTATGAGCTGGGCAACCGCGAGACTAATCGCTATAAGGCTGCGATATTGCACAGTTTCTGCTTCGGGGCGATCTTCAATATGATCGTGCTGGCGCGTGAAGGGCTGGATTCGTTTGTCTCACGCGTGGTCTTTTTTATCGTGGTCTTCGGCGCATGTCTGATGATCGCAAAACTGTTGTACTGGCTTTTTGAAAGCGCCGGACTCATTCATAAACGAACAAAATCATCGCTCCGGACGCAGGTTGAAGGATAACAATGAATAACAACACCACGGCACCGACCTATACGCTGCGTGGCTTACAGTTGATCGGTTGGCGTGATATGCAGCACGCCCTCGATTATCTGTTCGCTGACGGGCAGCTTAAGCAGGGAACGCTGGTTGCCATTAATGCTGAAAAAATGCTGACCATTGAAGATAATGCTGAGGTCAGGGAGTTAATTAACGCTGCCGAATTTAAATATGCGGATGGCATCAGCGTTGTACGTTCAGTACGTAAAAAGTACCCGCAGGCGCAGGTTTCCCGCGTTGCCGGGGCCGATCTCTGGGAAGAGCTGATGGCGCGCGCAGGCAAAGAAGGGACGCCGGTATTTCTTGTGGGCGGTAAACCTGAAGTGCTGGCGCAAACTGAAGCTAAACTGCGCAACCAGTGGAATGTGAATATCGTTGGCAGTCAGGATGGTTATTTTAAACCCGAGCAGCGTCAGGCGCTGTTTGAACGCATTCATGCCAGCGGAGCGCAAATCGTCACCGTTGCGATGGGATCGCCAAAGCAGGAGATCTTCATGCGCGACTGCCGTCTGGTGCATCCGGATGCGCTGTATATGGGCGTTGGCGGGACTTACGATGTTTTCACCGGTCACGTAAAACGCGCACCGAAAATCTGGCAAACGCTGGGGCTGGAGTGGCTCTACCGCCTGCTTTCGCAGCCGAGCCGCATTAAGCGTCAGCTTCGTTTGCTGCGTTATTTACGCTGGCACTACACCGGCAACCTCTGATTTTCCTCTCTTTGTAAAGCGACGGAGTGGTCACTTCGTCGCTTTCCTGCTTTTTTATTACACAAAGCATTCAAATTTTTAATGCTTTATTTGCCATTTCTCCTGAATTACGAAAACATTCGCAACACTCGATGTACCCATAACGATAACCGGTAACACCGGAAAGCATGCAAACACAACACGAGGATTTATGGCAGATAACAAACCAGAGCTACAGCGTGGGCTGGAGGCTCGACATATCGAACTCATCGCCCTGGGGGGCACCATTGGCGTCGGCCTGTTTATGGGGGCCGCCAGTACCCTGAAATGGGCCGGGCCATCCGTATTGTTGGCCTATATCATCGCCGGGCTATTCGTCTTTTTCATCATGCGTTCAATGGGCGAAATGTTGTTCCTCGAACCTGTTACCGGTTCGTTCGCCGTTTATGCGCATCGTTATATGAGCCCGTTTTTTGGCTATCTCACCGCCTGGTCTTACTGGTTTATGTGGATGGCGGTGGGGATCTCAGAAATCACCGCCATTGGCGTTTATGTCCAGTTCTGGTTCCCGGAGATGGCGCAATGGATACCGGCATTGATCGCGGTGGCGCTGGTAGCATTGGCGAATCTGGCGGCGGTGCGGTTGTACGGCGAAATCGAGTTCTGGTTTGCGATGATCAAAGTCACCACGATTATCGTGATGATTGTCATTGGCCTGGGCGTGATTTTCTTTGGCTTTGGCAATGGCGGGCAGTCGATTGGTTTTAGCAATCTCACAGAGCATGGCGGTTTCTTTGCGGGGGGCTGGAAAGGGTTCCTGACCGCGCTGTGTATTGTGGTGGCGTCCTACCAGGGCGTGGAGCTGATTGGCATTACTGCCGGTGAAGCGAAGAATCCGCAGGTGACGCTGCGCAGTGCCGTAGGCAAGGTGCTGTGGCGAATCCTGATTTTCTACGTAGGCGCGATTTTCGTTATCGTCACCATCTTCCCGTGGAATGAAATAGGCAGCAACGGCAGCCCGTTCGTACTGACTTTCGCCAAAATCGGCATTACCGCAGCGGCGGGTATTATCAACTTTGTGGTGCTGACGGCTGCGCTCTCTGGCTGTAACAGCGGCATGTACAGTTGCGGACGTATGCTCTACGCACTGGCGAAAAACCGTCAGTTACCGGCGGCAATGGCGAAAGTTTCCCGTCACGGCGTACCGGTTGCGGGTGTGGCAGTATCTATTGCTATCCTGTTAATTGGCTCATGCCTGAACTACATCATTCCCAATCCGCAGCGTGTGTTTGTCTACGTCTACAGTGCCAGCGTGCTTCCGGGGATGGTGCCATGGTTTGTGATATTGATAAGCCAGCTGCGTTTTCGTCGTGCGCATAAAGCGGCGATTGCCAGCCATCCGTTCCGCTCAATCCTGTTCCCGTGGGCCAACTACGTAACAATGGCATTCCTGATTTGCGTTTTGATCGGCATGTACTTTAATGAAGATACGCGTATGTCGCTGTTTGTCGGCATCATCTTTATGCTGGCGGTGACGGCGATTTATAAAATTTTTGGGCTTAATCGCCACGGTAAAGCGCATAAACTGGAGGAATAAGCAGCAAAACGCACAAACCGTAACCAAACGCGCAATTTATTTAAAAAGGGACTAGACAGAGGGGTGGGAAGTCCGTATTATCCACCCCCGCAACGGCGCTAAGCGCCCGTAGCTCAGCTGGATAGAGCGCTGCCCTCCGGAGGCAGAGGTCTCAGGTTCGAATCCTGTCGGGCGCGCCATTTAGTCCCGGCGCTTGAGCTGCGGTGGTAGTAATACCGCGTAACAAGATTTGTAGTGGTGGCTATAGCTCAGTTGGTAGAGCCCTGGATTGTGATTCCAGTTGTCGTGGGTTCGAATCCCATTAGCCACCCCATTATTAGAAGTTGTGACAATGCGAAGGTGGCGGAATTGGTAGACGCGCTAGCTTCAGGTGTTAGTGTCCTTACGGACGTGGGGGTTCAAGTCCCCCCCCTCGCACCACGACTTTAAAGAATTGAACTAAAAATTCAAAAAGCAGTATTTCGGCGAGTAGCGCAGCTTGGTAGCGCAACTGGTTTGGGACCAGTGGGTCGGAGGTTCGAATCCTCTCTCGCCGACCAATTTTGAACCCCGCTTCGGCGGGGTTTTTTGTTTTCTGTGCATTTCGTCACTTTCCCTTCGCAATAAACGCCCGTAATAACGCATTGCGCCACGGTATGATTTCGCCCTTAACTTATTGAAGGATGACTTCAGGCAAGGAGCGACCATGCTGCAACAGGTTCCAACGCGTGCTTTTCATGTGATGGCGAAACCGAGCGGTTCCGATTGTAATCTGAACTGTGACTACTGTTTTTATCTCGAAAAACAATCCCTTTACCGCGAAAAGCCAGTCACGCATATGGACGATGACACGCTGGAAGCGTATGTCCGTCACTATATCGCTGCCAGCGAAACCCAAAACGAAGTGGCTTTTACCTGGCAGGGCGGCGAACCAACGTTACTCGGGCTGGATTTTTACCGCCGTGCCGTGGCGCTACAGGCGAAATATGGTGCTGACAGGAAGATAAGTAACAGCTTCCAGACTAATGGCGTGCTGCTTGATGACGAATGGTGTGCATTTCTGGCAGAAAATCATTTTCTTGTTGGGTTATCGCTGGATGGTCCGGCTGAGATCCACAATCAATATCGCGTGACCAAAGGCGGCAGACCAACGCATAAGCTGGTGATGCGTGCCCTGACGCTCCTGCAAAAACATCATGTCGACTATAACGTGCTGGTCTGCGTAAATCGCACCAGTGCGTTACAACCTTTGCAAGTCTATGATTTTCTGTGTGATGCAGGCGTTGAGTTTATCCAGTTTATTCCTGTGGTCGAACGCCTGGCTGATGAAACGGCTGTTCATGCTGGACTTAAGCTACATGCCCCCGGCGATATTCAGGGCGAACTGACGGAATGGTCGGTACGCCCCGATGAGTTCGGTGAATTTTTGGTGGCGATATTCGACCACTGGATCAAACGCGACGTCGGCAAGATTTTCGTGATGAATATCGAATGGGCGTTTGCCAATTTTGTCGGTGCGCCAGGAGCGGTTTGCCATCATCAGCCAACCTGTGGGCGCTCGGTGATTGTTGAACACAACGGCGACGTTTACGCCTGCGATCACTATGTTTATCCGCAATATCGACTGGGGAATATGCTTCAGCAGACAATTGCAGAAATGGTAGATTCCCCGCAACAGCAGGTGTTTGGTGAAGATAAATTTAAGCAGTTACCGGCGCAGTGTCGCAGTTGCAACGTGTTAAACGCGTGCTGGGGAGGCTGTCCGAAACACCGCTTTATGCTCGATGCCAGCGGCAAACCCGGGCTGAATTATTTGTGTGCCGGGTATCAGCGTTATTTCCGCCATCTACCGCCATATCTTAAAGCAATGGCTGATTTGCTGGCGCACGGTCGTCCGGCCAGCGACATTATGCAGGCGCATTTGATGGTGGTGAATAAGTAAAAAAGCGGCCATTTTGTGGCCGCCTGCGGTTGATTGCCGGATAAGGCGTTCACGCCGCATCCGGCAAGGTCAGTGTGGCCCGATGTAGCGATAGCGCCGGCTTAATCAGATTTAATCTGCGCGCGTGGTGGATATTTTTTCAGGATCTCCATATACGCGTGCATTTCGGTCTGTAGCGGTACACCCATTGGGATATGGCGCACGCCGATGGAGTCGCTTTCCTGCGGATCGGTGTACAGGTTAAACACCGACGATCCCGCCGTTTGCATTACTGTGCCGGTGAATCCACCCTGATACCCGCTCTGGGTATACGCGTACGGTTGCTGGATCAGAACGTGATACTTGAACTCATCCATACGCACAGCAGAAAGTTTACCGTTGAGGAAGTAGTGCTCGGCCTTACGGTTAGACTGACCATTTGTTCCCAGGAAGAAAGATGTCTGGTCCACACCATCGATAAAGGTGGTTTTCGGTACTAAATTCGCTACTTTCGCCCCAGGATGCCCCGCCAGATCCAGCGCCGTAGGGAAGAGATCCGCCAGATCGACAATGCCGTCAGATTTACGCGGTTGGATCATGCCTTTCCAGTAAACGAAGGTTGGCACACGAACGCCGCCTTCCCATGTAGAACCTTTCGCACCGCGGAACGGCGTGCGACCGTGCGGCGGAACTTCGGCTTCCGGACCGTTATCAGAGGTGAACACAATCAGCGTGTTATCAAGCTGACCGTTTTTCTCCAGTGCTTTATACAGATTGGCGAAGATATCGTTCATCTCCACCATGCAGTCGCCGTAAGAGGTGCGCGCCGGAGAGCTACCCGCATATTTCGCATTTGGGTAGTTATCGAAGTGACAGCCGCGAGTGCCGTAGTAGAGGAAGAAAGGCTTATCGCTCTTCGCCATCTTGTCGAGGAACTTAACGCCATATTCCATCCAGCGTTGATCCAGGTCTTCCATATATTTCGGCGTAATGTCGGCAATGGCTTCCTGTTCACCGCCGCGCACGGCATGAACGTCATCTTTGCTGAATGGCAGTTTTTGGATGTATTCAGAACGATCCGGGCTCAGGGCGACTTCCGGGTTGACGTGAACATCACGCCATTCGGTATACATATCGGATACCGAGTTAAAGCCGCGGAAATCATCAAAGCCAACGTTCTGCGGCTGCGACTCTTTGTTTTCCCCCATATGCCATTTCCCGATGGCCTGAGTGACGTAGCCCTGATCGTGCAGCAACTGCGGCAAAGTGGTTAACCCTTGCAGACCGCCCGGTTGCCCGTACATTGGCGGCATCAGAATGCCGTGGTGGATGGAGTATTGTCCGGTAAGAATCGTGGCGCGGGTTGGGGAAGAACTCGGTTGAGAATACGCCGAAGTTAAAATCAGCCCCTGGCTGGCAACGGCGTCGATATCTGGTGTAGGGTTACCCACCGCCACGCCGCCACCGTTAAAGCCAACATCCATCCAGCCCACATCATCCAGCAAGAAAACAACCACGTTCGGTTTCTTACCGGTTTTTTTCTCAAGTTCTGCCAGCTTCTGCTGGGTTTCTTTGTCTTGTGCAGGATGCTGCATCACCGGCATCATGTTGTCGGCAATAGTGGTCGCCGGTTTAACCAGATACTGGTTTGGGTGATCGTATCCGGCAAAGCCTTTGCGTGCGGTGGCGGTTGACGGGGTATCTGCTGCGTTGGCCATGAGTGGAAGAGCGGCGGCGACAGCTACAACAAGAAGTTTGGGTGAAAACGAAAATTCCATGCAAAATGCTCCGGTTTCATGTCGTCAAAATGTTGACGTAATTAAGCATTGATAATTGAGATCCCTCTCCCTGACAGGATGATTGCATAAATAATAGTGATAAAAATAAATTATTTATTTATCCAGAAAATGAATTGGAAAATCAGGAGAGCGTTTTCAATCCTACCTCTGGCGCAGGTGATATGTAAGGCGGTGATGTTATATCGCGTTGATTATTGATGCTGTTTTTAGTTTTAACGGCAATTAATATATATGTTATTAATTGAATGAATTTTATTATTCATTATATATATGTGTAGAATCGTGCGCAGGAGAAATATTCACTCAGGAAGCAAAGAGGATTACAGAATTATCTCATAACAAGTGTTAAGGGATGTTATTTCCCGGTTCTCTGTGGCATAATAAACGAGTAGATGCTCATTCCATCTCTTATGTTCGCCTTAGTGCCTCATAAACTCCGGAATGACGCAGAGCCGTTTACGGTGCTTATCGTCCACTGACAGATGTCGCTTATGCCTCATCAGACACCATGGACACAACGTTGAGTGAAGCACCCACTTGTTGTCATACAGACCTGTTTTAACGCCTGCTCCGTAATAAGAGCAGGCGTTTTTTTATGTATCAGAAAGGTCCCGGAGGTGCTTGCCTCCGGGTGAGAAAGAACTACTGTGGCGGGTTGTTCTGCAACGTTAACATCAAACCGTCGCGGCGCATCGCTGCAGCTTCTTCTGGTTTGTGCAGTCTGTCCAGCGCGTCGGCAAGCCATGCGTAATCGTAGGCGTCCGGACGTTGTTTCAGCGCCGCGCGGAAGGCGAGCGATGCTTCCTGCCATTCGCCGTGCTTCATCAGCGACTGACCCAGTGTGCTCCACAACAACGGGCGATCGCCCACGTTTTTGATCTGTTGGCGCAGCACTTTTTCCAGCTGTTCCGGGTTATTGGTTTTCAGACGCGGGATCGGCAGCAGCAGGCGATCGTCATACTGGCGTTTCAGGCCGTCGATGATAATTTGCTGGGCGGTGTCATGGTCATCACACTCAATAAGGTGTTCCGCCATTGCCACCTGTAACGCCACCTGATGACGCGTTTTCCGGCTTTGGTTTTTCCACCAGTTACGCAAACCTTCGCTACCGTTATCGGCACGCGCCTGATCCATCAGGCCAATCCATGCCTGTTGTTCCAGCATTGCACGATGTTCTTCATCGCCAACGTGGGCTTTCGCCATTGATGGGATGATATCCAGCAGCGAACTCCATGCACCAGTGCGGATATACGCCTGTTCCGCCAGACGTAATACTTCCGGATGGCGTGGCGTAACTTCCAGCAGCTTATCAACGCCGTGACGTGCTGCATGGTTTTCATTACGGGCCAGTTGCAGACGTACACGGGTGATTTCTACCGGAATTGTGTCGTTGCCGGCCAGCTCCGCTGCGCGTTCCAGATGTTGGTTGGCGCGTGCTTCATCACCGCGTTGTTGCGCGGCTTCGGCAGCCAGCAGATAGTTCACCACCGGTTGTTCAGCGTGATCGGCATTTTTCGCCATCAGCTTTTCAACTTGCTGATAATCGCCTTCCGCTAGTTTCAGCAGCGCCTGTTCGGTCTGCTTACGGGCACGGCGACGCTTACGTCCGACAAACCACCCACGGGTGTGTGCGCCTGTGCGGAAGATCCGCCGCAGTAGCCACTCAATGGCAAACAGCACTACCATCGCCAGAATCAAAATAATCGCCAGGCCAGTGACGCTGGTTTCGATATTGTAGTTGTCGGTCTGAATCAATACGTACCCCTGATGACCGGCAATCATCGGGCCAACCACGATCCCCGCAATCAGCAAAACAAAGAGCAATAACACTTTTAGCATGGTTATTCTCCTTGCGGCGCGGCTGCCGGAGTATCAGCTTGCGGTGCAGGTGCAGGTGCAGGTGCAGGTGCAGGTGCAGGTGCAGGTGCAGGTTTAGCTTCCGTTGTCCCTGCTGCCGGTTGTGCCAGCAGGTTACGCACGCGGGTCTGCATCAATTTTTCCAGCATCGCCTGGCTTTGCAGGGTTTCCGGGAGATCCATCGAGATATTTTGCTGGCTTAACTGGTCCACCTCGTCGAGGAACGCTTTGGTGGTGGCATCATCAGTATCGTAGTAAGCACGTACCCAGGTGGAGACGTTCTCCAGCGCCTGGCGATAAGTCTCTTCCTGGTGACGCGGTACAGCTTGTGCTGCGACCAGCAGGCGAGAGCGAATATTTTCGCGCAGATAGATATCCTGATTTGGCGCTAACAGCGGTACGGCGGTGTCATCACGACGGCGAATCGTAATGAAGTTGTCCATAAAGTTCTGCCAGCTTTTTTGCAGATTGATACGCCATTCGCTGATGGAACTGGAAAGCTCTTCACCGTCGGAATCCATCGGCGAACCATCGCTGTCATTATCAGCCAGGCGCAGGTTATCTACCTGATTTGAAAGCTGATTAAGCTTAAGGATAATGCCGTCATAATCCACCTGCGATACCGCAGAAAGGCTGGCGATATCATCGGTAATTGCCCGGCGAACGGTAATCAGACTCGGGTCATTCATATCCGCCAGGCTGGCGTCTGCACTTTTCAGCAACGCTGCAGCGGTCGTGACGTCCTGATCGCTCCACAGCTTCCGTCCGGCGAGTTTCACCAGAAAATCGGCCTGGGCCAGCAGCCAGGTTTTAGCATCGCTGCCGGAAATGGTGGCGACCTTTTGTTGGACTTCATCCAGCTGTTTTGCCAGCGTTTCTTGCTGACGATTCGCCTGCTCAAGCTGTACAGCTTGTTGCTTGATAATGCCTTCCAGCTCGGCTTTTTGGCTCTCCTGGGCTTTTTGCAGTGCAGTAAGTTGGTTAGCCAGGGCATCGCTGGTGGCAGTCTGATTGACGGCCTGTTGTTTACCCCAGCCATACAAACCGACGCCCGCCGCCAGAGCAATAGCGATAGCCACCGCGCTGAGAATCAATGCGGTATTGTTCTTACTCTTTTTTTCTGTTGCGACAGGTTGTGACGTGGTGTCCACGGCCTCCCTGGTCTCTTCAACCACGGCGGAGGTTTTTTCTTGTTCCGTCATTATGGCTTCCTGTTATGAGAGTTATTGTAATGCCCGTAAAAGCGCATCGTTGTCAGCGTTATCGGCGACCTTAATGTCTTGCCAGCCCAGTTCCCGGGCGAGTTTCGCCAAACGCTCACTGACGACCAATAGTCGACAGTGTAGTAACCAGTGCTCACGATACCATTGTGGGATCAGCGACCAGAGTTGCTGCAACATTTCACCGCTGGTAACAACGACCGTCGTCACCTCGCGGGATTGCCAGCGCATCGCTTCTTCTGCACCATCGTAATGGATTACGCATCGTTGATAACATTCACAAAAAGTGACCTCAGCACCGCGCGCCGTCAGGGTATCCCCAATTAGCTCACGACCGCCATTGCCACGTAATATCAGCGCACGTTTGCCCGCAATATTTTGTAATTCAGGTAATTGTAGCAAGACTTCGCTGATTTCCCGATCCTGCGGGTAGAGAATCTTCTGTCCGCTTACGGTATGTAGTGCCAGTGCGGTGGTGCGTCCAATGGCGAAATAATCAGGTAGTCGGGGCCATTTACGATCTTGCTGATGCAGCTGTGATTGGGCAAAAGCAACCGCGTGTTGCGAGAGGGCAAACAACAGATCGCTCTCCCCCAGCGCCGCCAGTTGATCAGCAAGTTGTGGTAATTGTCGACCCGGAGAAAACTCAATCAGTGGAAAATGCCAGGCCACCTGCCCCAGTGTGCGCAGACGGCTCACTAACTCTTCTCCAGCGGGAGACGGGCGGGTGACAAGGATACTCATGCCGGGGCGTCTCCGTTATAGACTTCAGCGAGGATCTCGCGCGCGCCGTTATTCAGTAGCTCTTCTGCCAGCGAAATCCCCATTTGTTCGGCATCTTGCGGCGCACCGCGGCGTTCACCGCGAATAATCTGCGAACCGTCCGGCGCGCCGACCAGCGCACGCAGCCAGATTTCGCCATCAATAAGCTCGGCGTAGCTACCAATTGGCACCTGACATCCGCCTTCGAGACGGGTATTCATGGCGCGTTCTGCGGTAACGCGCAGTGCAGTTTCGTGGTGATTCAGCGCGGCAAGCAGCTCGCGAGTGCGTGTATCATCAAGGCGGCATTCAATACCGACCGCACCTTGTCCAACCGCAGGAAGAGAAATCTCGGGTGGTAACGCGGCGCGAATACGTGACTCCAGACCTAAACGTTTTAGTCCGGCTACGGCAAGAATGATGGCATCGTATTCGCCGTTATCCAGTTTACTCAGGCGAGTGCCGACGTTGCCGCGCAGGGAGCGGATAATCAGATCCGGACGGCGTTCAGCCAGTTGGCACTGGCGACGTAAACTGGACGTCCCGACGATACTGCCTGCCGGTAACGCATCCAGATTGTCATAGTTATTGGACACAAAGGCATCGCGAGGATCTTCACGCTCACAAATAGTGACCAGTCCCAGACCTTGCGGGAATTCAACCGGCACATCTTTCATTGAATGTACGGCGATATCGGCGCGATTTTCGAGGAGCGCGACTTCCAGCTCTTTAACAAATAAGCCTTTTCCGCCTACTTTCGCCAGCGGCGTATCAAGAATCACATCGCCGCGCGTCACCATCGGTACCAGTTCAACGACCAGGCCCGGATGGCTCGCCATCAACTTGTCTTTGACATAGTGTGCCTGCCAGAGTGCAAGTGGGCTTTGGCGTGTGGCAATTCTTAAAACATTGTCTAACATGCTTGTTACCGTCATTATCATCCGTGGTCCATCCTAACATCCTTGCCAGAGCGATGTCAGTGTTGTGGTGAAACGTAGACGCCTGCGCAAACCGTAAAATGAGGTCTGGCAGTGGATCCTGACAGGCGTTTCACGCCGTCGTAATAAGGAATTTACAGAGAATAAACGGTGCTACACTTGTATGTAGCGCATCTTTCTTTACGGTCAATCAGCAAGGTGTTAAATTGATCACGTTTTAGACCATTTTTTCGTCGTGAAACTAAAAAAACCAGGCGCGAAAAGTGGTAACGGTTACCTTTGACATACGAAATATCCCGAATGCCGCGTGTTACCGTTGATGTTGGCGGAATCACAGTCATGACGGGTAGCAAATCAGGCGATACGTCTTGTACCTCTATATTGAGACTCTGAAACAGAGACTGGATGCCATAAATCAATTGCGTGTGGATCGCGCGCTTGCTGCTATGGGGCCTGCATTCCAACAGGTCTACAGTCTACTGCCGACATTGTTGCACTATCACCATCCGCTAATGCCGGGTTACCTTGATGGTAACGTTCCCAAAGGCATTTGCCTTTACACGCCTGATGAAACTCAACGCCACTACCTGAACGAGCTTGAACTGTATCGTGGAATGTCAGTACAGGATCCGCCGAAAGGTGAGCTTCCAATTACTGGTGTATACAC
The DNA here is from genome assembly GCF_046486595.1 of Escherichia sp. WS3063. Taxonomy (NCBI): domain Bacteria; kingdom Pseudomonadati; phylum Pseudomonadota; class Gammaproteobacteria; order Enterobacterales; family Enterobacteriaceae; genus Escherichia; species Escherichia sp. WS3063. Next base: position 44,436 of record NZ_JBJQKY010000017.1, read on the forward strand.
CATGGGCAGCACCTCGTCCGTAGGGCAAAGCTGTTCCTCTGACCTGGATATCTGGGTCTGTCATCAATCCTGGCTCGATAGCGAAGAGCGCCAGTTGCTACAACGTAAATGTAGTCTGCTGGAAAGCTGGGCCGCCTCGCTGGGTGTGGAAGTCAGCTTCTTCCTGATTGATGAAAACCGTTTCCGTCATAATGAAAGCGGCAGCCTGGGGGGCGAAGATTGTGGCTCCACCCAGCATATACTGCTGCTTGACGAATTTTATCGTACCGCCGTGCGTCTCGCCGGTAAGCGTATTCTGTGGAATATGGTGCCGTGCGACGAAGAAGAGCATTACGACGACTATGTGATGACGCTTTACGCGCAGGGCGTGCTTACTCCTAATGAATGGCTGGATCTTGGTGGCTTAAGCTCGCTTTCTGCCGAAGAGTACTTTGGTGCCAGCCTTTGGCAGCTCTATAAGAGTATCGATTCCCCATACAAAGCGGTGCTGAAAACACTGCTGCTGGAAGCCTATTCCTGGGAATACCCGAACCCACGTCTGCTGGCGAAAGATATCAAACAGCGTTTGCACGATGGCGAGATTGTATCGTTTGGCCTCGATCCATACTGCATGATGCTGGAGCGTGTTACTGAATACCTGACGGCGATTGAAGATTTTACCCGTCTGGATTTAGTACGTCGCTGCTTCTATTTAAAAGTGTGCGAAAAGCTCAGCCGTGAACGCGCCTGCGTAGGCTGGCGTCGTGAAGTGCTAACCCAGTTAGTGAAAGAGTGGGAATGGGACGATGGTCGTCTTGCAATGCTCGATAACCGCGCTAACTGGAAGATTGATCAGGTGCGTGAGGCGCACAACGAGCTGCTCGATGCAATGATGCAGAGCTACCGTAATTTGATCCGCTTTGCGCGTCGCAATAACCTTAGCGTCTCCGCCAGTCCGCAGGATATCGGCGTACTGACACGTAAGCTGTACGCCGCGTTTGAAGCATTGCCAGGTAAAGTGACGCTGGTAAACCCGCAGATTTCGCCCGATCTCTCGGAACCGAATCTGACCTTTATTTATGTGCCGCCGGGCCGGGCTAACCGTTCCGGTTGGTATCTGTATAACCGCGCGCCAAATATTGAGTCGATCATCAGCCATCAGCCGCTGGAATATAACCGTTACCTGAATAAACTGGTAGCGTGGGCATGGTTTAACGGCCTGCTGACCTCGCGTACCCGTTTGTATATTAAAGGTAACGGCATTGTCGATTTGCCTAAGTTGCAGGAGATGGTCGCCGATGTGTCACACCATTTCCCGCTGCGCCTGCCTGCACCGACGCCAAAAGCGCTCTACAGCCCGTGTGAGATTCGCCATCTGGCGATTATCGTTAACCTGGAATATGACCCGACAGCTGCGTTCCGCAATCAGGTGGTGCATTTTGATTTCCGTAAGCTGGACGTCTTCAGCTTTGGCGAGAATCAAAATTGCCTGGTAGGTAGCGTGGACCTGCTGTACCGCAACTCGTGGAACGAAGTGCGTACGTTGCACTTCAACGGCGAGCAGTCGATGATCGAAGCCCTGAAAACCATTCTCGGCAAAATGCATCAGGACGCCGCACCGCCAGATAGCGTGGAAGTCTTCTGTTATAGCCAGCATCTGCGCGGGTTAATCCGTACTCGCGTGCAGCAACTGGTTTCTGAGTGTATTGAACTGCGTCTTTCCAGCACCCGCCAGGAAACCGGGCGCTTCAAGGCGCTGCGCGTCTCCGGTCAAACCTGGGGCTTGTTCTTCGAACGGCTGAATGTATCGGTACAGAAACTGGAAAACGCCATCGAGTTTTATGGCGCTATTTCGCATAACAAACTGCACGGCCTGTCAGTGCAGGTTGAAACCAATCACGTCAAATTACCGGCGGTGGTGGATGGCTTTGCCAGCGAAGGGATCATCCAGTTCTTCTTCGAAGAAACGCAAGACGAGAATGGCTTTAATATCTACATTCTCGACGAAAGCAACCGGGTTGAGGTGTATCACCACTGCGAAGGCAGCAAAGAGGAGCTGGTGCGTGACGTCAGTCGCTTCTACTCGTCATCGCACGACCGTTTTACCTACGGCTCAAGCTTCATCAACTTCAACCTGCCGCAGTTCTATCAGATTGTGAAGGTTGATGGTCGTGAACAGGTGATTCCGTTCCGCACCAAATCGATTGGCAACATGCCGCCTGCCAATCAGGATCACGACACGCCGCTATTACAGCAGTATTTTTCGTGATGAGCGTGCCGGAAAGCGAGGCTTATCCGGCATGCAATCTTAGCGGAAACTGACTGTTTCACCCGCCTGCTGCGTTGCCGCCTGTTCCAGCAAATCCCAGAAGGTTTCGCCGCTGCGATCGCAAATCCACTCATCGCCTTTCATATCAAAATGGTAGCCGCCCTGTTTGGTTGCCAGCCATACCTGGTGCAGCGGTTCCTGGCGGTTGATAATGATTTTGCTGCCGTTTTCAAAGGTAATGGTCAGCACGCCGCCGTTGATTTCGCAGTCGATATCGCTATCGCCATCCCAGTCGTCCAGACGCTCTTCAATGGTCAGCCACAGTTGATCAGCCAGGCGATGAAATTCACTGTCGTTCATTGTTGTATCCTGTTTTTAAGTGATGGCGGCAGTATAGCGGCATGGGGTCAGGGCTTCAAAGTTTGCTCAATGTCTGGTGTTTTGTGGCACTCTTCCTCCGTCGTCAAGATGATGATGTCATCATTGGATGAAAACATGTTCTGATCCAGATTACGTGTCCTGGACGGACAGGGCGATGCGGTTCGATAAAGTTGGCTACCGATCCAGGTATAAACATAGCGATTGTCATAAGCGAAACGTTCGGTGGTTTTCAATGGTCCATCAATAGCAAAAATTTGAATATCATCGCGTAAACGGGAAGAGCGCATAAAGTAACCATGGCCTTTCCCGGCGTTAATTCGTTGTTTCAGGAAAGGTGCAGAAGAGTCGAGCGTTATTATTTCCAGGGTGTCTTCACCAAAAGGAGACAATTTCGCAATGTACAGATGATTTTTGTACTGCGCGACACGATCGGTGATGGGATGAAATGCTTTCGGGTCAATATCGGGGAGTTTCTCCCATTGACTCCATTGCTGGTCTGTAGAGCGAAGCTTACGCCAGCTAACATCGGTTTCGCCGACGAGAAAAGAGCCTTCGCCATCAGAATATTGAGCAATGTTAACGGATGAGTTATAGGGGATTCCCGTTGGAATAAACGCACCATCCTCAAGAAGTCTGCCGTCAAGCTCACCACTACGGTAGTTTGCCCAATAGCCATATCCTGAATCTTTGGTTTTCCATTTCACCCGCACGGCTTTGGTATTGGGAGTTGGGTAGCGCCAAAGCTGTGAGCCATCGAATGCGTAAACATAACGATCGTCGTGTGCATACCATTTCTTGTAATGGGGGCTATCGCTAAGGTGAGCCTCATGCTCGTCAGGAACACTATAATCCATCAGGATAAGCGGCCCGGAAGAATCGAATACCTGGAGGCCATCTTCTTCTTCACCATCAGCTGGTAATTTGGTCAATAAATAGCCGTGAGTTCTTCCCGCGTTAAAGCGTTTATCTATCACCAAACCAGGATTATCCAGTGTGACGATATTTAGCCTATTTTCGCCAAATCCCGTTTTTTTGATGGTGTACAGCTTGTCCTGATACTGAGCAACGGTATTACTAAGAGGATGAAATTGTTCTGGATCGAGGCCGGGTAGGACTTCTTGCTGGCATTCTGGCCCTTTGCGCCATGAAACAGAGTGTTCCTGCAAATTGAACGCCGCGCAGCTATTTGCCCTATCTTTGTCCAGATTTCCCTGATTCAGCACCTTCCGGTGCAGGCCGCTTTTATCTCGCCAGGTTAATAACGAACCGGGCATCCAGCGTACGACAGTAAATGTCTCTGGGTCGGCTTTAAGCTGTTCGCCATTGATTATGATTTTGGTCCGTGTACGGGCTAACGTATCCCAGGGGCCAAATGGTACGGCAACGCAGGGGTTAAACGTGGTGGAAAACTTTCCTCGCTGATCCCAGGACTTCTGCGCCAGCACACGGAAACTCTCGGGGTCAGCGAGGCGATGTCCATCGACATATAAGAAATTAGCGTCACGTAATATCAGCCCCAGAAAGTCAGGTTTCCAGGGGGAACGGAATTTCACCTGATGCAGCGTTTTGATATCTAGACTATTTTCTCCGCCATTGTCATCGGTGCGCGTGCCTTCAAAATAGAGACTGTGTTTATCTGCGGCAAAATCACCCCATGCCTTGAACGAGGCGACATCGACGGGAGGTTTGTCTGGCGGGTTTTGCACAACTTCACCCGCGTAGAGGATATAGCGACCATCGCTATGCCAGGAGTAATGAGGATACCAGGCCTGTGCGCCTTCATAGAGGTAGTCGGTTGTCAGATCAGTCAGAGGAGGTACTTTATCCCATTTGTCTAGTGTTGTCGGGTCTATTAATAAATTGGGTAAACGGCGCAAACTTTTGTAATTCACGTCAGGAAGAGAAAGATTTGTTTCTTTATAAGGGCGCAGGTATACCACGCCTTTTCCCTGTTTCTGGTAAATATTATGTTCGGGCGCGGAAAGCCGACATCCCCATGCCGACGATAAAAACAACGAACAAGACAACAAACAAACCACATTGCGAAAGTGCATAAAGCCATCCTGGCGCGAGGTGTTGATCACGAAACTGCCAGCAGAACATAAATCCTCACAAGTAAGCGTAACTCTCGCAGCAAATCGTCACTTTTCAGAATCCATAAAGGTCATCGCTATTTTCTGATAGTTGCTGGAATAAACGTGATATTTTCATTCACGATATAAACACAATCCCGGAACTGCCCCATAGTACGGCTAATAGCATAAAAATATTCCGGATTGACCCCTGGAAGGGAGGCAATGTGGGATTCCGCCCCCCGTTGCCTTCTTTATTGTCTTTCACGAGTTGTACCCAGGTTTCACCACGGGTATCTAACATTCGCCACATTATTACGCTTTCTGCCGAACGTGATTTTTATAGAAATCTATCAATTCATTTTCCCTGTACCATAAAGTTTATCCTTCACATCCTGCCGAACGCGGGTCTTGTACCCCCCGTTGTGAAGATCTTCATACGGAGAAAAAGAATCTTTACTCCACCCCAGCAACACTTTATCGCCAGGCATAAAATGCACGTGCAGGTAATTTTCTCCCCATTCTCTTTTTGGGAGAGGCAAAGTCTTGTTACGTTTCTCCAGACGCATCCCTTTAAGATATTGCTCGTGAGTCATATCTAATGTCCAGATAACCTCTGCCGTATCCCCACTGACATCACCGCAACAGGTGATTGAACCACCACCATTCGCAAAAGCATTCGCGCCCGCCACGCCGTTAACACTGAATCCCAGTATCGGACGGTCAATTTCACTGTGGATTTCCAGAATCACTCCACCTCTTGGACCTCCCCATACTGCCTGCCCTATATTCCACAACACGACCAGTACTGGCACGGCGATCAACATCCGCCACACCCAGCGCCCCCAGCGGGCATAACCACGCGTAAGCTTTTGGTCAAATTTTTCCAGTCGGGTAAATAGCCCCATCAGATTTTATTCCCTCTTATCACCTGGTTGGCAAAGTTGTATGTCACTGGCGACTAAGGTCAGACAACGAAATTTCGTGGTACGCCACTCTCTTAAAAGTCCCATGCAGGCGATAAGAACAAGCCAACAAACAAACCACATTGCGATAGTGCATAAAGCCATCCTGGCGCGAGGTGCCGATCACGAAACTACCAGCAAAACATAAATCGCCACGTGTAAGCGTTATACTCGCAGCATTTCCTCACTTTTCAGACTTCATAAAGAGTCGCTAAACGCTTGCTTTTACGCCTTCTCCTGCGATGATAGAAAGCAGAAAGCGATGAACTTTACAGGCAATCCATAATGAAAAACGTGTTTAAGGCACTCACTGTATTACTTACTCTCTTCAGCCTGACGGGCTGCGGTCTGAAAGGTCCGCTCTATTTCCCGCCTGCAGATAAAAACGCACCGCCGCCGACCAAACCGGTAGAGACGCAAACGCAATCCACAGTGCCGGATAAAAACGACCGCGCCACTGGCGATGGTCCATCCCAGGTGAATTACTAAAAGTCAGTTTCTGTACCCGCGTGATTGGAGTAAATGATGCAGTTCTCGAAAATGCATGGCCTTGGCAACGATTTTATGGTCGTCGACGCGGTAACGCAGAATGTCTTTTTTTCACCGGAGCTGATTCGTCGCCTGGCGGATCGGCACCTGGGGGTAGGGTTTGACCAGCTGCTGGTGGTTGAGCCGCCGTATGATCCTGAACTGGATTTTCACTATCGCATTTTCAATGCTGATGGCAGTGAAGTGGCGCAGTGCGGCAACGGTGCGCGCTGCTTTGCCCGTTTTGTGCGCCTGAAAGGGCTGACTAATAAGCGCGATATCCGCGTCAGCACCGCCAACGGGCGGATGGTTCTGACCGTCACCGATGATGATCTGGTTCGCGTAAACATGGGCGAGCCCAACTTCGAACCTTCCGCTGTGCCGTTTCGCGCTAACAAAGCGGAAAAGACCTATATTATGCGCGCCGCCGAGCAGACAATCTTATGTGGCGTGGTGTCGATGGGAAATCCGCACTGCGTGATTCAGGTCGATGATGTCGATACCGCGGCGGTAGAAACGCTTGGTCCTGTTCTGGAAAGCCATGAGCGTTTTCCGGAGCGCGCCAATATCGGTTTTATGCAAGTGGTTAAGCGCGAGCATATTCGTTTACGCGTTTATGAGCGTGGGGCAGGAGAAACCCAGGCCTGCGGCAGCGGCGCGTGTGCGGCGGTGGCGGTAGGGATTCAGCAAGGTTTGCTGGCCGAAGAAGTACGCGTGGAACTCCCCGGCGGTCGTCTTGATATCGCCTGGAAAGGTCCGGGTCACCCGTTATATATGACTGGCCCGGCGGTACATGTCTACGACGGATTTATTCATCTATGAAGCAACCAGGGGAAGAACTGCAGGAAACACTCACGGAGCTTGATGACCGGGCGGTTGTCGATTATCTGATTAAAAATCCTGAGTTTTTTATCCGCAATGCGCGCGCAGTTGAAGCGATACGTGTGCCGCATCCGGTACGCGGCACCGTTTCGTTGGTCGAGTGGCACATGGCCCGCGCACGTAATCACATTCATGTTCTGGAAGAGAACATGGCGTTGTTGATGGAGCAGGCTATCGCCAACGAAGGCCTGTTTTATCGCTTACTCTACCTGCAGCGTAGTCTCACCGCCGCCAGCAGTCTCGACGATATGCTGATGCGCTTTCACCGCTGGGCGCGCGATCTCGGTCTGGCGGGCGCGAGTCTGCGCCTGTTTCCAGATCGCTGGCGCTTAGGTGCGCCGTCGAACCACACTCATCTGGCATTAAGCCGTCAGTCTTTCGAACCGCTGCGTATTCAGCGTTTGGGGCAGGAACAGCACTATCTGGGGCCGCTTAACGGACCGGAGCTTCTGGTGGTGCTACCGGAAGCGAAAGCGGTGGGATCGGTGGCGATGTCGATGCTGGGAAGCGATGCTGATTTGGGTGTTGTGTTGTTTACCAGTCGCGATGCCAGTCACTATCAACAAGGGCAGGGAACGCAGTTACTTCATGAAATTGCGCTGATGTTGCCGGAGCTTCTGGAGCGTTGGATTGAACGCGTATGACCGATTTACACACCGATGTAGAACGCTACCTACGTTATCTGAGCGTGGAGCGTCAGCTTAGCCCGATAACCCTGCTTAACTATCAGCGTCAGCTTGAGGCGATCATCAATTTTGCCAGTGAAAACGGCCTGCAAAGCTGGCAGCAATGTGATGTGACGATGGTGCGCAATTTCGCTGTACGCAGTCGCCGTAAAGGGCTGGGAGCTGCAAGTCTGGCGTTACGGCTTTCTGCGCTACGTAGCTTTTTTGACTGGCTGGTCAGCCAGAACGAACTCAAAGCCAACCCGGCGAAAGGTGTTTCGGCACCGAAAGCGCCGCGTCATCTGCCGAAAAACATCGACGTCGATGATATGAATCGGCTGCTGGATATTGATATCAACGATCCCCTCGCCGTGCGCGATCGGGCAATGCTGGAAGTGATGTACGGCGCGGGTCTGCGTCTTTCCGAACTGGTGGGGCTCGATATCAAACACCTCGACCTGGAGTCTGGTGAAGTGTGGGTGATGGGAAAAGGCAGCAAAGAGCGCCGCCTGCCGATTGGTCGCAACGCTGTGGCGTGGATTGAGCACTGGCTTGATTTGCGCGACCTGTTTGGTAGCGAAGACGACGCGCTTTTTCTGTCGAAACTGGGCAAGCGTATCTCCGCGCGTAATGTGCAGAAACGCTTTGCCGAATGGGGCATCAAACAAGGGCTGAATAATCACGTTCACCCGCATAAATTACGTCACTCGTTCGCTACGCATATGCTGGAGTCGAGCGGCGATCTTCGTGGTGTGCAGGAGCTGCTGGGTCATGCCAACCTCTCCACCACGCAAATCTATACTCATCTTGATTTTCAACACCTTGCCTCGGTGTACGATGCGGCGCATCCACGCGCCAAACGGGGGAAATAATGCGTTTTTACCGGCCTTTGGGGCGCATCTCGGCGCTCACCTTTGACCTGGATGATACCCTTTACGATAACCGTCCGGTGATTTTGCGCACCGAGCAGGAGGCGCTTACCTTTGTGCAAAATTATCATCCGGCGCTGCGCAGCTTCCAGAATGAAGATCTGCAACGCCTGCGCCAGGCGGTACGGGAAGCGGAACCCGAGATTTATCACGACGTGACGCGCTGGCGTTTTCGTTCGATTGAACAAGCCATGCTCGACGCCGGGCTGAGTGCCGAAGAAGCCAGTGCAGGCGCACACGCGGCAATGATCAACTTTGCCAAATGGCGCAGCCGAATCGATGTCCCGCAGCAAACCCACGACACCTTAAAACAGCTGGCGAAGAAATGGCCGCTGGTGGCGATCACCAACGGTAACGCCCAGCCGGAGCTGTTTGGTTTAGGGGATTATTTTGAGTTTGTGTTGCGCGCTGGCCCGCACGGGCGCTCAAAACCGTTCAGCGATATGTACTTCCTGGCGGCGGAAAAACTCAACGTGCCGATCGGTGAGATCTTACATGTCGGGGACGATCTCACCACTGACGTGGGTGGGGCAATTCGCAGCGGAATGCAGGCCTGTTGGATCAGACCGGAAAATGGCGATCTGATGCAAACCTGGGACAGCCGTTTACTCCCGCATCTGGAAATTTCCCGGTTGGCATCTCTGACCTCGCTGATATAATCAGCAAATCTGTATATATACCCAGCTTTTTGGCGGAGGGCGTTGCGCTTCTCCGCCCAACCTATTTTTACGCGGCGGTGCCAATGGACGTTTCTTACCTGCTCGACAGCCTTAATGACAAACAGCGCGAAGCGGTGGCCGCGCCACGCAGCAACCTTCTGGTGCTGGCGGGCGCGGGCAGTGGTAAGACGCGCGTACTGGTGCATCGTATCGCCTGGCTGATGAGCGTGGAAAACTGCTCGCCATACTCGATTATGGCGGTAACGTTTACCAACAAAGCGGCGGCGGAGATGCGTCATCGTATCGGGCAGCTGATGGGCACCAGCCAGGGCGGCATGTGGGTCGGCACCTTCCACGGGCTGGCGCACCGTCTGCTGCGTGCGCACCATATGGACGCCAATCTGCCGCAGGATTTTCAGATCCTCGACAGCGAGGACCAGCTACGCCTGCTCAAACGCCTAATCAAGGCGATGAACCTCGACGAGAAGCAGTGGCCGCCGCGCCAGGCAATGTGGTACATCAACAGCCAGAAAGATGAAGGCCTGCGTCCACATCATATTCAAAGCTACGGTAATCCGGTGGAGCAGACCTGGCAGAAGGTGTATCAGGCGTATCAGGAAGCGTGTGACCGCGCGGGCCTGGTGGACTTCGCCGAGCTGCTGCTACGTGCTCACGAGTTGTGGCTTAACAAGCCGCATATCCTTCAGCACTATCGCGAACGGTTTACCAATATCCTGGTGGACGAGTTCCAGGATACCAACAACATTCAGTATGCGTGGATCCGCCTGCTGGCGGGCGATACCGGCAAAGTGATGATCGTTGGCGATGACGATCAGTCAATCTACGGCTGGCGCGGAGCGCAGGTGGAGAATATTCAGCGTTTCCTCAATGATTTCCCCGGTGCTGAAACTATCCGTCTGGAGCAGAACTACCGCTCTACCAGCAATATTCTGAGCGCCGCGAACGCCCTGATTGAAAACAACAACGGGCGTTTGGGTAAAAAACTGTGGACCGATGGCGCGGATGGTGAGCCTATTTCCCTCTATTGCGCTTTTAACGAACTCGATGAAGCGCGTTTTGTGGTTAACCGTATCAAAACCTGGCAGGACAACGGCGGGGCGCTTGCCGAGTGCGCCATTCTCTACCGCAGCAACGCCCAGTCGCGTGTGCTGGAAGAAGCACTGTTACAGGCAAGTATGCCGTACCGTATTTACGGCGGGATGCGCTTCTTCGAACGCCAGGAAATCAAAGATGCGCTCTCGTATCTGCGCCTGATTGCCAACCGCAACGACGACGCGGCCTTTGAGCGCGTGGTGAATACACCAACGCGGGGTATTGGTGACCGGACGCTGGACGTGGTACGTCAGACATCGCGTGATCGCCAGTTAACACTCTGGCAGGCATGTCGTGAACTGTTGCAGGAAAAAGCCCTCGCCGGACGTGCTGCCAGTGCCTTACAGCGGTTTATGGAACTGATCGACGCCTTAGCGCAGGAAACTGCCGATATGCCGCTGCATGTACAGACTGACCGGGTAATTAAAGACTCCGGCTTGCGCACCATGTACGAGCAGGAGAAGGGCGAAAAAGGTCAGACGCGTATCGAAAACCTGGAGGAACTGGTGACGGCAACGCGCCAGTTCAGCTACAACGAAGAAGACGAAGATTTAATGCCGCTGCAGGCATTCCTCTCCCATGCGGCGCTGGAAGCGGGCGAGGGGCAGGCGGATACCTGGCAGGACGCGGTGCAGTTGATGACGCTACACTCGGCGAAAGGCCTGGAGTTCCCGCAGGTGTTTATCGTTGGTATGGAAGAGGGCATGTTCCCAAGCCAGATGTCGCTGGATGAAGGCGGACGTCTGGAAGAAGAACGCCGTCTGGCCTACGTTGGCGTAACCCGCGCGATGCAGAAACTGACGCTGACCTACGCGGAAACTCGCCGTCTGTATGGCAAAGAGGTTTACCATCGCCCGTCGCGCTTTATCGGTGAGTTGCCGGAAGAGTGTGTGGAAGAGGTGCGCCTGCGCGCTACGGTAAGCCGCCCGGTCAGCCATCAACGGATGGGTACGCCGATGGTCGAGAACGACAGCGGCTACAAGCTCGGCCAGCGCGTACGCCACGCTAAGTTTGGTGAAGGCACCATCGTCAATATGGAAGGCAGCGGCGAGCATAGCCGTTTGCAGGTGGCATTCCAGGGCCAGGGTATTAAATGGCTGGTGGCGGCTTATGCCCGACTGGAGACGGTGTAATTTACAACTCCGTTGCAGGATGCGGTGCGCCACACCGCATTCGGCATCAGCACCTTACTTAGCGCACTTCTTCACATCAATATTCCAGTCAGCACCAGACGCAACCTGATGTTTCTGCGCAAAATTATCCATATTCAGCGCCACGGAAACATTCAATAAGCTGTTCAGATACACCATCGGCTGGCCTTCCGGCACATCGCCGAAGCTTGCGACATATGGCATTTTCCCTGCGTATTTTTGCTGGGAACCTTCGGAAATGGTCACACACAACGTGTCGTTGAGTTTGATTCCTGCCTGATTCAGCAACTCGTCGCTGATATTGCTCCAGACGTTGCCGTACTGAATATCGAGAATCGGGATATTGCCCTTCACTTCACCTTTTGTTGCTTTTGCTTTCTGATAAGAAAGTTCGACAACTTTTGCAGGAAGCTCTGGCCCCACCTGTTCGAACGTAATCGCCCCGGAAGCCAGACGCGCACCGGTGTAGGCATACACGTCACGACCGTGGAAGGTATATGACTTTTCAGAACCTTTCAGGCGGTTAGCTTTTTCGTCGATTTCTCGGACGCTATCAATACCCAGAGTTTGTGCCACCAAAGTGAGCGTACCGTTATCTGGTGAAACGAAGTATTGACCGTTTTTGGTTTTCAGCACTACCGATTTACGGTCAGTGCCTACGCCCGGATCGACCACGCTAACAAACACCGAACCTTGCGGCCAGTAACTGGCAGTCTGATACAGGCGATAAGCGCCTTCCCAGATGTTATACGGTGGAATTTCGTGTGTTAAATCAAAGATTTTAAGATTATGGTCAACGCCGAATGCGACCCCTTTCATCGCCGAGACGGCACCATCTTTCAGGCTAAAATCAGTTTGTAAAATCAAAGCGTTATCCGCATAGGCGGATGATGATCCCAGACACGTTAATAAAAATAACGTTGCGAGCGTTTTTTTCATTTTTGTTTCCCTTCATTTATCTGATGATTTTCCAGCTGTGTAGCCAGTCCCAGTTTGTCTGGCCTCCTCGAGTGTACAATGCTTAACCTTTCCGCTCGACGGAAATCATGGTGACAAAAGGATAGCGTTGCCACGGGATTGCCCCGCCTTTCATATACATATGTGAAATTGTGCCATCAAGATAAAGCAACTGCTCAACGTTCAGTTTCGCTTTGGCATAACAGGCAAAATCATAAAAATTTGTCGCCTGCTGGCTCAACAAAAACACGGCGTTCCCTTGTTTATTAATCCCAACACCGTTACGAATTTTACGTGAGGCGACGTTGGGATGAATACGCGGATTAATTACGCCGTTTTCCATCAACATTGGCCCTGACTGCACTGCAAACTGAATCTCTTTACTGGTTTTAAAGGCATCCAGACGAACGATGCCGACTTTATCTCCCGCGACATAAAACACGCCGCCAGGACGAATAAAGAAATTCCCTTCACCTGAAGCGAGATTTAACGCCACCTTCTGCTGACCGTTTTCGATGTACAAACCGAGCGGCGCATAGCTTTCATCATAGATGCCGCCGTTCATCGCCATCTGCACCTGACCCTGACTATTCATATCCGCCAGCAGAGCATGTAACGTTCCCCACGCTTCGCCATTGGCTTTTTGCCAGTACATTTTCACCCGCTCTGTTTGAGGATTAACGGTATACGCCTGTACGGTCAGCGTCGGATCTGAGGGTGCGCAATCATCAGCGGCAACAGCAAACAAGGGAAGTAAGGTGAGGGTGAGAAAAATCCGTTTGAGATTCAAGGTGATCATTCCTTTACCAATGAGTAGCCGATGCGCCATTATAGGTCCTGGATGTGGGATTTTTTTATCCTGTTAGCGACCTTGACGAGTACCAAAAAGCGCGAAGTTCAACTATTGTTCTGTGGTGTTCTGTTGCGTGTTGACGGCAAAATTTTGCTGGCGTAACATGCGCGCACGATCACTCTAAGAGGACATTCGCCTTGGACACACCCAGTAGATACTGGCTCACTATCCTGTCATCCAGGATCAACTCCTAAGGCTATCCCTTTTTGCTGATAGCCTTAGCGGTTGTCAGCGACCTCAATTTTTCCCGTCGCGCTGAGTCAGGCTGTTTAATGGTCTGAAACCCAATTTGTTTCTGTGTGCCCACCGAACTGTCCGATATTTTAAGCATTGGGAGTCCCGGTCATGCTGAGCGCATTTCAACTGGAAAATAACCGACTGACCCGGCTGGAAGTCGAAGAGTCACAACCCCTTGTAAATGCAGTATGGATTGATCTTGTCGAACCGGACGACGACGAGCGACTGCGCGTACAATCTGAACTCGGCCAGAGCCTGGCAACCCGCCCGGAACTGGAAGACATCGAAGCATCGGCACGTTTCTTTGAAGACGATGACGGCCTGCATATTCACTCCTTCTTCTTCTTTGAAGATGCGGAAGATCACGCCGGTAACTCCACTGTGGCATTTACCATCCGTGATGGTCGTCTGTTTACTCTGCGTGAGCGTGAACTGCCTGCATTCCGTCTGTATCGTATGCGTGCCCGTAGCCAGTCGATGGTGGACGGTAATGCCTACGAGCTGCTGCTGGATCTGTTCGAAACTAAAATCGAACAGTTGGCAGATGAAATTGAAAATATCTACAGTGACCTGGAGCAGTTGAGCCGGGTAATTATGGAAGGGCATCAGGGCGATGAGTACGACGAGGCGCTCTCCACGCTGGCGGAACTGGAAGATATCGGCTGGAAAGTTCGCCTGTGTCTGATGGATACCCAGCGTGCGCTGAACTTCCTGGTGCGTAAGGCGCGTTTACCGGGCGGGCAACTGGAGCAGGCGCGTGAAATCCTGCGAGATATCGAATCCCTGCTGCCACATAACGAATCTCTATTCCAGAAGGTGAACTTCCTGATGCAGGCGGCGATGGGTTTTATCAACATCGAGCAGAACCGCATCATCAAAATCTTCTCGGTGGTATCCGTCGTGTTCCTGCCACCGACGCTGGTGGCTTCCAGCTACGGGATGAACTTTGAGTTTATGCCAGAACTGAAGTGGAGCTTCGGCTACCCAGGCGCGATTATCTTTATGATCCTCGCGGGCCTGGCACCGTATCTGTACTTTAAGCGGAAGAACTGGTTGTAATATAAATGCCGGGTAAAGATTGTTCTTTATCCGGCTTATTGCTGAAAATTGTCTTTTTCAAAGTCATGCGGGTTGAACACTCGCTCTATCTTATTTTCCTGGGTTAGTTGATACTCATTGTTATCAGCAATAAAAAAATGAGTATTACGGTAAGGATATTCATTAATAACCATTAAATAGTTTTTTACGATGCAATTATCATTGCTCTTAATCGTTGGGAAACAGTAGAGATCTTCATACGGCCCTTCGATATATTTTTTATAGTCAGTGAAGCCATTACCGATATCAATAACATACCAGGTATGCCAACTACCTTCTGGTAGGGGATGTTGATTTTTAATTTCATTCTGATGCTTCAGATACCAATTTATTTTATCGCTGTCAGTCCATGGCAGATGATCAACGACCAGAAAGACTGAATTGCCAGCATCAGAGTATGTATACAAAATCTGTACAGGACGCAATGTCCATAAATTATAGATGCAGCATAGAAGAAATAAATATAATATAATTTTCTGGAGTTTTCTTTTCATAGATAATTTTCGATTCTTTCGATAGTGTTAAAATTGGTGAAAAAAGGTTTGAAAGCAAAGTCTTTATGCCGTTGTAAAAAGAACCATATGCGAAAAAATCTATACTTGTTGTAAATCTTGTTTTTTATATCAGTCACATCCAAACCAAAGTGGTCTTGTGCTATGAAATGAATGGTAGCGCTCCAGCCCATAGGATATTTTTGAAAATTTAAAAGAGATATTTTTTGAGCTGAGATATCATGAATGCTGATTCCCAGGCCATTAAAATTATCTTTAAAATCATTGAATTTATTTAGTCTTGATGAAAGTAATTCGGTCTTAATCTTTTGTAGGAGAAGAGGCCGGTATCCTATCGTAGGCGTTGAAGAAATATCATTTTCGATACATTCTTTGATTACACGTATTGGGCTATTATAATCATATTTGTTTATTCGTTCATGAAAAGATAAGTTCAATTCCTGGCTATGGAAACTGTTGCCATTTCCATATCTAAAATGATCAATCAGATCCTGGATGAGTGTTTTGTATTGTCCAAAAAAGGAAAACATTTTTGCCAGATCTTTCATTTCTGCAAATAAAATATCAATACATTCACTTTGTGATATTTTTGTTCCAGAAGTTGGAACACTAAAAGCACCATAAGTAGAATTCGGCCCAGGAAAATGGTATTTAATGAGGCGGTAAGGATCAACTTTTGCAGAGATGTCGCTTAAGCCGAGTGAGAGAAAATCTTGTTCTTCCATATCCCCATACTGCATATCATCAGCAGAAAAATCATCGAATAAAGTAATAGTTTCGAAAAGTGTACAGGGCATATTAATTGATGAGCCTAATATGTTGTTCATTTATATTCTCCTTTCTTATAATTAAGGGCAACGTTAATTTGATAAGAAATAATAGGGTAAAAAAATTTTAAAAAAGAAATGCACTTCACATTTTTCATTACATTCTGAAGAGAACTTGGTTAATGATTGGTCTTGCTCATCGCTAATAACATAATGCTGAATTTACCAAAAATGAAATTTATTAAAGCAAATGAAAATATACAACGACGTCTGGAAATTCTGCCTTTCCTTATGTGAGTCTCCTGTCAGCATGGCAATATGCCCACTCTCATGCAAGAGTCGGCATATTTTTTCAGAATATATTTATTTTTTATTTGGACGTTCTACGCTGCGTATAAATCGCATCCATCACAAAAATTGCCAGCGCCACCCAAATAAAGGCGAAGGTCACCATCTTATCGGCACCCGGTTTTTCACCATAAAACGTCACAGCCAGCAGGAACATCAGCGTCGGGCCAATGTACTGAAAAAAGCCTAACGTTGAGAGACGCAGGCGTGTCGCAGCCGCAGTAAAACACAACAGCGGTACGGTAGTGACAATACCGGCGGCGATCAGCAGTAAATTCAGCGACATCGGGTTTTGCCCCATATGGCTGGTTGAGCTGTCGGCAATAGCAAACAGGTAAATCGCCGCCACGGGCAGCAACCACATAGTTTCGATTAACATGCCGGTTTGCGCTTCAACAGCAATCTTCTTGCGTACCAGGCCGTAGAAGGCAAAACTAAACGCCAGCCCCAGCGCGATAATCGGCAGTGAACCAAAAGTCCACAACTGAACCAACACGCCACATATCGCCAGAATCACCGCCAGCCATTGCATCCGGCGGAATCGCTCGCCGAGGAAAATCATCCCCAACACAATGTTCACCAGCGGGTTAATAAAGTAACCAAGGCTCGCTTCCAGCATATGGTGATTGTTCACCGCCCAGATAAACAGTAGCCAGTTGCCACCAATCAGCACGGCAGAGACTGCCAGCATAAAAATTTTCTGTGGCGTCTGAATCAGCGTTTTTAAATAGGACCACTGGCGGCAAATGCTCATCAGCACCACCATAAAGAAAAACGACCAGATCACGCGATGCGTCAGGATCTCATCGGCGGGCACGTAGTAAATCAGTTTGAAGTACGCTGGCGCAATACCCCAAATAAAATAAGCGGCAAGAGCGAGTAATACGCCCTGCCGCGTTTGTTTTGCATCCATCGGGAATACTCATTTTTAATTGGTAACAGCAGTTTACCTGCTTTTACGTTATCAACCTACCATATAGGTGGCGGTAGCGCTGGCAATATAAAGCTGTTCTTCATTGTGTAATTCAACGCGGGCGACGGCGACTTTATTGCCTGCCCGCAACAGGCTACTGGTAGCAGTAAAACGCTCGCCTCTGCCTGGGCGCAGATAATCGACGCGAAGATCAATGGTCCCCATCCGCGATAGCCGCTGGCGTAGTTCATCTTCACTGATGGTTTCGTGGCGGGTTAAGGTACTTCCCACGCACACCAGACCGGCGGCGACATCCAGCGCCGACGCAATGACCCCGCCGTGCAAAATGCTTTGCGCCCAGTTACCCACCATCATTGGCTGATTTTTAAAGGCCAGCTGTGCGAACTCTTTTTCGTAACGCTCCAGTTCCATCCCCAATGCGCGGTTAAATGGCATGTGATAAACAAACATCTCACCCACTAATTTCAGGGCTTGTTCAGCGGTCAGTACGGCAGACATATCATCCTTACACTTCATTGGTTAATGAAATGTTGATTTTATGCTTCTTTGTTGTTGGTTTCTACTTTAGGAAGGGATAACTAACGGCTATGGAGTTAAGTATGTAAAATAGCCCGCAGAAAAATATTCCTCTAATCAATAATTCGTTACGGAGAACACGACCGATGCGGACTCTGCAGGGCTGGTTGTTGCCGGTGTTTATGTTGCCTATGGCAGTATATGCACAAGAGGCAACGGTGAAAGAGGTGCATGACGCGCCAGCGGTGCGTGGCAGTATTATCGCCAATATGCTGCAGGAGCATGACAATCCGTTCACCCTTTATCCTTATGACACCAACTACATCATCTATACCCAAACCAGCGATCTGAATAAAGAAGCGATTGCCAGTTACGACTGGGCGGAAAATGCGCGTAAGGATGAAGTAAAGTTTCAGTTGAGCCTGGCGTTTCCGCTGTGGCGTGGGATTTTAGGCCCGAACTCGGTGTTGGGTGCGTCTTATACGCAAAAATCCTGGTGGCAACTGTCCAATAGCGAAGAGTCTTCACCGTTTCGTGAAACTAACTACGAACCGCAATTGTTCCTCGGTTTTGCCACGGATTACAACTTTGCTGGCTGGACGCTGCGCGATGTGGAAATGGGCTACAACCACGACTCAAACGGGCGTTCAGACCCGACTTCCCGCAGCTGGAACCGCCTTTATACCCGCCTGATGGCAGAAAACGGTAACTGGCTGGTAGAGGTGAAGCCGTGGTATGTGGTGGGGAATACGGACGATAACCCGGACATCACCAAATATATGGGCTATTACCAGCTTAAAATCGGCTATCACCTCGGTGATGCGGTACTGAGCGCGAAAGGGCAGTACAACTGGAACACCGGTTACGGTGGTGCGGAGTTAGGCTTAAGTTACCCGATCACCAAACATGTGCGCCTTTATACTCAGGTTTACAGTGGTTACGGCGAATCGCTCATCGACTATAACTTCAACCAGACCCGCGTTGGTGTGGGAGTTATGCTAAACGACCTGTTTTGATGAATGGTTGGCAAATCTGGAATCCAGCATCCAGGATTACCCTCTCAGAGACTAAAAGCATTGCAGTTTCTCGCGCAGGCGCTGAAAATAGCGCCTGTTTTTATTTCAGGCAATCGGGGTGAATGTGGCGCAGGCGGAAGTGTTGAATCTGGAGTCCGGAGCTAAACAGGTTTTACAAGAAACCTTTGGCTACCAACAGTTTCGCCCCGGCCAGGAAGAAATTATCGACACTGTGCTTTCCGGCCGCGATTGCCTCGTCGTCATGCCCACTGGTGGCGGAAAATCCCTTTGCTATCAAATCCCTGCCTTATTGCTAAACGGCCTTACCGTGGTTGTTTCACCGCTGATTTCGTTGATGAAAGATCAGGTGGATCAACTGCAAGCCAACGGCGTGGCGGCGGCGTGCCTTAACTCGACGCAAACCCGCGAGCAGCAACTTGACGTGATGACAGGCTGTCGCACCGGGCAAATCCGCCTGCTGTATATCGCGCCGGAACGCCTGATGCTGGATAACTTCCTTGAGCATCTGGCGCACTGGAATCCGGTGTTATTAGCCGTTGATGAAGCGCACTGTATCTCCCAATGGGGGCACGATTTCCGCCCGGAATACGCCGCGCTCGGTCAGCTGCGTCAGCGTTTTCCTACTCTGCCGTTTATGGCGCTAACCGCCACCGCCGACGACACCACGCGGCAGGATATCGTGCGCCTGCTGGGGCTGAACGATCCGCTGATTCAAATCAGCAGTTTTGATCGCCCGAACATTCGCTACATGCTGATGGAGAAATTCAAACCGCTCGATCAGTTGATGCGCTACGTGCAGGAACAACGCGGTAAGTCGGGGATTATTTACTGCAACAGCCGGGCGAAAGTAGAAGACACCGCTGCGCGCCTGCAAAGCAAGGGAATTAGCGCGGCGGCCTATCATGCCGGGCTGGAAAATAATATTCGCGTCGACGTGCAGGAAAAATTTCAGCGCGATGACCTGCAAATTGTGGTGGCGACCGTGGCGTTTGGCATGGGCATCAACAAGCCTAACGTCCGCTTCGTGGTCCACTTTGATATTCCGCGCAATATCGAATCCTATTATCAGGAAACCGGTCGCGCCGGGCGTGATGGCCTGCCCGCGGAAGCGATGCTGTTTTACGATCCGGCCGATATGGCGTGGCTACGCCGTTGTCTGGAAGAGAAGCCGCAGGGGCAATTGCAGGATATCGAGCGCCATAAACTCAATGCGATGGGCGCGTTTGCCGAAGCGCAAACTTGCCGTCGTCTGGTGCTGCTGAACTACTTTGGCGAAGGGCGGCAGGAGCCGTGCGGGAACTGCGATATCTGCCTCGATCCGCCGAAACAATACGATGGTTCAACCGATGCTCAGATTGCCCTTTCCACCATTGGTCGTGTGAATCAGCGGTTTGGGATGGGTTATGTGGTGGAAGTGATTCGTGGCGCTAATAACCAGCGTATCCGCGACTATGGTCATGACAAACTGAAAGTCTATGGCATGGGCCGTGATAAAAGCCATGAACATTGGGTGAGCGTGATCCGCCAGCTGATTCACCTCGGCCTGGTGACGCAAAATATTGCCCAGCATTCTGCCCTACAACTGACAGAGGCTGCGCGTCCGGTGCTGCGCGGCGAATCCTCTTTGCAACTTGCCGTGCCGCGTATCGTGGCGCTCAAACCGAAAGCGATGCAGAAATCGTTCGGCGGCAACTATGATCGCAAACTGTTCGCCAAATTACGCAAACTGCGTAAATCGATTGCCGATGAAAGCAATGTCCCGCCGTACGTGGTGTTTAACGACGCAACCTTGATTGAGATGGCTGAACAGATGCCGATCACCGCCAGCGAAATGCTCAGCGTTAACGGCGTTGGGATGCGCAAGCTGGAACGCTTTGGTAAACCGTTTATGGCGCTTATCCGCGCGCATGTCGATGGTGACGACGAAGAGTAGTCAGCAGCATAAAAAAGTGCCAGGATGAAGACTCCGTAAACGTTTCCCCCGCGAGTCTAATGTATGTTGATGTTATTCCTCACCGTCGCCATGGTGCACATTGTGGCGCTTATGAGCCCCGGTCCCGATTTCTTTTTTGTCTCTCAGACCGCTGTCAGTCGTTCCCGTAAAGAAGCGATGATGGGCGTGCTGGGCATTACCTGCGGCGTAATGGTTTGGGCTGGGATTGCGTTGCTTGGCCTGCATTTGATTATCGAAAAAATGGCCTGGCTGCATACGCTGATTATGGTGGGCGGTGGCCTGTATCTCTGCTGGATGGGTTACCAGATGCTACGCGGTGCACTGAAAAAAGAGGTTGTTTCTGCCCCTGCGCCACAAGTCGAACTGGCGAAAAGCGGGCGCAGTTTTCTTAAGGGCTTACTGACCAATCTCGCGAACCCTAAAGCGATTATCTATTTTGGTTCGGTATTCTCATTGTTTGTCGGCGATAACGTCGGCACCACTGAGCGCTGGGGCATTTTCGCGTTGATTATTGTCGAAACACTGGCGTGGTTTACCGTCGTTGCCAGCCTGTTTGCCCTGCCGCAAATGCGCCGTGGTTATCAACGTCTGGCGAAGTGGATTGATGGTTTTGCCGGGGCGTTATTTGCCGGATTTGGCATTCATTTGATTATTTCGCGTTAATGCCAGACGCGTCATCAGAGTAAGTCGGATAAGGCGTTTACGCCGCATCCGACATTATTTTTCACGCATGCCTCGCCGATGCCAACAGCGCTCCCACCAGCATAAATAACGAGCCGAAAATCTTATTCAGCGCCTTCATCTGCTTTGGTCCTTTAATCCATAGAGCAATCCGTTGAGCAAGGGTGGCGTAACCGATCATCACAATAATATCGACCACAATAGTGGTGACGCCGAGCAAGATATACTGCATCAGCTGCGGCTGTTGCGGCATGATGAATTGCGGAAATAGCGCCGCCAGAAACACAATACTTTTGGGATTGGTGAGATTCACAAAAACTGCGCGCTGGAACAAATGTCGGCGCGATTGAGTAGAGGCTAGCGATTTAAGGTCAATTGCACCAGCGGCGCGCCATTGCTGTATTCCCAGCCAAATCAAGTAAGCTGCGCCTGCCCACTTCAACACTTCAAACGCAATCACTGAGCGGGAAAATAGCGTCCCCAACCCCACGCCAACCAGCACAATATGAATCGCCAGTCCGGTCTGAAGCCCAGCAATAGACGCCACCGCGCCGTGATAACCATGGTTGAGCGAGGTGGTCATGGTGTTGATTGCGCCAGAGCCTGGCGACAGGCTTAAAATGATCGATGTCAGCAGGTAGGCAAACCACCATTCTAAGGTCATGATGAACTCCCGGTGTGTCTATTTTTGTGCCACAATACGCTACTGTCGCAGCGTTGTGTCAGGCACGCTTAAAAAAACGATTTTACGTGGTTTAAGAGGCAGATTACCTGATGTTTCAGCAGCAAAAAGACTGGGAAACAAGAGAAAACGCGTTTGCTGCTTTTACCATGGGACCGCTGACTGATTTCTGGCGTCAGCGTGATGAAGCAGAATTTACTGGTGTGGATGACATTCCGGTGCGCTTTGTCCGTTTTAGCGCAAAGCACCATGACCGGGTGGTAGTCATCTGCCCGGGGCGTATTGAGAGCTACGTAAAATATGCGGAACTGGCCTACGATCTGTTCCATTTGGGGTTTGATGTTTTAATCATCGACCATCGCGGGCAGGGACGTTCCGGTCGCCTGTTAGCCGATCCGCATCTCGGGCATGTTAATCGCTTTAATGATTATGTTGATGATCTGGCGGCATTTTGGCAACAGGAGGTTCAGCCCGGTCCGTGGCGTAAACGTTATATACTGGCACATTCGATGGGCGGTGCGATCTCCACATTATTTCTGCAACGTCATCCAGGTGTATGTGACGCCATTGCGCTAACTGCGCCAATGTTTGGGATCGTGATTCGTATGCCGTCATTTATGGCACGGCAGATCCTCAACTGGGCCGAAGCGCATCCACGTTTCCGTGATGGCTATGCAATAGGCACCGGGCGCTGGCGCGCGTTGCCGTTTGCTATCAACGTACTGACCCACAGCAGACAGCGATATCGACGTAACTTACGCTTTTATGCTGATGACCCAACGATTCGCGTCGGTGGGCCGACCTACCATTGGGTACGCGAAAGTATTCTGGCTGGCGAACAGGTGTTAGCCGGTGCGGGTGATGACGCCACGCCAACGCTTCTCTTACAAGCTGAAGAGGAACGCGTGGTGGATAACCGCATGCATGACCGTTTTTGTGAACTCCGCACCGCTGCGGGCCATCCTGTCGAAGGAGGACGGCCGTTGGTAATTAAAGGTGCGTACCATGAGATCCTTTTTGAAAAGGACGCAATGCGCTCAGTCGCGCTCCACGCCATCGTTGATTTTTTCAACAGGCATAACTCACCCAGCGGAAACCGCTCTACAGAGGTTTAAATTTCTTATGTACCAGGTTGTTGCGTCTGATTTAGATGGCACGTTACTTTCTCCCGACCATACGTTATCCCCTTACGCCAAAGAAACTCTGAAGCTGCTCACCGCGCGCGGCATCAACTTTGTGTTTGCGACCGGTCGTCACCACGTTGATGTGGGGCAAATTCGCGATAATCTGGAAATTAAGTCTTACATGATTACTTCCAATGGCGCGCGCGTTCACGATCTGGATGGCAATCTG
The DNA here is from genome assembly GCF_046486595.1 of Escherichia sp. WS3063. Lineage (NCBI taxonomy): Bacteria > Pseudomonadati > Pseudomonadota > Gammaproteobacteria > Enterobacterales > Enterobacteriaceae > Escherichia > Escherichia sp. WS3063. The sequence continues at coordinate 67,958 of NZ_JBJQKY010000017.1, forward strand.
ATTTTTGCTCATAACCTGGATCGCGACATTGCCAGCGATCTGTTTGGCGTAGTCAACGACAATCCGGACATCATTACTAACGTTTATCGCGACGACGAATGGTTTATGAATCGCCATCGCCCGGAAGAGATGCGCTTTTTTAAAGAAGCGGTGTTCAAATATGCGCTGTATGAGCCTGGATTACTGGAGCCGGAAGGCGTCAGCAAAGTGTTCTTCACCTGCGATTCCCATGAACAACTGCTGCCACTGGAGCAAGCGATTAACGCTCGCTGGGGCGATCGCGTCAACGTCAGTTTCTCTACCTTAACCTGCCTGGAAGTGATGGCGGGCGGCGTGTCGAAAGGCCATGCCCTGGAAGCGGTGGCGAAGAAACTGGGCTACAGTCTGAAGGATTGTATTGCGTTTGGTGACGGGATGAACGACGCCGAAATGCTGTCGATGGCGGGGAAAGGCTGCATTATGGGCAGTGCGCACCAGCGTCTGAAAGATCTGCATCCGGAGCTGGAAGTGATTGGTACTAACGCCGAAGACGCAGTGCCGCATTATCTGCGTAAGCTCTATTTATCGTAATCGTTCTTTATTTGGTCAGTTGTCAACCTGATACTTCGCTACAATGGATACTCGTTAATCAAAGAGTTTTCCATTGTGGCGCTACTTATCATCACCACGATTCTGTGGGCCTTCTCCTTTAGCTTTTATGGCGAGTACCTTGCGGGGCACGTCGATAGCTATTTTGCGGTGCTGGTGCGCGTTGGCCTGGCGACACTCGTTTTTCTGCCGTTTCTGCGTACCCGTGGCAATAGCCTGAAAACGGTCGGCCTGTATATGCTGGTGGGCGCGATGCAGCTCGGTGTGATGTATATGCTGAGTTTCCGCGCCTATCTCTACCTGACGGTCTCCGAACTGTTGCTGTTCACCGTACTGACGCCGCTCTACATCACGCTGATTTATGACATCATGAGTAAGCGCCGTCTGCGCTGGGGCTATGCTTTTAGCGCCTTGCTGGCGGTGATTGGTGCCGGGATTATTCGCTATGATCAGGTCACCGACCATTTCTGGACTGGCTTATTGCTGGTGCAACTCTCCAATATCACTTTTGCCATCGGCATGGTGGGTTACAAACGTCTGATGGAAACTCGCCCGATGCCGCAGCATAACGCCTTTGCGTGGTTCTATCTTGGCGCGTTCCTGGTGGCAGTGATTGCATGGTTCTTGCTAGGAAATGCGCAGAAAATGCCGCAAACCACGTTGCAATGGGGCATTCTGGTGTTTCTTGGCGTGGTGGCTTCCGGGATTGGCTACTTTATGTGGAACTACGGCGCGACGCAGGTGGACGCCGGAACGCTGGGCATTATGAATAATATGCACGTTCCGGCAGGGCTGCTGGTAAACCTGGCTATCTGGCACCAACAGCCGCACTGGCCAACGTTTATTACAGGCGCGCTGGTGATCCTGGCCTCACTGTGGGTGCATCGTAAGTGGGTCGCTCCGCGCTCTTCACAAACGGCAGATGATCGCAGGCGTGATTGCGCGCTGAACGAATAAACGCTTCTGTAATCGGCTGACGCTGCTCGCCATCGCGCACGGCGGCGTACAGTCGGCTCCACAAGCCTTCGCCCAGGGTTTTGGTGACCACCAGACCCTGGCGTTCAAAACTCTCCACTACCCAATGCGGTAGTGCGGCAATACCCATCCGTGCGGCAACCATCTGAATCAACAATAAGGTGTTATCGACGCTTTTCAGTGACGGGCTGACGCCTGCTGGCTGAAGAAAATGCCGCCAGACATCCAGTCGGCTACGCTGCACCGGATAAATCAACAGCGTCTCGCTGGCGAGATCTTCCGGTGTAATTCGCGTTTTTGCCGCCAGTGGATGGTCAGGTGCTAACACCAGACGCACTTCATAGTCGAACATCGGCGAATAATGCAGGCCACTGCGCGGCAGAATATCGGACGTCATCACCAGATCCAGCTCGCCCTGTTGCAACGCAGGCTGCGGATCAAACGTTACGCCCGATTTAAAATCCATCTCCACCTGCGGCCAGTTCTTATGGAAATTTTCTAATGCGGGCGTCAGCCACTGAATACAGCTATGGCACTCTATGGCAATGCGCAGGCGCGTCTGCTGCGGTTCATTGCAGGCTTGCAGTGCCTGGCTAATTTGCGGCAGCACCTGATTTGCCAGTTGCAACAGGATTTCTCCCTGCGGTGTAAAGCGAAGCGGCTGGCTTTTACGCACAAATAGCCGGAAGCCAAGGCGTTGTTCCAGATCGCTAAACTGGTGAGACAGGGCGGATTGCGTTTGATGCAACGTCGCCGCAGCGGCTGCGAGTGAGCCGCAGTTCCGCAACGCTTGTAGCGTTTTCAGGTGTTTTACTTCGATCATGAAAGTCCTTCACTTCGGCATGAATAATTTGCGCTTGAGGAATATACAGTAACCGCCAATTATGGATGTGTAAACATCTGGACGGCTAAATACTAAAAATTCCATAAGGGGCATATAATGACAATTCTTAATCACACCCTCGGTTTCCCTCGCGTTGGCCTGCGTCGCGAGCTGAAAAAAGCGCAAGAGAGTTATTGGGCGGGGAACTCCACGCGTGAAGAACTGCTGGCGGTAGGGCGTGAATTACGTGCTCGTCACTGGGATCAACAAAAGCAAGCGGGTATCGACCTGCTGCCGGTGGGCGATTTTGCCTGGTACGATCATGTACTGACCACCAGTCTGCTGCTGGGTAATGTTCCGGCGCGTCACCAGAACAACGATGGTTCGGTAGATATCGACACCCTGTTCCGTATTGGTCGTGGACGTGCACCGACTGGCGAACCTGCGGCGGCAGCGGAAATGACCAAATGGTTTAACACCAACTATCACTACATGGTGCCGGAGTTCGTTAAAGGCCAACAGTTCAAACTGACCTGGACGCAGCTGCTGGAGGAAGTGGACGAGGCGCTGGCGCTGGGCCACAAGGTGAAACCTGTGCTGCTGGGGCCAGTTACCTACCTGTGGCTGGGTAAAGTGAAAGGTGAACAGTTTGATCGCCTGAGCCTGCTGAACGACATTCTGCCGGTTTATCAGCAAGTGCTGGCAGAACTGGCGAAACGCGGCATCGAGTGGGTACAGATTGATGAACCCGCGCTGGTACTGGAACTGCCGCAGGCGTGGCTGGACGCATACAAACCCGCTTACGACGCGCTCCAGGGACAGGTGAAACTGCTGCTGACCACCTATTTTGAAGGCGTAACACCAAATCTCGACACGATTACTGCGCTGCCTGTTCAGGGTCTGCATGTCGATCTTGTACATGGTAAAGATGACGTTGCTGAACTGCACAAGCGTCTGCCTTCTGACTGGCTGCTGTCTGCGGGTCTTATCAATGGTCGTAACGTCTGGCGCGCCGATCTTACCGAGAAATATGCGCAAATTAAGGACATTGTCGGCAAACGTGATTTGTGGGTGGCATCTTCCTGCTCACTGCTGCACAGTCCCATTGACCTGAGTGTGGAAACACGTCTTGATGCAGAAGTGAAAAGCTGGTTTGCCTTCGCCCTGCAAAAATGTCATGAACTGGCATTGCTGCGCGATGCGTTGAACAGTGGTGATACGGCAGCTCTGGCAGCGTGGAGCGCTCCGATTCAGGCGCGTCGTCACTCTACTCGTGTACATAATCCGGCAGTAGAAAAGCGTCTGGCGGCGATCACCGCTCAGGACAGTCAGCGTGCGAATGTCTATGAAGTGCGTGCTGAAGCCCAGCGTGCGCGTTTTAAACTCCCAGCATGGCCGACCACCACGATTGGTTCTTTCCCGCAAACCACGGAGATTCGTACCCTGCGTCTGGATTTCAAAAAGGGTAATCTCGACGCCAACAACTACCGCACAGGCATTGCGGAACATATCAAGCAGGCCATTGTTGAGCAGGAACGTTTGGGACTGGATGTGCTGGTACATGGCGAGGCCGAGCGTAATGACATGGTGGAATACTTTGGCGAGCATCTGGATGGCTTTGTCTTTACGCAAAACGGTTGGGTACAGAGCTACGGTTCCCGCTGCGTGAAGCCACCGATTGTTATTGGTGACGTTAGCCGCCCGGCACCGATTACCGTGGAGTGGGCAAAATATGCGCAATCCCTGACTGATAAACCGGTGAAAGGGATGTTGACCGGCCCGGTGACTATTCTCTGCTGGTCGTTCCCGCGTGAAGATGTCAGCCGTGAAACCATCGCCAAACAAATTGCGCTGGCGCTGCGTGATGAAGTCGCGGACCTGGAAGCCGCTGGAATTGGCATCATTCAGATTGACGAACCGGCATTGCGCGAAGGTTTACCACTGCGTCGCAGCGACTGGGATGCCTATCTCCAGTGGGGCGTGGAGGCTTTCCGTATCAACGCCGCTGTGGCGAAAGATGACACACAAATCCACACTCACATGTGTTACTGCGAGTTCAACGACATCATGGATTCGATTGCGGCGCTGGACGCAGACGTCATCACCATCGAAACCTCGCGTTCCGACATGGAGTTGCTGGAGTCGTTCGAAGAGTTTGATTATCCAAATGAAATCGGTCCTGGCGTCTATGACATTCACTCGCCAAACGTACCGAGCGTGGAATGGATTGAAGCCTTGCTGAAGAAAGCGGCAAAACGCATTCCGGCAGAGCGTCTGTGGGTCAACCCGGACTGTGGCCTGAAAACGCGCGGCTGGCCAGAAACCCGCGCGGCACTGGCGAACATGGTGCAGGCGGCGCAGAATTTGCGTCGGGGATGATGAGTATTAACGAGTCATTGTAAATTGCAGCACAATAATGGCTTCCAACACCGGAAGCCATTTTGCTATGTATGCCAGGTATGATGTGGATCTTCAGGAACAGAAAATTAATTGCGGATTTCTTAAATATTCTATGCACCACTGACAGGCTTTGCCCATACCATCGGAACGAGCGGCAAGAAATAACTTGGTGGCGTGTTTATGTTCGCGCATTGGCTTTTTAAGCAATTTACCGCTGTTCAATAACGGCAATGCCAGATGATGTGGAATATAACCAATACCGACGTTTTGTTCTATTAAGGCGATTGCCGTAGCGAAGTCAGGAACAAAAATGGGTTTTTGTCCTTCCAACAACCAGGCTTGCATCGGGGGGAAGTTAACGGAGGTATCGCGGATACAAACCGCTGGATAATGACGCAATTCACTGTTTTCTAATGGATGCCGCTTCGCTGCCAGTGGGTGGAGTGGGCTGACGACAAAATCCCATTCCATTTGTCCGACCGGTTCGCTAATGATGCCTTCACTGCTTGGCACTGCATGAGGAGCACCGTAGACCAGATCGGCACGCTTACTGTACAGCGCATCCCAGCAGCCGTTGTATACCTCAAGATCTACCGTCAGTGTTGTTGATGTGAATTGCCGTTCAAAATCTCGAATAAATGCCACCAGCAAATCACCAGGAATAATATTGTTTACCGCAATTGTCAGTTCACGCTCAATACCATCGTGAATCAGCACTGTGTTGCGCTTTAATGCTTCCAGGTCGCCAAGAATAGTTTTGCTATGTTCGATGAAGTAACTTCCCGCTGGCGATAATTCAATATAGCGTCCCTTACGAATGAACAGTTCAACGCCCAGGCTCTCTTCCGCTTTCTTGATGGTGTAACTGATGGCGGAAGGGACTTTATTTAACTGCTCGGCTGCGGTGGTAATGCTCTGGTGTCTGGCGACCAGATGAATAACACGAAGCGTTTCGTCTGAGATGAACATAAGGCTTCCTGGTCAGTGGTAAAGTGGCTGAATCTCTCCAGATTCAGCCGTAATCATTGCCTGAGTATACCCAGGAATTAGCGGTGTTGACTTGCCCGACTGAGAATCGCATACGCGATACATGCCACCAGAATCGAGTCTACCGAAGGGATCGTCGTCAGGGTGAATAAGCCTTTTACGGTCATAAAGCCAACCGCTGCGCCTATGATCCATGCTGCGAATGTCAGCACTTTAATCTGTGACTCCTGGGCTAACACTGACTCTTGATAGCCATTACGGCGATAAAAGAAAAAGTCAGCGATATAAATTCCGGCAACGGGTGGCGTGGCGATACCCAGGAACAGCAGAAACGGAATAAACCACGCCATAATATCCATACTGCCTACGATGGCGGAAAGGATACCCAGCGCCACGGTAATCTGCCATTTGGGAAAGCGGGTAAGCAGTGTGGAAACCACCAGCGTGCCCTGGAACATATTGCCCGCGTTACCGGTGACGCAGGCGAAAATCAACAACAGCGCCGCAGGCAGAACCGCACCGAATACCGCCATCGCACCCAGTAAAGATCCCTGACCACTAATGGCGCTCGGCGTTGCACCCGCCCAGTAGAGCAGAGGGTAGGCAACCAGAAACGTCACGCCTGCGGCAATCAGCGCATGTTTGCGGTTATGCACAAAACTACCGAAATCAGGCAGTGTGGCAACCAGCACAATAATGGTGCCAACAACGGTGGAAACGGCGACACCTGTATTCATCTCCACAATCGCCGCTGGTACTGCCACTTCGGTATGGGTTGCCACATAGAGGATGTAACACAGCACCAGCGCGATAACCGGCACGGCAACCTGGGCAATTTTTCCCAGAACGGCAAAGCCAAATGCCGTAGAGGCGACAAAAATGACACAGCCAGCCGCCACTAACAGTGCCAGTGGAACTTCCAGTCCATGTTGAGCCAGTAAGTCATGTACCGAATGACCAAACATATTGGCGGTAACGGCAATCCAGCCGAACAGACTTATCGCCATCAAAATGTTAATGGCGATGGCCCCTTTTTCGCCAAACGAATATTTCACAATGCCATACGTTGGTAGGCGGGCTTTTTCTCCCACGCTAATGGTGATGGCTGAAAGTAAGGTCAGAATGACGCCGCCTAACAATACGACGCTAATTAAACTGCCGCTGGAAAGTTGATTGCCGAGGCTTGAGGATGACAACAGCACAGGTGTGACGGCAATACCCAGCAAAATCATGGCAATACGCAATCCTGATGCCGTATTCAGATTCTCTTCTTTTTTACGCATAGTATGTTCCCTTTATAAATGCGCGTTACACAGTATGAAAATGCCCGGTGTATTTGCGCCAGCTACCCAGTTCTGTAATTTCCCGTTGGCCTTCGGTCAGCCAGTTTTCTGCCAGTACGCCCAGCACTTCGCTACCATCGGCAAGTTTGATTTTGCCAATTGCCAGCCCAGCGGGTTCGCTCATTAACAGAGCGGCAAAACTGGCCAGCGGTAATTGCCAAATTTCTACGTCGACGTGTGTTCCTCCTTCATTCACGCGAATCATTCCCGGATGGCGATCATTAATACTCCACAACCGGTAATGGGCGTCAGTTCGGTCTTCACGGACAAAAATACCGCCCGCTTTTTGCATATTTGGGTTGAGTTCCAGGCCGCGCATCAGCGTTCCGTTAACGGCTAAAAGCGTTGTAGTCATTGTGTTCTCCAGAGAATTAAAGGGTTATCCATGTACCGCTCTGATGCGCCAGGGCTGCTTTTATGGTTTGCGGTGAAGTAATCAGGCCGCTGGCCTGTTTGCCTTGTTGCTGGCTGGCATTGATGAAATCAACAATGGCTTCCACTTTGGGTTGCATACTGCCGACACCAAACTGACCTTCCCGCAACAGCGTTTGCGCTTCGGCAACGCTGATAGCGTCGAGCCACTGTTGTTGTGGTGTACCAAAGTTAATCGCCACTTTTTCTACACCGGTGGGGATCACCAGCAGATCTGCGCCTAACTGACTGGCGAGCAGCGCGGAGGCCAGATCTTTATCGATCACGGCTTCTACACCTTTCAGTTGTTGTCCGTCTCGCACCACCGGAATACCGCCGCCGCCGCAGGCAATAACCAGATATCCCTGGCGCACCAGGTGAGCGATGGTGTCGTGCTCAATAACTTCCAGTGGGGCAGGAGAGGGAACTGTACGCCGCCAACCACGCCCGGCGTCCTCCATCAGCGTCCAGCCGAGTTGTTGTTGGCGTTGTTGGGCCGTTGCTTCATCGAGAAACGCGCCAATTGGTTTACTGGGGCTGGCGAAAGCATCGTCATGTGGGCTGACTCGCGTTTGTGTCACCAGGGCAATTACCGGTTTGTTTATGCCACGGCGAGCCAATTCGTTATGCAGTGCTTTCTGGAACATGTAGCCAATTGCACCTTGTGTATCACCCACGGCGTAATCAAGTGGAACCGGAGAAACTTCGTTACTGGCGAGTTCAGAGCGGCGCAGAATAAAGCCCACCTGCGGGCCATTACCGTGGGTTAGCACCAGGTCCCATCCGGCTTCAACCATATCAACGATATGCTGCACGCTTTCCATCACTGCAACATATTGATCGGGAATACTATTGCGTTGCTCGTCCTGAATGAGCGCATTGCCGCCAACCGCGACGACAGCCAGTGGCTTAACCATGATGGTTCTCCTTTGCGACGATCTCCGCCAGTGCACGTACAGCGGCGACAAAACAGGCCATCGGCGCAGTGGTGATCCCGGCACCAATTTGCCCGACCCCCGCTTGTTTGTGGGCGATACCCGTATTGATGACCGGTAAAATGCCGCGATCGGTCACTTTACGCGCATCAATCCCTGCTGCGGTGGGGGCAAAATTGAGGGCTGGAAGTGTAAATGCGGGGTTACCGCCGAGGGTGACGGCTTGCATCCGACGGCTGTTATTGGTGGCATCGGCAGGGGTGCCTCCCACAAATTTGACGATCGCCGGAGACGACGCCATCGCGAAGCCACCCACACCTGCGGTTTCAGTAATTGCGCTATCACCCAGGTCAGCAGCGGCATCGTCGACGCCAAATCCGGGGAAGAACAGACCTTCAACGGCATTGGCAGGAGCCTGGAACCAGCGATCGCCAGTACCGGAAAGCCGAATACCAAAATTCACCCCGTTACGCGCCATCACCGTAACCATTGAACTGAACGGTACATTGGCGGCGGCATCCATCATTGCTTTACAGGCGGCCATCGAAAGATTGAGGAAGAAGTGATCGTTACCGGTGATAAATGCCACGACGCGCTGGATATGTTCCTGTGGAAGAGAGCAGGCCAGCAATGCCGGGAGCAGGCGCTTAATCAGCAAACCGGTAGCGGCAGCATTGCGGTTATGAACTTCATCCCCCATATGCAGCGCCTGCGCCATTAATGGCTTGAGTTCCAGCTCGCCGTGTTGTGCGATTGCTGCTTTCATTGCCGGCGCCAGTTCATCGCGCATCCAGGCCAGACGATTGAGAACTTCATCGTTATTGGCGCCAAAACGGAGAACCTTACCCAGACCTTCATTGAAATTGCTAAAAGTACGGTGGCCGTTGGTTTTGTTTTCTACCACCCATAACGGCATCGACGGGCTGATGATGCCTGCCATTGGGCCAACCGCGTGATAATGATGACAAGGGGCAAGGTCGATTTCGCCTGCGTTTATTTGGTTTTCAGCGTCTTGCTGGCTGGTGGCCCAACCTTCGTACAGCATGGCACCAATAATCGCCCCTTTTACCGGACCACACATCTCTTCCCAGGCAATCGGCGGGCCAGAGTGCAAAATACGTTTTTGTTCAGCCATTGCTGGAATGGCCTCTTTAGCGAGCATGACATCCACCAGCACGGGCTGTGCTTCGAGATAACGTGTCATGGCGATTTGGTTGGCATTTTCTACCAGGGGATGACGTAGCAACGATGCCAGATCCAATCCAGCGTCAATATCGCCTTGTGCTGGTGGCTGCCAGTTGAGTGCAATTGCGCTTCCCCCGGCATGTTGAATATTGTCAGCAAAACTGTGTAGTCCCGCGTTCACAACCTTCAAAGGCTGATTAAATAAGGTATTCATGCGTTTAGCCCCTTTTTCTGCAACTGAGTCTGTGCAACGGTGCTGGCCCATAACGCCGCCTGTGCATTGCTGCTGGCGATGATGACCCCTGCATTTTGTAGTGCGCTTATCTGCTGACTGCGTATTTGCGGATCAGCTTCCGTTCCGCAAACGTGCGCAATCAGCAACGGTGCGTTATTCATGTCGATGTGTGAAAGTTGGTCCAGTAATTCGCTGGCAGGCGTCGTGGAAGCGCCATAACCAAGTACCAGGTCGAATAACACGACGGCAGTGTGTGAGTCGTTGAGTTCGTTGAGCAGACGTTGATTGCGCAGAGTCGGGTCGATCATTGGATGCGGTTTGCCACGGGTGAAATCATCGTCGCCCATATCGATCAACGTGTGATCTTCGCTTTGCCAGATATTTGCCAGAGCACGATTACCCGCAACTGGCGTATTGGAGGCTGCGCTGAATCCCTTTTGTTGGCAGATAAGTTGCGCTTCGTAGCAGAAGGTTCCTCCGGCGAAAACACCGCGTATCGCCTGGCGATGGGCTGGCAGGCGCTGGCAGGCGTTTTGTAACATTGTGAGATCGTCGCAGGAAATTTCGGTCTCGATAGTCGGAAGTGGTTGATCATTCAGTAACGCCACGGCGATATTTGCGGCGCTGGCAAGTGTGGTGGCCGCGGTGATATTGGGACGTGCCAGATCATGCGGATTCGCACCGAGGAAATTCACCACCACGGGTTTTCCACAAGCCTCGGCACGCTCCAGAATAGTCCGGGCAACGATCGGTGAAGGCGGTTTTGAAATAAGCACAATCACGCGAGTTTCATCGTCTTGCGCCAGCGCATCTAAAGCGAAGAGCATCGATATTCCACCAATCTCTTCACTGAGATCATGTCCGCCTGTTCCCAACGCCTGAGAAATACCCGCTCCGAGCTGGTCGATTCGGCAAGTCACTTCCTGTAGCCCGGTGCCTGACGCGCCAATAACACCAATTGCTCCGCGTTTCACCACATTAGCGAAGCCTAACGGAATGCCGTTAACAATGGCGGTTCCACAGTCAGGTCCCATTACGATGCGCTGACGTTCTCGGGCAAGCGTTTTGATGGATTTTTCCTGCACGATACTGACGTTATCGCTGAACATCATCACGTTCATTCCGAGGTTTAACGCTTTAATTGCTTCGGCGGCGGCGTAGTCTCCCGGTACAGAAATGAGTGCCAGGTTGGCTTCGGGCTCGGCTTCCAGTGCCATTTCCAGGCTGACCTTTTCCGGTGTTTTAATGCCACTATCCGTTTCATCATCGGGTTTGCTGGTCAGACGTTGCTGGGCCAGTACCAGTGCTTCATTGCAAATATCTTCTTCACCCATGACTGCAATCACTAAATCATTGGGACTGGCGTTGATTTCGTTACCCAGACCCGCATCGCTCAATTGCTCGAGATTATTGGGTGTTCCCATGACGACCGAGGCCTGTTGAATACCGGGCAACTTGCTGATTTGCGCGGAAATCTGCATCAGAGAAACTGAGTCCTGATAAAGATTACTGAAAACTTTATATTTAACTTTCATGCTGTTACGCCTGTTTCATTCCGCCCGATAGCAAAATTCGGGCAAAGCATCCCCGTGTAGCCCCATAAACGGGCTACGGGAGAAAAGGTTGAAATCAATTTATGGTGTTCAGGGTTCGAAAGCCATGCAGCATTCCTGCAAGGCAATCTACTCCTGACGTTGCGCCAAATTGCATGACCTGTTCTGCACAGGATGCGATTGTCATTGCCGATGCACTCCCAACCAGTTGTGCGAGTAACTGGCAAATCGGTTCTGAAAAATGTCCCTGAAGCGCACGCTCCAGATAATGACGACTGATATCCGTGGTGTTGTGCGCATGTTGATCAATTACCTGCTGCAACCGGTATTGATGATCGGCAAGTGGTGCAGGGAGTTGCCATAACCAGAGTGCTGCCAGATAGCCCAACAAATAGTCATCTCCATCGGGCGTTAAGCCTTTACCAAAGCCGATCAGTTGTGGCACCTGGCGTTCCAGCGCATCTGGATGCTCCATAATCGCTAATCCCTGGTGCGTGAGACTATCCGGCAGGTGCAATGTGCTTTGAACGTTATGTTCCAGACAAAATAAAAGCCGTTGCGATGCCATCGTTGGGTAGTGCTGGAAAACCAAAGGGAATGCCTCAAGTGTCAGCATTCCCCCCACAAATGGCGACTGCCAGAGCGTTGCGTTTTCGAGCGCCACACAAAATCGAGGTGTCCGCAGTAAGCCTGGGGTTAACTGAATGGGATCTGAATGGGCAATCTCTCTTCGCCAGTCCCAACATTCAGGTAGCCAGACTCTGGCTGCATCAGGGAGATTCAGATACGTTTGCGCACACAACAGAGTGATGAATGTTCCCGCGTCTGAATACAGATTTACCGCATGTTTAAAAGCGCTATGTAGACGTAAATCTTGCGTTTCATTCTGCGGGAAAAGATATCCCAACGACGATGCGCAAAGCGTAACCTGTACCATCGGTGTTAGCCTTCCAGGCCTGCAATAATGGCTTTGGAATCAGTAACCCAACCGAAAATGGCACCTTGTGCTTTGATCATCTCGAGGGCGTATTTCTGGAATTCCGGGAAATAGGAGCCGACACAATCTTCCGGGATAATGCATTCATAGCCACGATCATTTGCTTCGCGCACGGTGGTGGTTACGCAAACTTCGGTTGTAACACCACAAACTATCAGCGTCTTGATACCGTGGTTTTGCAAAATCAGATGTAAGTCGGTTTGATAAAACGCGCCTTTGCCAGGCTTATCAATCACCGGTTCGCCTGCCACCGGGTACAGTTCAGGAATGATGTCATGACCTGCTTCACCTCTGACCAGAATGCGTCCCATCGGTCCTGGTTCACCAATAAAGGTTTTTCCGCCGCGCGTCAGTTTGGCTGGCGGGCAGTCGCTTAAGTCTGCACGATGGCCTTCACGAGTATGAATAACCATAATTCCTTTTTGACGTGCGGCTGCCAGCACCTCTGTACATGGTGCGATAGCCGTGCGTACCAGTGAAACATCATTGCCCAGTGCCTCACCGAAGCCCCCTGCTTCGACAAAGTCACGCTGCATGTCGATCATGACCAGTGCAGTTGTGCGCGGATCAAAAGGTAATTCAAAGGGTTGAGCCTGAAAAATGGATTGCGTCATGGTAAATCTCCTGTCTGATGTTTAAACGATCCAGTTGTTCTGAGAACGAGTATTCAGGAGAAAAGCGGCACAAAACAGGAAAAAAGTTTGCCGCACAGCAACGAAATTTTTGCATTCAGCAGGTGGTGTGATGACGAATGTGAAGGGAGTCAAAGAGTGGCATACAGCAACAAATTTTTTGATGCTGTATGGTTTTGAGATTAAAAAAATCGTTGAAATTGCGTGAGCTTAATCATCAGATTTAGCGACTATGGCGTTACTTTTTAACACCATACTGTGTAAACCATTCCAACATTCGCTGCCAGCCATCTTTCGCAGATTCGGCATGATAGCTCGGGCGATAATCAGCGTTGAACGCATGCTCTGCATCCGGGTACACGATAATCTCTGCTTTCGCGTTTGCTGCCCGCAGCGCCTGGCGCATCGTTTCCACACTCTCTTGCGGAATGCTGTTATCCTGGCCGCCATATAAGCCGAGAACCGGCGCGTTAAGATCGGTTGCGATATCAACAGGTTGTTTCGGTGAATTCAGCGACTTATCGCCCGTCAGTTTGCCGTACCACGCCACTGCGGCTTTTAGCTGTGGATTATGCGCGGCATACAGCCAGGTGATACGTCCACCCCAGCAGAATCCGGTGATCATTAAACGATGAACATCGCCGCCGTTGCGGGAAGCCCAACTGGCGACATGATCGAGATCGGCCAGCACCTGCGAGTCAGGCACTTTTGCTACCAGACCGCTAAGCAGCGTAGGGATATCGGCAAAATCATTCGGATCGCCTTCGCGGAAGTAAAGTTCAGGTGCGATAGCCAGATACCCCTCCAGCGCCAGACGGCGACAAATATCGCGGATATGTTCATGCACGCCAAAAATTTCCTGCACTACAATGACCACTGGCAGTGGGCCATCGCTTTGCTTTGGTCTGGCATGGTAAGCAGGCATGTTATCCCCTTGTGAAGGGATAGAGGTGAAGCCCGCCACAATCGCGTCGTCCGGAGTCTGAACGATGGTCGAAGCGAGAGGCGATGCAGCAGGTGCAAATCCAGATTGTTGTGTTGTTGCCATGGTATTCTCCGTACCCTTATAAAAATGTTGCGCAATGTTAACTATAGTCAGCATGCAACAAATCACATTGCCTGAATCGGCTCATCTTTTATGCAGTCCTGCAGAATGAAGAGTGATTTATGTGATTTGCATCACTTTTGGCGGGTAAATTTATGCAACGCATTTTCGTCATGGTGATGAGTATCACGAAAAAATGTTAAACCCTTCGGTAAAGTGTCTTTTTGCTTCTTCTGACTAAACCGATTCACAGAGGAGTTGTATATGTCCAAGTCTGATGTTTTTCATCTCGGCCTCACTAAAAACGATTTACAAGGGGCTACGCTTGCCATCGTCCCTGGCGACCCGGATCGTGTGGAAAAGATCGCCGCGCTGATGGATAAGCCGGTTAAGCTGGCATCTCATCGCGAATTCACCACCTGGCGTGCAGAGCTGGATGGTAAACCTGTTATCGTCTGCTCTACCGGTATCGGCGGCCCGTCTACCTCTATTGCTGTTGAAGAGCTGGCACAGCTGGGCATTCGCACCTTCCTGCGTATCGGCACAACGGGCGCTATTCAGCCGCATATTAATGTTGGCGATGTCCTGGTTACCACGGCGTCTGTTCGTCTGGATGGTGCGAGCCTGCACTTCGCACCGCTGGAATTCCCGGCTGTCGCTGATTTCGAATGTACGACTGCGCTGGTTGAAGCTGCGAAATCCATTGGCGCGACGACTCACGTTGGCGTGACAGCTTCTTCTGATACCTTCTACCCTGGTCAGGAACGTTACGATACTTACTCTGGTCGCGTAGTTCGTCACTTTAAAGGTTCTATGGAAGAGTGGCAGGCGATGGGCGTAATGAACTATGAAATGGAATCTGCAACCCTGCTGACCATGTGTGCAAGTCAGGGCCTGCGTGCCGGTATGGTAGCGGGGGTTATCGTTAACCGCACCCAGCAAGAGATCCCGAATGCTGAGACGATGAAACAAACCGAAAGCCATGCGGTGAAAATCGTGGTGGAAGCGGCGCGTCGTCTGCTGAAATAAAAAAACGCTCCCCAACTTCGGGGAGCGATATCAGTTACTGACGCCGTAAACGCATTATTTTGCGGATTATTGGCGTCAGTAGCGTAAAGGCTGCCAGAGTTAGCAATGCCAGAGTGACCGGTCGGGTATACAGAAAGTCCAGTGAACCCCCTGAAAGCGACAGCGCACGGCGAAAATTACTTTCTGCCATCGGGCCCATAATCAATGCCAGCACTACGGGTGATGCCGGATATCCTCCTTTCTGCATGAAATAGCCCACCACGCCTGCAATCAGCATAATGCCAACATCAAACAGGCTATTGTTCAACGCATAAGTCCCGACCACACAAAGTGCGAGGATCATCGGTGTGAGAATATTGCCGGGGATCTTCACCACGTTACCGATGACTTTCAAAGAGAGCAGTCCAAGAACTAGCAGCATGAAGTAACAAAAGATCATGCCGACAAACAGTGTATAAACCATATCGCCGTGGTCGGTAAACATCAGCGGGCCTGGTTGCATTCCCTGTAACGTTAACGCGCCCAGCATGATGGCGGTTACCGCATCGCCAGGGATCCCCAGCGTCAGCATAGGTAACAATGCGCCACCGGTGCAGCCATTCGCGCCTGCCTCACAGGAGGCCACAGCTTTAATTTCACCCTTACCAAAGTTTTCTGGTGTCTTACTGAAACGACGAGTTTCGTTATAGGCAACAAAAGCTGCAATATCCGCCCCCGCACCGGGGATCATGCCGATAAAAACCCCTAATCCTGATGAGCGCAAAATGGTTAATGCAATGCGGCGTAGTGTTTGCCAGGGCAGTAACAGACTGCCGATAGCCACCTTCGCCCCCTGACGAATTTGCTGGTTTTGCTCCATAGAGCGGAATGCTTCTGAAGCAGCAAATAAACCAATCATCACCGGGATAAATGGCACATTCATCAGCTCCACAAATCCACCTGTAAACCGTGGAAAACCGCCCATTGGATCAAGGCCTATCGTTGCGATCAGCAATCCGCCAACCCCGGCAATCAGCCCTTTAATCAGCGACTCACCGGAAATACTGGCAATAATGCTCAGTCCGAAGGTTGCCAGGGCGAAGGACTCCGAGGCACTAAATTTCAGCGCCCAACTGGCAAGTACCGGAGAGAGAAACATCAGCACGATAATGCTGAGCGTTCCGCCACTAAAGGAAGAGAACGTGGCGGCACTCAATGCCAGCCCTGCTTTTCCCTGTTTCGTCAGCTCATAACCATCAATAGCGGTGGCTGCGGCGGCAGGCGTTCCGGGAATTTTGAGCAAAATTGCGGTGATAGAACCACCGTAGACGCCACCAAAAAAGACGCCGCAAATCATCAACAAGCCAGAAACAGGCTCCATGCCGTAGGTGAAAGGCAGCAAAATCGCCACACCCATGGTCGCTGTCAGACCAGGCAAAGCGCCAATCACAATACCCAGCATCACCCCAAAAGTGGCAAACAGCAGCGCCTGAGGATTATTGAGTAATGTCGAAAAACCCTGAGTTAAAAGTTCACTTTCAAACATTGCTGGCCCCTGTTATTCGAAAAATGTGCCGACAGGCAATGGCACCTGTAACGCTTCGACAAACAGCAACCAGAGGATTGCCGTTAACAGCAGCGCAATACCCGGTGTGAGTACCCATCGCCTGTAGCCCATCAACGTCATAATGACGATGAGGAAAACAGGAGTAGTAATGAGATAACCGCAGTAGCTCATCGCCACAATATAAAACGCGGTTGCCGCAATTCCTGTTGCCGTTTTCCTGAATGCCGGTTTTTCCTGTGCGTTGGCGCAAGAGGCTGGTTTTGCCTGCAAAAGATCGCGTATCACCAGCAAGACAGCGAGCACAATCAGAGCGCAGGCATAGAAAGTAGGGAAGGCACTTGCACCGGGATCCGTTTCAATGGCCGTTGCTGGAAAATCAGCGGCATTAATCATCACCGCGCCAGCAACCACACAAAGTAACAGCGCCACCACCATCGTTGATGAAAGGCGCTTGCGGTGCGGTACGGCGAGTTGAGCAACAGACTGTTTTGTGTTCATCAACCGTACCTCAGGTTTATTTTTTCAGGCCCAGGCGAGTCAGCAACTCGTCAAAGTACTTTTCCTGTTCGCTGATTTGGGTCTGGAAGCTGGCAGCGTCAAGCCATGCATAGTTGAGATTCAACTTTTGCAGTGCATCCTGGAATGCAGGCTCTTCAGCCGTCTCTTTTGCTGCCTTTGCCAGAACATCCACCACATCCTGCGGCGTTTTTTGCGACACAATCAGGCCGCGCCAGGTGCCGATGGAGAGATCAACGCCTTTCTCTTTTAACGTCGGGACGTCAGGCATGGTTTTCATTCGCTCATCCGCCATCACTACCAGTGTCTTCAGCTTGCCGCCATTCACATGGTTGATAACTTCTCCTGGGCTTACGGAAACCGCTTCAATGTGCCCGCCTAACAGGCCTGTAATGGCAGGGGCTGCGCCGTCATACGGGACATGAGAAAACTTTGCGCCCGTTTTGTCTTCCAGTGCAGCTGCCGCCAGATGCCAGATAGCTCCGGTGCCTGAGTTACCAATGCGTACTTTTCCGGGATTCGCTTTGGCGTAAGTCATAAATTCTTCATAGCTATTCCACGGCGCATCGGCACGGACTGTGATAGCAGCCGGATCCGCATTCAGACGGGCAATGGGTTTAAAGTCGCTGGTTTTAAAACGCACCATTCCGAGGCTGGGAAGGGTGGTCAGTTCAACTGTGCCTAAACCAATTTTGTAACCGCCAGGGCGGGCAGCGGCGATTTCACTCAGGCCGATAGCACCGCCTCCGCCAGGTTTATTGATAACCCCGATGCTGACGGGTAAATGGTTTTTGGCGGCATCAGCAAAGGCACGGGCAACCAGATCCGTACCGCCTCCGGCAGCGTAGGGAACGACTAACTCGATCTGTTTGGTTGGGTAGGAGGCTGCCTGTACAGGCGCAATGCTGAGGGCAGCGCCTGCAAGAAGTACCATTGCAGCCATTTTTTTCGGTAAGGTAAGATGTTTTATCATTGCTTTTATATCCTTATTTATCAGTTAGTTGCTATTTAAATTGTTCCATGCGTTCATAAACAGTACTGCATTTTCATAGACTTGCTCTGGCGTCATGCCGGGGTGATATAGCGCAGAACCGAGGCCAAAGCCGTTTGCGCCGTGGCTCAGATAACGCGCCATGGTTTCCGGTGTGATACCGCCAACCGGTAACATCGGAACGGATTGTGGAATAACCGCACGCCAGGCTTTGGTAACTTCTGGCGTAATTTGTTCAGCTGGGAACAGCTTGATGGCATTAGCACCATGTTCAATGGCAGCAAAGGCTTCGGTGGGCGTGGCGACGCCAGGCGCACAATACATACCCAGCGCACGGGCGCGACGGATCACCGCAGTATCGCAATGCGGCATCACGATAATCTGGCCCCCAGCCTCTTTAACCGCAACCACCTGCTCTACCGAAAGCACAGTTCCGGCTCCGACCAGGCAGTCCTTAGGCAGGGCGTCGCGCAGTAAACTGATACTTTGCAACGCCTCCGGCGAGTTCATAGGAATCTCAATCAGGCGGAATCCGGCGGCGTACAGTTTTTCACCGATGGCGACAATCTCATCCGGTTTCACACCGCGTAAAATGGCGACTAAACCGGTTTTTTGCAAAAGCGTATTAAATGGCATGGGTACATTCCCTGGCGTTGGTGGACAGTAACCCGGCAGCGTGGGCGATTCGCCATAATCCCTGTTCAGTGGCATTGGGAATGGCGTGTATCTGTCTGTCGGGAAAAACGTGGTTGAATGCTTGTGAATAGCGGCTGTTCAGATTTGCGCTACCGATTAAGGCGATCGGTGTTGTGGCGGGTAAATCACGTAGCAAACTGGATGCCAGACCACATAATTCATGGCCTATCAGTAATCCGGAAAGGTAATCCCCCTGCGAGGACGACGTAAGATTACTGGTCAGCAGGCGCGAACGGGTCGAAAACAGCGTCGATAATAATCCGGTCTGATGATGCTCTTGTGCTGCTGTCAGCCCGTGGGTGAAGGCATCCCAGTGCGGTTCATCTCCAGGATGCATGGTGGCACCGAGAATCGAATGGCGGGATAAAACATCAAATAACTCGCCCGTCATAAAGGTTCGGAAATCGGTAATGGTGTTGTTTTCAACTACTGCCCATTTCGCATGTGTGCCGGGTAAGCCTATCAGCACTGGCATACCCTGATGGATCGCGTTTTGCAGGGCCGGTTCCATCGAGATAGCACCGAAGATTTGTGTCTCTTCGCCACGCATCACTTCGGGCATTTCACCTTCTTTAATCACGCCAGGAATGATGTGCAGCATTGTCTGCTGCTGGTGGATAACAGGCGTCAACTGCTTCGCCAGACCCTCGAGAGTGACCGGGCAAGGTAAATAAGCTGCTGGTTGCCACCCTTGCGCACTGCCGAGCATGCCGCAAGCCAGTACCGGGCATGGGGTTTGTGCCAGCCAGTCGCCGCAGACACGTAAAAACGTATCGTGGAAAGCGTCCTCACGTGTTGCTGCCTGGGAGGGTAATTTCATGATCCCCCAGGGGAATTCACGTTTTTCTTGTGGATTTGGTGATTCGCCAAAACGCCATGCCCGAAGCGATGACGTTCCCCAGTCCAGGGCAATAAATGAGGGTGCTCCCGGCATTAGTCGTTTCCTTTAATCATGGTTTATTTATCTTTGCGGACGTGCTTACCCCAGCCCAGTTCAGCGGATATCTCTTCTGCACAGGATTTGACGTAAGGTGCCAGTTCTTCCAGACGCGCCAGCGACATATACGTGGTGGTACTGGCGACAGAAATAGCCGCCACAATTTCATCCCGGGCGTTGTAAACCGGCGCTGCAACGCAACGGATAGTCGGCTCGTTCTCTTCCAGATCAAAAGCAAAACCACTGGCGGCATAACGACGCATGTTCTGAATAAATGCGCCCAGTTTTGTTTCATCACCACAGGTCTTAAACAGCGTGCGCCACTCTTCTTCTGTTCGGTTGAGGATCAATGCCTTGCCGATGCCGGTGATTGCCAGTGGCATGCGATGGCCTGGGCGTGAGCGCATTTCCAGCCCGCGCTGACTGTTGATCTTCTCCAGATACAGCACTTCGTCGCCTTCAACGATCCCCAGATGCACGGTGTCCAGGGTGTAACGGGCAAGGCGTTGCAAAACGGGCTGGGCAATTTCGTACAGCGAGGTGCTTTCCAGTGCTCTGGCACCGAATTCGATCAGTTTGGCACCCAGTTGGTAGCCCTGCGTTGGGACATGGCGCAGGTAGCGTTGTTCCACCAGAACGGTGACTAAACGATGGGTTGTGCTCCGGGTCGTGCCGGTGAACTCGCCGATACTTTTTAGGTCATGGCAGCCGTTATAAACAGCATTAAGAACCGCCAGTCCACGTAATAACGTTTGTGCGCCTGCGGTGGTTGAAGAGGTTTCTGCCATACGTTTCTCCTGATGATATTGCTGAAGTGTTCCACATAATGACGTGGGGAAAAGGTGATATATCCCACAATATAAACTCCATCTCATATTGTGGGATAAAATAATGAAAATTAACGATCGTTTTGCGTAGCGCCTCGCAGGAAACTTCTTTCAAACTGGACGTTTGTACAGCACAATTCTATTTTGTGCGGGTAAGTTGTTGCGTCAGGAGGCGTTGTGGATTTCTCAATCATGGTTTACGCAGTTATTGCGTTGGTGGGTGTGGCAATTGGCTGGCTGTTTGCCAGTTATCAACATGCGCAGCAAAAAGCCGAGCAATTAGCTGAACGTGAAGAGATGGTCGCGGAGTTAAGCGCGGCAAAACAACAAATTACCCAAAGCGAGCACTGGCGCGCTGAGTGCGAGTTACTCAATAACGAAGTGCGCAGCCTGCAAAGTATTAACACCTCGCTGGAGGCCGATCTGCGTGAAGTGACCACGCGGATGGAAGCTGCACAGCAACATGCTGACGATAAAATTCGCCAGATGATTAACAGCGAGCAGCGCCTCAGTGAGCAGTTTGAAAACCTCGCCAACCGTATTTTTGAGCACAGCAATCGCCGGGTTGATGAGCAAAACCGTCAGAGCCTGAACAGCCTGTTGTCGCCGTTGCGTGAACAACTGGACGGTTTCCGCCGTCAGGTCCAGGACAGCTTTGGTAAAGAAGCCCAGGAACGTCATACCCTGACTCACGAAATCCGCAACCTCCAGCAACTCAACGCCCAGATGGCCCAGGAAGCGATCAACCTGACGCGTGCGCTGAAAGGCGACAATAAAACCCAGGGCAACTGGGGCGAGGTAGTATTGACGCGGGTGCTGGAGGCTTCCGGTCTGCGTGAAGGGTATGAATATGAAACCCAGGTCAGCATCGAAAATGACGCCCGCTCGCGGATGCAGCCGGATGTCATCGTGCGGTTGCCGCAGGGAAAAGATGTGGTGATCGACGCCAAAATGACGCTGGTCGCCTATGAACGCTATTTCAACGCCGAAGATGACTACACCCGCGAAAGCGCGCTACAGGAACATATCGCGTCGGTGCGTAACCATATCCGTTTGCTGGGACGCAAAGATTATCAACAGCTGCCGGGGCTGCGAACCCTGGATTACGTTCTGATGTTTATTCCCGTTGAACCCGCTTTTTTACTGGCGCTTGACCGCCAGCCGGAGCTGATCACCGAAGCGTTGAAAAACAATATCATGCTGGTTAGCCCGACTACGCTGCTGGTGGCGCTGCGCACTATCGCCAACCTGTGGCGTTATGAGCATCAAAGCCGCAACGCCCAGCAAATCGCCGATCGTGCCAGCAAGCTGTACGACAAGATGCGTTTGTTCGTCGATGACATGTCAGCGATTGGTCAAAGTCTCGACAAAGCGCAGGATAACTACCGCCAGGCAATGAAAAAACTCTCTTCAGGTCGCGGAAATGTGCTGGCGCAGGCAGAAGCGTTTCGCGGTTTAGGGGTAGAAATTAAACGCGAGATTAATCCGGATTTGGCTGAACAAGCGGTGAGCCAGGATGAAGAGTATCGACTGCGGTCGGTTCCGGAGCAGCCGAATGATGAAGCTTATCAACGCGATGATGAATATAATCAGCAGTCGCGCTAGCCCATTGGGGGTAGTTAAGCCGGGTAGAAATCTAGGGCATCGACGCCCAATCTGTTACACTTCTGGAACAATTTTTTGATGAGCAGGCATTGAGATGGTGGATAAGTCACAAGAAACGACGCACTTTGGTTTTCAGACCGTCGCGAAGGAACAAAAAGCGGATATGGTCGCCCACGTTTTCCATTCCGTGGCATCAAAATACGATGTCATGAATGATTTGATGTCATTCGGTATTCATCGTTTGTGGAAGCGATTCACGATTGATTGCAGCGGCGTACGCCGTGGGCAGACCGTGCTGGATCTGGCTGGTGGCACCGGCGACCTGACAGCGAAATTCTCTCGCCTGGTCGGAGAAACTGGCAAAGTGGTCCTTGCTGATATCAATGAATCCATGCTCAAAATGGGCCGCGAGAAGCTGCGTAATATCGGTGTGATTGGCAACGTTGAGTATGTTCAAGCGAACGCTGAGGCGCTGCCGTTCCCGGATAACACCTTTGATTGCATCACCATTTCGTTTGGTCTGCGTAACGTCACCGACAAAGATAAAGCACTGCGTTCAATGTATCGCGTGCTGAAACCCGGCGGCCGCCTGCTGGTGCTTGAGTTCTCGAAGCCAATTATCGAGCCGCTGAGCAAAGCCTATGATGCATACTCCTTCCATGTGCTGCCGCGTATTGGCTCACTGGTCGCGAACGACGCCGACAGCTACCGTTATCTGGCAGAATCCATCCGTATGCATCCCGATCAGGATACCCTGAAAGCCATGATGCAGGATGCCGGATTCGAAAGTGTCGACTACTACAATCTGACGGCAGGGGTTGTGGCGTTGCATCGTGGTTATAAGTTCTGACAGGAGACCGGAAATGCCTTTTAAACCTTTAGTGACGGCAGGAATTGAAAGTCTGCTCAACACCTTCCTGTATCGCTCACCCGCGCTGAAAACGGCCCGCTCGCGTCTGTTGGGCAAAGTGCTGCGCGTGGAGGTAAAAGGCTTTTCGACGTCATTGATTCTGGTGTTCAGCGAACGCCAGGTTGATGTACTGGGCGAATGGGCAGGCGATGCTGACTGCACCGTTATCGCTTACGCCAGTGTGTTGCCGAAACTTCGCGATCGCCAGCAGCTTGCCGCCCTGATTCGTAGCGGTGAGCTGGAAGTACAGGGCGATATTCAGGTGGTGCAAAACTTCGTTGCGCTGGCAGATCTGGCAGAGTTCGACCCTGCGGAACTGCTGGCCCCTTATACCGGTGATATCGCCGCTGAAGGTATCAGCAAAGCCATGCGCGGAGGCGCAAAGTTCCTGCATCACGGCATTAAGCGCCAGCAACGTTATGTGGCAGAAGCCATTACTGAAGAGTGGCGTATGGCACCCGGTCCGCTTGAAGTGGCCTGGTTTGCGGAAGAGACGGCTGCCGTCGAGCGTGCTGTTGATGCCCTGACCAAACGGCTGGAAAAACTGGAGGCTAAATGACGCCAGGTGAAGTACGGCGCCTATATTTCATCATTCGCACTTTTTTAAGCTACGGACTTGATGAACTGATCCCCAAAATGCGTATCACCCTGCCGCTACGGTTATGGCGATACTCATTATTCTGGATGCCAAATCGGCATAAAGACAAACCTTTAGGTGAGCGACTACGACTGGCCCTGCAAGAACTGGGACCGGTATGGATCAAGTTCGGGCAGATGTTATCAACCCGCCGCGATCTTTTTCCGCCGCATATTGCCGATCAGCTGGCGTTATTGCAGGACAAAGTCGCTCCGTTTGATGGCAAGCTGGCGAAGCAGCAGATTGAAGCTGCAATGGGCGGCTTGCCGGTAGAAGCGTGGTTTGACGATTTTGAAATCAAGCCGCTGGCTTCTGCTTCTATCGCCCAGGTTCATACCGCGCGATTGAAATCGAATGGTAAAGAGGTGGTGATTAAAGTCATCCGCCCGGATATTTTGCCGGTTATTAAAGCGGATCTGAAACTTATCTACCGGCTGGCTCGCTGGGTGCCGCGTTTGCTGCCGGATGGTCGCCGTCTGCGCCCAACCGAAGTGGTGCGCGAGTACGAAAAGACCTTGATTGATGAACTGAATTTGCTGCGGGAATCTGCCAACGCCATTCAGCTTCGGCGCAATTTTGAAGACAGCCCGATGCTCTACATCCCGGAAGTTTACCCTGACTATTGTAGTGAAGGGATGATGGTGATGGAGCGCATTTACGGCATTCCGGTGTCTGATGTTGCGGCGCTGGAGAAAAACGGCACTAACATGAAATTGCTGGCGGAACGCGGCGTGCAGGTGTTCTTCACTCAGGTCTTTCGCGACAGCTTTTTCCATGCCGATATGCACCCTGGCAACATCTTCGTAAGCTATGAACACCCGGAAAACCCGAAATATATCGGCATTGATTGCGGGATTGTTGGCTCGCTAAACAAAGAAGATAAACGCTATCTGGCAGAAAACTTTATCGCCTTCTTTAATCGCGACTATCGCAAAGTGGCAGAGCTACACGTCGATTCTGGCTGGGTGCCGCCAGATACCAACGTTGAAGAGTTCGAATTTGCCATTCGTACGGTCTGTGAACCTATCTTTGAGAAACCGCTGGCCGAAATTTCGTTTGGACATGTACTGTTAAATCTGTTTAATACGGCGCGTCGCTTCAATATGGAAGTGCAGCCGCAACTGGTGTTACTCCAGAAAACCCTGCTCTACGTCGAAGGGGTAGGACGCCAGCTTTATCCGCAACTCGATTTATGGAAAACGGCGAAGCCTTTCCTGGAGTCGTGGATTAAAGATCAGATCGGTATTCCTGCGCTGGTGAGAGCATTTAAAGAAAAAGCGCCGTTCTGGGTCGAAAAAATGCCAGAACTGCCTGAACTGGTTTACGACAGTTTGCGCCAGGGCAAGTATTTACAGCACAGTGTTGATAAGATTGCCCGCGAGCTTCAGTCAAATCATGTACGTCAGGGACAATCGCGTTATTTTCTCGGAATTGGCGCTACGTTAGTATTAAGTGGCACATTCTTGTTGGTCAGCCGACCTGAATGGGGGCTGATGCCCGTCTGGTTAATGGCAGGTGGTCTGATCGCCTGGTTTGTCGGTTGGCGCAAAACACGCTGATTTTTTCATCGCTCAAGGCGGGCTGTGTAACGTATAATGCGGCCTTGTTTAATCATCATCTACCACAGAGGAACATGTATGGGTGGTATCAGTATTTGGCAGTTATTGATTATTGCCGTCATCGTTGTACTGCTTTTTGGCACCAAAAAGCTCGGCTCCATCGGTTCCGATCTTGGTGCGTCGATCAAAGGCTTTAAAAAAGCAATGAGCGATGATGAACCAAAGCAGGATAAAACCAGTCAGGATGCTGATTTTACTGCGAAAACTATCGCCGATAAGCAGGCGGATACGAATCAGGAACAGGCTAAAACAGAAGACGCGAAGCGCCACGATAAAGAGCAGGTGTAATCCGTGTTTGATATCGGTTTTAGCGAACTGCTATTGGTATTCATCATCGGCCTCGTCGTTCTGGGGCCGCAACGACTGCCTGTGGCGGTAAAAACGGTCGCGGGCTGGATTCGCGCGTTGCGTTCACTGGCGACAACGGTGCAGAACGAACTGACCCAGGAGTTAAAACTCCAGGAGTTTCAGGACAGTCTGAAAAAGGTTGAAAAGGCGAGCCTCACTAACCTGACACCCGAACTGAAAGCGTCGATGGATGAATTACGCCAGGCCGCGGAGTCGATGAAGCGTTCCTACGTTGCAAACGATCCTGAAAAGGCGAGCGATGAAGCGCACACCATCCATAACCCGGTGGTGAAAGACAATGAAGCTGCGCATGAAGGCGTAACGCCTGCCGCTGCACAAACGCAGGCCAGTTCGCCGGAACAGAAGCCAGAAACCACGCCAGAGCCGGTGGTAAAACCTGCTGCGGACGCTGAACCGAAAACCGCTGCACCTTCCCCTTCGTCGAGTGATAAACCGTAAACATGTCTGTAGAAGATACTCAACCGCTTATCACGCATCTGATTGAGCTGCGTAAGCGTCTGCTGAACTGCATTATCGCGGTGATCGTGATATTCCTGTGTCTGGTCTATTTCGCCAATGACATCTATCACCTGGTATCCGCGCCATTGATCAAGCAGTTGCCGCAAGGTTCAACGATGATCGCCACCGACGTGGCCTCGCCGTTCTTTACGCCGATCAAGCTGACCTTTATGGTGTCGCTGATTCTGTCAGCGCCGGTGATTCTCTATCAGGTGTGGGCGTTTATCGCCCCAGCGCTGTATAAGCATGAACGTCGCCTGGTGGTGCCGCTGCTGGTTTCCAGCTCTCTGTTGTTTTATATCGGCATGGCGTTCGCCTACTTTGTGGTCTTTCCGCTGGCATTTGGCTTCCTTGCCAATACCGCGCCGGAAGGGGTACAGGTATCCACCGACATCGCCAGCTATTTAAGCTTCGTTATGGCGCTGTTTATGGCGTTTGGTGTCTCCTTTGAAGTGCCTGTGGCAATTGTGCTGCTGTGCTGGATGGGGATTACCTCGCCAGAAGACTTACGCAAAAAACGCCCGTATGTGCTGGTTGGTGCATTCGTTGTCGGGATGTTGCTGACGCCGCCGGATGTCTTCTCGCAAACGCTGCTGGCGATCCCGATGTACTGCCTGTTTGAAATCGGTGTCTTCTTCTCTCGCTTTTACGTTGGTAAGGGTCGAAACCGGGAAGAGGAAAACGACGCTGAAGCAGAAAGCGAAAAAACTGAAGAATAAATTCAACCGCCCGTCAGGGCGGTTGTCATATGGAGTACAGGATGTTTGATATCGGCGTTAATTTGACCAGTTCGCAATTTGCGAAAGACCGTGATGATGTTGTAGCGCGCGCTTTTGACGCGGGAGTTAATGGGCTACTCATCACCGGCACTAACCTGCGTGAAAGCCAGCATGCGCAAAAGCTGGCGCGTCAGTATTCGTCCTGTTGGTCAACGGCGGGCGTACATCCTCACGACAGCAGCCAGTGGCAAGCTGCGACTGAAGAAGCGATTATTGAGCTGGCCGCGCAGCCAGAAGTGGTGGCGATTGGTGAATGTGGCCTCGACTTTAACCGCAACTTTTCGACGCCGGAAGAGCAGGAACGCGCTTTTGTTGCCCAGCTACGCATTGCCGCAGAATTAAACATGCCGGTTTTTATGCACTGTCGCGATGCCCACGAGCGGTTTATGACATTGCTGGAGCCGTGGCTGGATAAACTGCCTGGTGCGGTTCTTCATTGCTTTACCGGCACACGCGAAGAGATGCAGGCGTGCGTGGCGCGTGGAATTTATATCGGCATTACCGGTTGGGTTTGCGATGAACGACGCGGACTGGAGCTGCGGGAACTGTTGCCGTTGATTCCGGCGGAGAAATTGCTGATCGAAACTGATGCGCCGTATCTGCTCCCGCGCGATCTCACGCCGAAACCATCATCCCGGCGCAACGAGCCAGCCCATCTGCCCCATATTTTGCAACGTATTGCGCACTGGCGTGGAGAAGATGCCGCATGGCTGGCTGCCACCACGGATGCCAATGTTAAAACACTGTTTGGGATTGCGTTTTAGAGTTTGCGGAACTCGGTGTTCTTCACACTGTGCTTAATCTCTTTATTGATAAGATTAAGTAACAGCATGGAGCGAGCCTCGCCGTCGGGTTCGGTGAAAATGGCCTGAAAACCTTCGAACGTGCCTTCGGTAATAATCACCTTATCACCCGGATAAGGGGTTGCCGGATCGACAATGTCTTTCGGTTTATATACCGATAGCTGATGAATCACCGCCGATGGGACTATCGCTGGCGACGCGCCAAAGCGCACGAAGTGGCTGACACCGCGGGTCGCGTTGATAGTCGTGGTATGAATCACTTCCGGATCGAACTCCACAAACAAGTAGTTGGGGAACAATGGCTCACTGACTGCAGTACGTTTGCCACGCACGATTTTTTCCAGGGTGATCATCGGTGCCAGGCAATTCACAGCCTGTCTTTCGAGGTGTTCCTGGGCACGTTGAAGTTGCCCGCGCTTGCAGTACAGTAAATACCAGGATTGCATAATGACTCTTATCCGTTTAATCGGGGCGCAAGGATAGCAAAAGCTTTACGCTAAGTTAATTATATTCCCCGGTTTGCGTTATACCGTCAGAGTTCACGCTAATTTAACAAATTTACAGCATCGCAAAGATGAACGCCGTATAATGGGCGCAGATTAAGAGGCTACAATGGACGCCATGAAATATAACGATTTACGCGACTTCTTGACGCTGCTTGAGCAGCAGGGTGAGCTTAAACGTATCACGCTCCCGGTGGATCCGCATCTGGAAATCACTGAAATTGCTGACCGTACTTTGCGTGCCGGTGGGCCTGCGCTGTTGTTCGAAAACCCTAAAGGCTACTCAATGCCGGTGCTGTGCAACCTGTTCGGTACGCCAAAGCGCGTGGCGATGGGTATGGGGCAGGAAGATGTTTCGGCGCTGCGTGAAGTTGGTAAATTATTGGCGTTTCTGAAAGAGCCGGAGCCGCCAAAAGGTTTCCGCGACCTGTTTGATAAACTGCCGCAGTTTAAGCAAGTATTGAACATGCCGACAAAGCGACTGCGTGGTGCGCCCTGCCAACAAAAAATCGTCTCTGGCGATGACGTCGATCTCAATCGCATTCCCATTATGACCTGTTGGCCGGAAGATGCCGCGCCGCTGATTACCTGGGGGCTGACCGTAACGCGCGGTCCGCATAAAGAGCGGCAGAATCTGGGCATTTATCGCCAGCAGCTGATTGGTAAAAACAAACTGATTATGCGCTGGCTGTCGCATCGCGGTGGCGCGCTGGATTATCAGGAGTGGTGTGCGGCGCATCCGGGCGAACGTTTCCCGGTTTCTGTGGCGCTGGGTGCCGATCCCGCCACGATTCTCGGCGCAGTCACCCCCGTTCCGGATACGCTTTCAGAGTATGCGTTTGCCGGATTGCTGCGCGGCACCAAGACCGAAGTGGTGAAGTGTATCTCCAATGACCTGGAAGTGCCCGCCAGTGCGGAGATTGTGCTGGAAGGGTATATCGAACAAGGCGAAACTGCGCCGGAAGGGCCGTATGGCGACCACACCGGTTACTATAACGAAGTCGATAGTTTCCCGGTATTTACCGTGACGCATATTACCCAGCGTGAAGATGCGATTTATCATTCCACCTATACCGGGCGTCCGCCGGATGAACCTGCGGTGCTGGGCGTGGCGTTGAACGAAGTGTTTGTGCCGATTCTGCAAAAACAGTTCCCGGAAATTGTCGATTTTTACCTGCCGCCTGAAGGCTGTTCTTATCGTCTGGCGGTAGTGACGATCAAAAAACAGTACGCCGGACACGCGAAGCGCGTCATGATGGGCGTCTGGTCGTTCTTACGCCAGTTTATGTACACTAAATTTGTGATCGTTTGCGATGATGACGTCAACGCACGCGACTGGAACGATGTGATTTGGGCGATTACCACCCGTATGGACCCGGCGCGGGACACGGTGTTGGTCGAAAATACGCCTATTGATTATCTGGATTTTGCCTCGCCTGTCTCCGGGCTGGGTTCAAAAATGGGGCTGGATGCCACGAATAAATGGCCGGGGGAAACCCAGCGTGAATGGGGACGTCCCATCAAAAAAGATCCAGATGTTGTCGCGCATATTGACGCCATTTGGGATGAACTGGCTATTTTTAACAACGGTAAAAGCGCCTGATGCGCGTTTGTTTTGCCCTATTTATCGATCCGACAGAGAAAGCGCATGACAACCTTAAGCTGTAAAGTGACCTCGGTAGAAGCTATCACGGATACCGTATACCGTGTCCGAATCGTACCAGACGCGGCCTTTTCTTTTCGTGCTGGTCAGTATTTGATGGTAGTGATGGATGAGCGTGACAAACGTCCGTTCTCAATGGCTTCGACGCCGGATGAAAAAGGTTTCATCGAGCTGCATATTGGCGCTTCTGAAATCAACCTTTACGCGAAAGCAGTCATGGACCGCATTCTTAAAGATCATCAAATCGTGGTCGATATTCCGCACGGTGAGGCATGGCTGCGCGATGATGAAGAGCGTCCGATGATTTTGATTGCGGGCGGCACCGGGTTCTCTTATGCCCGCTCGATTTTGCTGACAGCGTTGGCGCGTAACCCAAACCGTGATATCACCATTTACTGGGGTGGGCGTGAAGAGCAGCATCTGTATGATCTCTGCGAGCTTGAGGCGCTTTCGTTGAAGCATCCTGGTCTACAAGTGGTGCCGGTGGTTGAACAACCGGAAGCGGGCTGGCGTGGGCGTACTGGCACCGTGTTAACGGCGGTATTGCAGGATCATGGTACGCTGGCAGAGCATGATATCTATATTGCCGGACGTTTTGAGATGGCGAAAATTGCCCGTGACCTGTTTTGCAGCGAGCGTAATGCGCGGGAAGATCGCCTGTTTGGCGATGCGTTTGCATTTATCTGAGATATAAAAAACCCGCCCCTGACAGGCGGGAAGAACGGCAACTAAAACTTTATACAGTGGCATTTAGATCTATGTCGCATCCGGCAATCGGTGCACGATGCCTGATGCGACGCTGGCGCTTCTTATCAGACCCACATGGGTGCAGGATCGGTAGACCGGATAAGGCGTTCACGCCGCATCCGGCAAGTGGTTAAATCCGCTCAAACACCGTCGCAATACCCTGACCCAGACCGATACACATCGTCGCCAGACCAAACTGGGCATCTTTGCGCTCCATCAGATTCAGCAGCGTGGTGCTGATACGCGCACCGGAACAACCCAGCGGATGACCCAGCGCGATCGCGCCACCGTTGAGGTTGATCTTCTCGTCAATCTGCTCAATCAGTCCCAGATCTTTAATACATGGCAGGATCTGCGCGGCAAAGGCTTCGTTCATCTCAAACACGCCGATATCACTGGCAGAAAGCCCCGCTTTTTTCAGCGCCAGCTTCGAGGCCGGAACCGGACCGTAACCCATAATCGACGGATCACAACCAACGACCGCCATCGAACGCACACGGGCGCGCGGCTTAAGACCTAATTCATGGGCGCGGCTTTCACTCATCACCAGCATGGCAGCTGCGCCATCGGAAAGCGCAGAAGATGTACCCGCCGTTACCGTACCGCTTACTGGATCAAACGCCGGACGCAGCGTGGCGAGGGCTTCCACGGTGGTTTCCGGGCGAATCACTTCGTCGTAATTAAACTGCTTCAGGACGCCGTCGGCATCGTGACCACCGGTCGGGATAATTTCATTTTTAAATGCACCCGACTGCGTGGCAGCCCAGGCGCGGGCGTGTGACCGCGCGGCAAAGGCATCCTGCATTTCACGGCTGATACCGTGCATACGCGCCAGCATTTCTGCCGTTAAGCCCATCATGCCCGCCGCTTTGGCGACATTGCGGCTCAGGCCGGGGTGAAAATCGACGCCGTGACTCATCGGCACATGGCCCATATGCTCCACGCCGCCAACCAGACATGCCTGCGCATCGCCGGTCATGATCATTCGTGCTGCGTCATGTAATGCTTGCATGGATGAACCACACAAGCGATTGACGGTCACCGCCGGGACAGAGTGTGGTACTTCTGCCAACAGCGCCGCGTTACGGGCGATATTAAAACCTTGCTCCAGCGTCTGCTGTACACAGCCCCAGTAAATATCGTCGAGGGCAGCCGCTTCCAGCGCCGGGTTACGCGCCAGCAGGCTACGCATTAAATGAGCGGAGAGATCTTCTGCACGCACGTGACGAAAAGCACCGCCCTTCGAACGGCCCATCGGGGTGCGAATTGCATCGACAATGACAACCTGTTCCATTGTGACTCCTTAAGCCGTTTTCAGGTCGCCAACCGGACGGGCTGGCTCAACCGGGGGATAGTACGGTTCGTTATGACGCGCTTTATTACGCAGACCTTCCGGCACTTCATACAGCGGGCCGAGGTGCTGATATTGTTGTGCCATATCGAGGTATTTTGCGCTACCGAGGGTGTCCAGCCAGCGGAACGCGCCGCCGTGGAATGGAGGGAAGCCCAGGCCATAGACCAGCGCCATATCCGCTTCTGCCGGAGTGGCGATAATGCCTTCTTCCAGACAGCGCACCACTTCGTTGACCATCGGGATCATCATGCGGGCGATAATCTCTTCTTCGCTGAAATCGCGCTTCGGCTGGCTCACTTCTGCCAGCAGGTCGTCAACGACGGCGTCTTCTTCTTTCTTCGGCTTACCTTTGCTGTCTTCTTTATAACGCCAGAAACCGAGGCCGTTCTTCTGACCAAAGCGGTTGGCATCAAACAGCGCGTCGATGGCATCGCGATAATCTTTCTGCATTCGCTGCGGGAAGCCTGCTGCCATGACAGCCTGGGCATGATGCGCGGTGTCAATGCCCACAACGTCCAGCAGATATGCCGGACCCATAGGCCAGCCAAACTGTTTTTCCATCACTTTGTCGATCTTGCGGAAATCCGCGCCGTCGCGCAGCAGCTGGCTGAAACCGGCGAAATAGGGGAACAGCACGCGGTTAACAAAGAAGCCGGGGCAGTCGTTAACCACAATCGGCGTCTTGCCCATCTTGCTCGCCCAGGCGACAACTTTCGCGATGGTTTCGTCGGAGCTTTTCTCGCCGCGAATAATTTCCACCAACGGCATTCGGTGGACCGGGTTAAAGAAGTGCATCCCGCAGAAGTTTTCCGGACGTTCCAGCGCGTTGGCCAGTTCGCTGATAGGAATGGTTGAAGTGTTAGACGCCAGTACGGTATCCGGGCGTACTTTCTGCTCGGTTTCTGCCAGCACGGCTTTTTTCACTTTCGGGTTTTCGACAACCGCTTCTACCACAACATCCACGCGGTCAAAACCAGAGTAATCGAGCGTTGGGTGGATCGTGGAGATCACGCCAGCCAGTTTCAGACCATCGATCTTGCCGCGCTCAAGCTGCTTGTTCAGCAGTTTCGCGGCTTCGGTCATGCCGAGGGTTAACGACTTGTCGTTGATATCTTTCATGACAACCGGTACGCCTTTCCACGCAGACTGGTAAGCGATGCCGCCACCCATAATGCCTGCGCCCAGCACAGCGGCCTGTTTCGGGGTTTCAACGTCTTTGGTGAGTTTCTTCGCTTTGCCTTTTACATATTGATCGTTAAGGAAAATGCCGACCAGTGCGCGAGCTTCGTTGGTATGCGCCAGCGGGACAAAACTTTTGTTTTCCAGGTTTAGGGCTTCTTCACGACCAAAACGGGCCGCAGCTTCAATGGTTTTTACTGCGGTGATGGGGGCCGGATAATGTTTCCCCGCCGTTTGTGCGACCATCCCTTTAGCGATGGTGAAGCTCATGGTGGCTTCAATCTTGCTCAGTTTTAGCGGTTCCAGCTTCGGCTGACGTTTCGCTTTCCAGTCGAGGTCGCCGTTAATGGCCTGGCGTAAAATCGCCATCGCCCCTTCAATCAGTTTTTCTGCTTTGACTACACCATCCACCAGACCGATTTTCAGCGCCTGATCCGCGCCGACATCTTTACCGGCGGCAATGATTTCCAGCGCACTGTCAGCGCCCAGCATACGTGGCATACGTACAGAACCGCCAAAGCCCGGCATGATGCCCAGTTTAGTTTCCGGCAGACCGATGCGCAGATCCGGCGTCGCCAGACGATAATCGGTCGCCAGCACGCATTCGCAGCCACCGCCCAGCGCATAGCCGTTGACAGCAGCAATGGTCGGCACCGGCAGATCCTCCAGGCGATTAAACACGCTATTGGCAAAGTGTAGCCACTGACTTAACTGTTCTTCAGGAACGAGGAACAGGGACAAAAATTCGGTGATATCAGCACCGACGATAAAGGCTGCTTTGTTCGAACGCAGCAGCAGCCCTTTTAGATCTGATTGCTGTTCCAGCACGCCGATGGCCTCGCCGAGGCTGGCGACGGTGGCAGTGTCAAGTTTATTAACTGAACCTGGGGCATCAAATACCAGTTCGGCAATGCCATCTTCCAGCCAGTCAAGGTACAGGGTGTCGCCTTTGTAAAGCATGTCAGTCTCCTGAATCCGCAAGGTGATCTGGTCGTACCAGATGAATCGAAGTGTGTATTTTGTGTTAAAAATATGCAAACAAAAGATTAAAGAAATGCCGATCTGATCACGCTCGGCAGAAATCACGCTCTGGATGAACGATGTGCTAAGATGCGGAGACTTAAGGTCAAAAAAACAGAAGGGTAAAAAATGGAATCACTGGCCTCACTCTATAAAAATCATATAGCTACCTTACAAGAACGGACTCGCGATGCGCTGGCGCGCTTCAAGCTGGATGCGTTACTTATTCACTCCGGCGAACTGTTCAACGTTTTTCTCGACGATCATCCCTATCCGTTTAAAGTGAACCCGCAATTCAAAGCGTGGGTGCCGGTAACTCAGGTGCCAAACTGCTGGCTGCTGGTGGATGGCGTGAACAAGCCGAAACTGTGGTTTTATCTGCCGGTTGATTACTGGCACAACGTCGAACCGCTGCCGAACTCCTTCTGGACTGAAGATGTGGAAGTGATCGCGCTGCTGAAAGCCGATGGCATTGGTAGCCTGCTGCCTGCTGCGCGCGGCAATATCGGTTATATCGGTCCGGTGCCGGAACGTGCGCTGCAACTGGGTATTGAGGCCAGCAACATCAACCCGAAAGGGGTGATCGACTACCTGCATTACTACCGCTCCTTCAAAACCGAGTACGAACTGGCCTGTATGCGCGAAGCGCAGAAAATGGCGGTCAACGGTCATCGCGCGGCAGAAGAAGCGTTCCGTTCTGGCATGAGCGAGTTCGATATCAACATTGCCTATCTGACCGCGACCGGTCATCGTGATACCGACGTACCTTACAGCAACATTGTGGCGCTTAACGAACACGCTGCGGTGTTGCATTACACCAAACTGGACCACCAGGCACCGGAAGAGATGCGCAGCTTCCTGCTGGATGCCGGGGCCGAATATAACGGCTATGCGGCTGACCTGACCCGTACCTGGTCGGCAAAAAGCGACAACGACTACGCACAGCTGGTGAAAGACGTAAATGATGAACAACTGGCGCTGATCGCCACCATGAAAGCAGGCGTCAGCTATGTGGATTATCACATCCAGTTCCATCAGCGCATCGCCAAACTGCTGCGTAAACATCAAATCATCACCGATATGAGTGAAGAAGCGATGGTCGAAAACGATCTCACCGGACCGTTTATGCCGCACGGTATCGGTCATCCGCTGGGCCTGCAGGTGCATGACGTAGCTGGCTTTATGCAAGATGATAGCGGTACGCACCTCGCGGCACCGGCAAAATATCCGTACCTGCGCTGCACCCGTATTCTCCAGCCGGGCATGGTGTTAACCATCGAACCGGGTATCTACTTCATCGAATCGCTGCTGGCACCGTGGCGTGACGGGCAGTTCAGCAAACACTTCAACTGGCAGAAAATTGAAGCACTGAAACCGTTCGGCGGCATTCGTATCGAAGACAACGTGGTGATCCACGAAAACAACGTGGAAAACATGACCCGGGATCTGAAACTGGCGTGATGGAAAGCTGGTTAATTCCTGCGGCACCGGTCACGGTCGTTGAAGAGATCAAAAAGAGCCGCTTCATAACGATGTTAGCGCATACCGATGGCGTTGAGGCGGCGAAAGCGTTTGTTGAATCGGTACGGGCAGAACACCCCGATGCCCGCCACCATTGCGTGGCGTGGGTGGCGGGTGCGCCGGATGATTCTCAACAGCTCGGTTTCTCTGACGACGGGGAACCGGCGGGAACGGCCGGTAAACCGATGCTCGCCCAACTAATGGGCAGCGGCGTCGGGGAAATTACCGCTGTGGTGGTGCGCTACTACGGCGGCATATTGCTTGGTACCGGTGGGTTAGTGAAAGCGTATGGCGGCGGCGTGAATCAGGCGCTGCGCCAGCTAACGACCCAACGCAAGACGCCATTAACCGAATATACTTTGCAATGTGAATATAGTCAGTTAACCGGCATTGAAGCGTTGCTGGGGCAGTGTGACGGCAAAATTATCAACAGTGATTATCAGGCATTCGTTCTGCTGCGGGTGGCGCTTCCGGCGGCGAAAGTGGCTGAATTTTCCGCAAAGCTGGCGGATTTTAGCCGTGGTTCATTGCAATTGTTAGCGATTGAAGAATAATCCCCACTTCGTTTTGCAGAACTAAGGAAGCGGCAGAGATGCATTTTCGCGCCATTACCCGAATCGTTGGACTACTGGTCATCTTATTTTCAGGGACCATGATTATCCCTGGGCTGGTAGCACTCATCTACCGGGATGGAGCGGGCCGCGCTTTTACCCAGACCTTTTTTGTCGCCCTCGCCATTGGCTCTATGCTGTGGTGGCCGAACCGCAAAGAGAAGGGCGAACTGAAATCCCGTGAGGGGTTTCTGATAGTGGTGCTGTTCTGGACCGTGCTGGGTAGCGTCGGTGCGCTCCCTTTTATCTTCTCGGAAAGCCCGAACCTCACGATTACCGATGCGTTTTTTGAGTCTTTCTCTGGCCTGACCACCACGGGGGCCACTACGCTGGTGGGGCTGGATTCGCTCCCTCATGCCATCCTCTTTTATCGCCAGATGCTGCAATGGTTTGGCGGTATGGGGATCATCGTGCTGGCGGTTGCGATACTGCCTATCCTCGGCGTGGGTGGGATGCAGCTCTATCGCGCAGAAATGCCCGGCCCGCTGAAAGATAACAAAATGCGCCCGCGAATTGCGGAAACGGCGAAAACCCTGTGGTTGATTTATGTCTTGCTGACCGTCGCCTGTGCGCTGGCGTTGTGGTTTGCTGGAATGGATGCCTTTGATGCCATCGGCCATAGCTTTGCGACTATCGCTATTGGCGGCTTCTCGACACATGATGCCAGTATCGGTTATTTCGACAGCCCGACTATTAACACTATCATTGCTATCTTCCTGCTGATCTCTGGCTGTAACTACGGTCTGCACTTTTCACTGTTAAGTGGGCGTAGTCTGAAGGTTTATTGGCGCGATCCGGAATTTCGCATGTTTATCGGCGTACAGTTTTCACTGGTGGTTATTTGTACACTCGTACTGTGGTTTCATAATGTCTACAGTTCGGCGCTGATGACAATTAACCAGGCGTTTTTCCAGGTGGTGTCGATGGCGACAACCGCCGGGTTTACAACTGACAGCATTGCCCGCTGGCCGCTCTTTTTGCCGGTACTGCTTTTATGTTCAGCTTTTATCGGCGGTTGCGCCGGGTCAACGGGCGGTGGCCTGAAAGTGATCCGCATCCTGCTGCTGTTTAAGCAGGGGAACCGTGAGCTGAAACGACTGGTGCATCCGAACGCCGTCTATAGCATTAAGCTGGGGAATCGCGCACTGCCGGAACGTATCCTCGAAGCCGTTTGGGGATTTTTCTCCGCCTATGCATTGGTGTTTATTGTCAGTATGCTGGCGATTATCGCCACGGGCGTGGATGACTTTTCTGCTTTTGCCTCGGTTGTTGCGACATTGAATAACCTGGGGCCAGGGCTTGGCGTGGTTGCTGATAACTTTACCAGTATGAACCCGGTGGCTAAATGGATCCTGATTGCCAACATGCTGTTTGGTCGTCTCGAGGTCTTTACATTGCTGGTGCTCTTTACCCCGACTTTCTGGCGTGAATGATGGAGTAATACGTGAAAACATTAATTCTTTTCTCAACAAGGGACGGACAAACGCGCGAGATTGCCTCCTACCTGGCTTCGGAACTGAAAGAACTGGGGATCCAGGCGGATGTCGCCAATGTGCACCGCATTGAAGAACCACAGTGGGAAAACTACGACCGTGTGGTCATTGGTGCTTCTATTCGCTATGGTCACTACCACTCTGCGTTCCAGGAATTTGTCAAAAAGCATGCGACGCGGCTGAATTCGATGCCGAGCGCCTTTTACTCCGTAAACCTTGTGGCGCGTAAACCGGAGAAGCGTACTCCACAGACCAACAGCTACGCGCGGAAGTTTCTGATGAGTTCACAATGGCGTCCCGATCGCTGCGCGGTTATTGCCGGGGCGCTGCGTTATCCACGTTACCGCTGGTACGACCGCTTTATGATAAAACTGATTATGAAGATGTCAGGCGGTGAAACGGATACGCGCAAAGAAGTTGTCTATACCGATTGGGAGCAGGTAGCGAATTTCGCCCGAGAAATCGCCCATTTAACCGACAAACCGACGCTGAAATAAGCATAAAGAATAAAAAATGCGCGGTCAGAAAATTATTTTAAATTTCCTCTTGTCAGGCCGGAATAACTCCCTATAATGCGCCACCACTGACACGGAACAACGGCAAACACGCCGCCGGGTCA
>NZ_JBJQKY010000018.1:0-93461 GCF_046486595.1 Escherichia sp. WS3063
GCTGCATGAATCTACGCAACAGGTTGAAAACCTAAGGCCCGATACGGCATGCGGACTGCAGGCAGAGAAAACTGGCCGATTTTCTCTGCACAGGAGGGATAATACAAGGCCCGATAAGCTTGCGCATCGGGCGATTCGATGTTTGTCATCAGTCTTAAGCGGCTAACAACGCCGCTTTTTTACGTCTGCAATTTACCTTTCCAGTCTCCTTGCTCCACGCTCAGACAACCGTTCGCGTACCGCTGACCGTTGTTCATTATTCAATCGGGCAGTATGGTTACTGTCGTTTAGACGCTGCGGGCGGCTCTCCTGAACTTTCTCTCGAAAAACCTGACGCTGCTCAGGCGAGGCAGACTGGATACGCTGACGTGCTGCATCTCTTTGCTGTTGATTCTGCGGGTTTGTCTGCATTTTCTCGCGGGCCGCCTGGCGCTGCTCAGGTGATGCAGACTGAATACGCTCACGCGCTGCCTCTCTTCGCTGCTGGTTCTGCGGGTTAGTCTGCATTTTCTCGCGGACTGCCTGGCGCTGCTCAGGCGAGGCGGGCTGAATGCGCTCACGCGCTGCGTCTCTTCGCTGCTGGTTCTGCGGGTTAGTCTGCATTTTCTCGCGGACTGCCTGGCGCTGCTCAGGAGAGGCCGACTGATAACGCTGACGAGCAGCGTCCTTTTGTTGCTGGGTCAGTGGGTGGCGACGGCTGAACTCGCGGAAGTCGTCATAGCTCCCATTGTGTTCAGCTTCATTAAACCGCTGTGCCGCTGCCTGACGTTGGGTATCTCGTGTAATGACGGGGGCGGCGTGTGTTCGTTGCTGAAACTGACTTGCTGCCGCCTGACGCTGGCTGTCGCGTGTTGGAGCAGGTAACTGCGTGGCGCTCATGCCGCCGTTGACATCGGTTTGGTGAAACCGCTTTGCCATATCCTGATCATGATAGGGCACACCATTACGGTAGTTTGGATTGTGCCGCCATGCCATGTTCTTATCAGTAAGATGCTCACCGGTGATACGGTTGAAATTGTTTACGTCGATATTGATGTTGTCGCCGTTGTGTTGCCAGCCATTACCGTCACGATGACCGCCATCGTGGTGATGATAATCATCATCGTCATGATGATGATGGTCATGATCGTCGTCGTCCCAGTCGATGCTGCTGAATAGTGCGTATGTGGTAGCAACGCCCATGCTATAGCCGAATCCGCGCACAAAGCTGTCAACAAACGGTTCTCCGGCTGGTGGTGGCAGGTAAACCGGCGGATAAGCGGTATTGGCCCAACTACCGTAAACCACGTTTGGGTTGTAGTTCGGAATATAAACCACATCCGGATTGGCTGGCTCAATGGTTATTACGGTCGGTGCAGGTTCTGCGACGACGGGGCTGGACGTAGAAACGGTATTTGATTGTGTGGCAGGGGCGTTGGCGGGCTGATTTACCGGTACGACTTTTTTCGTTGTCGTGATGATCTTTTGTTCAGTTGATGACTTTAGCGAACCGGTTTGTTGCGCCAGTTGCCGCAATCGTTGTACCGAGTCCAACACGTCCTGCGGCTGCGCCAGAAAAGCATCGCCCAGGTTTTGCACCCATTGCGGGTTTTCGCCCATCAATGCCATCAATTGTGGAAAGGCCACCAGTGATTTGACGCTGGCGTCCCACGGCTGGCCAGATACCGCCTGAATAGCAGCATCGCCTTGTTTAAGTGGATTATCGTGCGACCATTGCACTGCTTGAGCAACGTTTGCCGGATAGGTTGATGCCATTAACACTTGTGAAAGCAGAGAGTCGGGGTACAGCGCGACGGGCGCGACCCATTGATCGATTTGTGCAGTGCTGAATGTAGATTTGACGACGGCAGGCGTTACGGGAGGCGCGGAAACCGTTGCAGGAAGCGTAACTGCGGAGATGTCAGGCGCAGTCTGTTGTGTCGATTGCGATTCCACAGGCGCTTCCACTGTGCGGCTTTTTATATATAGCCCGGCAGAGGCGGCACAAAGCCCGGCACTGCAAATTAGCGCCAGCACATGGGGTTTAAACGGCAAAGTCATTTTCATAATTCGGATCTCAAGGAAATCGCAATGGTCGGCGAACTGCCA
The DNA here is from genome assembly GCF_046486595.1 of Escherichia sp. WS3063. NCBI lineage: Bacteria > Pseudomonadati > Pseudomonadota > Gammaproteobacteria > Enterobacterales > Enterobacteriaceae > Escherichia > Escherichia sp. WS3063. Next base: position 2,089 of record NZ_JBJQKY010000018.1, read on the forward strand.
CCCGCAGGTGCTGTGATTCCGAGTATAAAGAGGCGGTAGTTTAAATTTTGACTAATCTTGGGATTCGTTGAGAAAGGTGATTATCACCATGCGAATTAACGAAGTTTTTACGGAGGGAAACAATCTCTAGACCATCCTTAACGATTCAGCCACTTTTTTATGTTGCTTTTTTGTAAACAGATTAACACATCGTCAAAATCCTGCTATTCTGCCCGTTGCGGTACTGGGCATTTACCCTACAAACTGCTGTCTCACAGGAGCGTGAAGAGAATCGCCTGCCGCACTATGACAATGAGAGCGAGGAGAACCGTCGTGCTAGAAGAATACCGTAAGCACGTAGCTGAGCGTGCCGCTGAGGGGATTGCGCCCAAACCCCTGGATGCAAACCAAATGGCCGCACTTGTAGAGCTGCTGAAAAACCCGCCCGCGGGCGAAGAAGAATTCCTGTTAGATCTGTTAACCAACCGTGTTCCCCCTGGCGTCGATGAAGCCGCCTATGTCAAAGCAGGCTTCCTGGCTGCTGTCGCGAAAGGCGAAGCCAAATCCCCACTGCTGACTCCGGAAAAAGCCATCGAACTGCTGGGCACCATGCAGGGTGGTTACAACATTCATCCGCTGATCGACGCGCTGGATGATGCCAAACTGGCACCGATCGCTGCCAAAGCACTTTCTCACACACTGCTGATGTTCGATAACTTCTATGACGTAGAAGAGAAAGCCAAAGCAGGCAACGAATATGCGAAGCAGGTAATGCAGTCCTGGGCGGATGCCGAATGGTTCCTGAATCGCCCGGCGCTGGCTGAAAAACTGACCGTTACCGTCTTCAAAGTCACTGGCGAAACCAACACCGATGACCTCTCTCCGGCACCAGATGCGTGGTCGCGCCCGGATATCCCACTGCACGCGCTGGCGATGCTGAAAAACGCCCGTGAAGGTATTGAGCCAGATCAGCCTGGTGTTGTTGGCCCGATCAAACAGATTGAAGCTCTGCAGCAGAAAGGTTTCCCGCTGGCGTACGTCGGTGACGTTGTGGGCACGGGGTCATCGCGTAAATCCGCCACTAACTCCGTTCTGTGGTTTATGGGTGAAGATATTCCTCATGTACCGAACAAACGCGGCGGTGGTTTGTGTCTCGGCGGTAAAATTGCACCCATCTTCTTTAACACGATGGAAGACGCGGGTGCACTGCCAATCGAAGTGGACGTCTCTAACCTGAACATGGGTGACGTAATTGACGTTTACCCGTACAAAGGTGAAGTGCGTAACCACGAAACCGGCGAACTGCTGGCGACCTTCGAACTGAAAACCGACGTGCTGATTGATGAAGTGCGTGCCGGTGGTCGTATTCCGCTGATTATCGGGCGTGGCCTGACCACCAAAGCGCGTGAAGCACTTGGTCTGCCGCACAGCGATGTGTTCCGTCAGGCGAAAGATGTCGCTGAGAGCGATCGCGGCTTCTCGCTGGCGCAGAAAATGGTCGGTCGTGCCTGCGGTGTGAAAGGCATTCGTCCGGGCGCGTACTGCGAACCGAAAATGACTTCTGTTGGTTCTCAGGACACCACTGGCCCGATGACCCGTGATGAACTGAAAGACCTGGCGTGCCTGGGCTTCTCGGCTGACCTGGTGATGCAGTCTTTCTGCCACACCGCGGCGTATCCGAAGCCAGTTGACGTGAACACGCACCACACGCTGCCGGACTTCATTATGAACCGTGGCGGTGTGTCGCTGCGTCCGGGTGACGGCGTAATCCACTCCTGGCTGAACCGTATGCTGCTGCCGGATACCGTCGGTACTGGCGGTGACTCCCATACCCGTTTCCCGATCGGTATCTCTTTCCCGGCGGGTTCTGGTCTGGTGGCATTTGCAGCCGCAACAGGCGTAATGCCGCTGGATATGCCGGAATCCGTTCTGGTGCGCTTCAAAGGCAAAATGCAGCCGGGCATCACCCTGCGCGACCTGGTTCACGCCATTCCGCTGTATGCAATCAAACAAGGTCTGCTGACCGTTGAGAAGAAAGGCAAGAAAAACATCTTCTCTGGTCGCATTCTGGAAATTGAAGGTCTGCCGGATCTGAAAGTTGAGCAGGCCTTTGAGCTGACCGATGCGTCCGCCGAGCGTTCTGCTGCCGGTTGTACCATCAAGCTGAACAAAGAACCGATCATCGAATACCTGAACTCTAACATCGTCCTGCTGAAGTGGATGATCGCGGAAGGTTACGGCGATCGTCGTACCCTGGAACGTCGTATTCAGGGCATGGAAAAATGGCTGGCGAATCCTGAGCTGCTGGAAGCCGATGCAGATGCGGAATACGCGGCAGTGATCGACATCGATCTGGCGGATATTAAAGAGCCAATCCTGTGTGCACCGAACGACCCGGACGACGCTCGTCCGCTGTCTGCGGTACAGGGCGAGAAGATCGACGAAGTGTTTATCGGTTCTTGCATGACTAACATCGGTCACTTCCGTGCTGCGGGTAAACTGCTGGATGCGCACAAAGGTCAACTGCCGACCCGCCTGTGGGTGGCACCGCCAACGCGTATGGACGCTGCGCAACTGACCGAAGAAGGCTACTACAGCGTCTTCGGTAAGAGTGGTGCGCGTATCGAGATCCCTGGCTGTTCCCTGTGTATGGGTAACCAGGCGCGTGTAGCAGACGGTGCGACGGTGGTTTCCACCTCTACCCGTAACTTCCCGAACCGTCTGGGGACTGGCGCGAATGTCTTCCTGGCTTCTGCTGAACTGGCTGCTGTTGCGGCGCTGATTGGCAAACTGCCGACGCCGGAAGAGTACCAGACCTACGTGGCGCAGGTGGATAAAACTGCCGTTGATACTTACCGTTATCTGAACTTCAACCAGCTTTCTCAGTACACCGAAAAAGCGGACGGGGTGATTTTCCAGACTGCGGTTTAATAAGTAAGCGCATGCGCTGCGCATAAACGACACAATGCCCGGTGAATGAGATTCCCGGGCATTTTTTTATTTCTAAACCATCGCCGTTCCGCTGTTTTTCTCCGGTAAGGCTGCGATAATTACATCAATGGCGCAATGCGATTTCGGCGCATTGCCGGGAGCAGAGGAACACACTATGGATTACGAATTTCTGCGCGATATTACCGGAGTGGTAAAGGTGCGTATGTCCATGGGGCATGAAGTGGTCGGGCACTGGTTTAATGAAGAGGTGAAAGAAAACCTGGCCTTGCTTGATGAAGTGGAACAAGCGGCGCACGCATTGAAAGGTAGCGAACGATCCTGGCAACGGGCAGGGCATGAATACACTCTGTGGATGGACGGTGAAGAGGTGATGGTTCGCGCCAATCAACTGGAATTCGCTGGCGATGAAATGGAAGAGGGGATGAACTACTACGATGAAGAGAGCTTGTCGCTGTGCGGCGTTGAGGATTTTCTTCAGGTGGTGGCGGCTTACCGTAATTTCGTGCAGCAGAAGTAAGTAAATCAGGCGGAGCCTCCGTGCTCCGCCTGAGACGTTAAACAGCGGGCATATTGCGCCCGTAATAAATCTCGCGCATTTCTTTCCACAGCGCAGCGGTAATTTCCTGGCGCTCGCTGTCGGTTAAGTCTTCCGGTTTTGTGTGGAACATGTAGTGCTTAAGGTCGAACTCTTTAAGCAACATCTTGGTATGGAAGATATTTTCCTGATAGACGTTCACATCCACCATGTCATACAGCGCCTTCATATCGTCAGACATAAAGTTCTGAATCGAATTAATCTCATGGTCGATAAAGTGCTTCATACCGTTAATGTCGCGGGTAAAACCGCGCACGCGATAATCAATGGTTACGATATCGGACTCAAGCTGGTGGATCAGGTAATTCAGCGCCTTCAGCGGGGAAATCACGCCGCAGGTGGAGACTTCAATATCGGCGCGGAAGGTACATAAACCGCCTTCAGGATGACTTTCCGGGTAGGTATGTACGCAAATATGACTTTTATCGAGATGGGCAACGACCGTTTCTGGCAGTGGGCCGGGGTGTTCTGTTTTGTCGATAAGTTTTGGGTCGACCGGTTCTTCACTCACCAGAATAGTGACGCTGGCACCTTGTGGTTCGTAATCCTGGCGGGCGATGTTAAGAATATTGGCCCCGATAATAGAACAGGTTTCTGACAGGATTTCGGTCAGACGGTTGGCATTATAGAGTTCATCGATATAAGCAATATAACCGTCGCGTTCTTCGGCTGTTTTGGCGTAGCAGATGTCGTAAATACAAAAACTCAGACTTTTGGTCAGGTTATTAAAGCCATGCAGTTTCAGTTTTTTCAATTTCTTATCTTCTCCTTAGGACGGCTGTGAAGCCAGTGCGTCTTGCAGATACTGAGGTAAGGCAAAAGCTGCCGTATGGATTGCCGGATTGTAATAACGGCATTTCAGGCCAGAAGCGAGAAAACGCGCCTGAATAATTTCGGTTGAGAGATGGCGTAAGGCATCGTTATCTGTCGCCCATGCAAAGGTCATGATGCCGCCGTAATAGGTCGGGATCGCCGCCAGATAAAAGCCAACGTCGCTGAAGTAATGGCTGAGTTTGCGATGGCTGTCGATGGCTTCTTCCTGCTGTAAAAAGCAGACGCCGTTTTGTGCGACGAAGATACCGCCAGGATTCAGGCAACGTTTGCAGCCTTCATAAAATGCTGAGGTGAAAAGGCTTTCGCCGGGACCGATAGGATCGGTGCAGTCGGAGATAATGACATCAAAGGTCTGGCTGGTTTGATTCACGAAATTGACGCCATCGTCGATCACCAGCTTAAAGCGCGGATCGTCGTAGCTACCGGCGTTATGGTTGGGCAGATACTGACGGCAGAACGATACGACACCCGCATCGATTTCCACCATCGTGATTGACTCAACGTTTTTATGTCGGGTCACTTCACGCAGCATGGCACCGTCGCCGCCGCCGATAATCAGCACATGTTTCGCGTGACCGTGGGCTAATAGCGGAACGTGGGTCATCATCTCATGATAGATAAACTCGTCGCGCTCGGTGGTTTGTACTACGCCATCCAGCGCCATTACGCGGCCAAATGCAGCGTTCTCAAAAATGATCAGATCCTGGTGATCGGTCTTTTCATGATACAGAACGTTATCTACCGCAAAGTACTGCCCAAACTGGTCGTGTAGCGTTTCATGCCACTGTTTTTTTTCGGCCATGGGTTGATACCTCCTTTGTTAACACCCGTAAAAAAAGGGCGCAACATAATAGCTAACATTGACCGCGGATGCACGGTCAATATTTCTACAAAAAGGTATCAGGGATTATTTGACGTAGGCAAGCAGGCTTAAGGAATCGCGGGCCAGGGCTTTGCACTTTTTAGCGACGGGAATGCCAATGCCGCTGAGATCGCGGTAGCTGTCTTCACCGAGGGCTTTCATGTCGAAGGTGTCGTAATTACTGAGATCCCACTGGTTTTGCTGGGCAAAAAAGACCAGTGCGCGACGAATTTGCCCGTTAGGTAAGTTCTGGTAACCACAATCGTTCTTCAGAAAAACAAAAACTGCCGTTAAATCGGCCATATCTTCGGCTTCAGACTCGCTGAGCGCGTAACTGTTTGCGCAGACGGCCATCAGGCTGCCGAATAACACTGTTCTGAAAAACGTCTTCATTGCTTCTACCAGGGGCTTAAAGAAGATAAACGTTAGCACACTGCGAGCGAGGCGACGACCATTATTGTCGATTAAATTGTGTCTGCGGCTTGACCTTCCCGTAAGGGGAAGGACTATGCTCAACGTTTGATTTTGTTTCGCCTGCTTAAGAATAAGGAAATAACTATGCAACGTCGTGATTTCTTAAAATATTCCGTCGCGCTGGGTGTGGCTTCGGCTTTGCCGCTGTGGAGCCGCGCAGTATTTGCGGCAGAACGCCCAACGTTACCGATCCCTGATTTGCTCACGACCGATGCCCGTAATCGCATTCAGTTAACTATTGGCGCAGGCCAGTCCACCTTTGGCGGGAAAACGGCGACCACCTGGGGCTATAACGGCAATCTGCTGGGGCCGGCGGTGAAATTACAGCGCGGCAAAGCGGTAACGGTTGATATCTATAACCAACTGACGGAAGAGACGACGTTGCACTGGCACGGGCTGGAAGTACCGGGTGAAGTCGACGGCGGCCCGCAGGGAATTATTCCGCCAGGTGGCAAGCGCTCGGTGACGTTGAACGTTGATCAACCTGCCGCTACCTGCTGGTTCCATCCACATCAACATGGCAAGACCGGGCGACAGGTGGCGATGGGGCTGGCTGGGCTGGTGGTAATTGAAGATGACGAGATCCTGAAATTAATGCTGCCAAAACAGTGGGGTATTGATGATGTCCCGGTGATTGTTCAGGATAAAAAATTTAACGCTGACGGGCAGATTGATTATCAACTGGATGTGATGACCGCCGCTGTGGGTTGGTTTGGCGATACGTTGCTGACCAACGGTGCAATCTACCCGCAACACGCTGCCCCGCGCGGCTGGCTGCGCCTGCGTTTACTCAATGGCTGTAACGCCCGCTCGCTCAATTTCGCCACCAGCGACAATCGCCCGCTTTATGTGATTGCCAGCGACGGTGGTCTGCTACCTGAACCGGTGAAGGTGAGCGAACTGCCGGTGCTGATGGGCGAGCGTTTTGAAGTGCTGGTGGAGGTTAACGACAACAAACCATTTGACCTGGTGACGCTGCCGGTCAGCCAGATGGGGATGGCGATTGCGCCGTTTGATAAGCCGCATCCGGTAATGCGGATTCAGCCGATTGCTATTAGTGCCTCCGGTGCTTTGCCAGATACGTTAAGTAGCCTGCCTGCGTTACCTTCGCTGGAAGGGCTGACGGTACGTAAGCTGCAACTCTCTATGGACCCGATGCTCGATATGATGGGGATGCAGATGCTGATGGAGAAATATGGCGATCAGGCGATGGCCGGGATGGATCACAGTCAGATGATGGGGCATATGGGGCATGGCAATATGAATCATATGAACCACGGCGGGAAGTTCGATTTCCACCATGCCAATAAAATCAACGGTCAGGCGTTTGATATGAATAAGCCGATGTTTGCGGCGGCGAAAGGGCAGTACGAACGTTGGGTTATCTCTGGCGTGGGCGACATGATGCTGCATCCGTTCCATATTCACGGCACGCAGTTCCGTATCTTGTCAGAAAATGGCAAACCGCCAGCGACTCATCGCGCAGGCTGGAAAGATACCGTTAAGGTAGAAGGTAATGTCAGCGAAGTGCTGGTGAAGTTTAATCACGATGCACCGAAAGAACATGCTTATATGGCGCACTGCCATCTGCTGGAGCATGAAGATACGGGGATGATGTTAGGGTTTACGGTATAAAAAGACCGTATTCAGAAATATGCCCGGATCTCTCCGGGCATTATGGTTACTTCACATCATCCGGTAGCGCATAAGCCACAATATAGTCGCCCATCTTCGTACCAAATGAACCGTGACCGCCTGCGGAGATCACCACATACTGCTTGCCATTCACTTCATAGGTCATTGGCGTAGCCTGACCACCCGCTGGTAAACGGCCCTGCCACAGTTTTTCACCGTTGCTCATGTTGTAAGCGCGCAGGTAGTTATCTGCCGTAGCGGCGATAAACAGTACGTTACCCGCTGTGGAGATTGGCCCGCCAAGCATCGGCATACCCATATTGAACGGCACCGGTACAGGCATCGGGAACGGCATACTGTCCTGCGGCGTACCAATACGTTTCTTCCACACCACTTCATTGGTTTTCAGATCCAGCGCCGAGATATAACCCCATGCTGGCTGTTTACATGGCAGACCAAACGGTGAGAGGAACGGGTTGAGCGTGACACCATACGGTACACCGTACTGTGGCTGAATGCCGGATTCCGTACCCGTGCCTTTGGCATCTTTCGGCTGTTCCATCGGGTTACCAGGACCGCGTGGGATCAGTTTCGAAACAAACGGCAGTGCCATTGGGTTGGCAATTGCCACTTCACGATTCGGATCAACGGAAATCCCGCCCCATTCGAACATCCCCAGGTTACCCGGGAAGACCAGCGTACCCTGTTCAGATGGCGGGGTGAAAATGCCTTCATAGCGCATCTGGTGGAACATCACGCGGCACACCAGCTGGTCAAACATGGTGGCTCCCCACATATCCGCACCGCTCAAATCTTTCGTCGGACGGAAGCTCAGTTCAGAAAACGGTTGAGTTGGGGTTACGTAATCGCCTTTGGCAGCACCTTGGGGAACCGGTTTTTCCGGTGCAGGAACCACCAGTTCGCCATTACGACGATCGAGCACAAAAATGTTGCCGGTTTTCGCCGGAGCATAAATGACTGGCACTTTCTGACCATTAACGGTGATGTCTGCCAGCGTCGGCTGTGCCGGAAGATCCATATCCCACAGGTCGTGGTGAACGGTCTGGTAGCTCCACGCCAGTTTCCCGGTAGTGGCATTCAGCGCCAGAATCGAGCTGGCATAACGTTCCTGTTCCGGTGTGCGGTTACCGCCCCAGATATCCGGCGTGGTCACGCCCATCGGCAGATAGACCAGATCCAGCTTCGCGTCATAGGCCGCTGGTGCCCACGAGTTTGGTGAGTTAAAGGTAAAGGTGTGTTCGTCAGACGGGATTGCGTTCGGATCTTTCGCGCCCGGATCAAAAGCCCACAACAGCTCCCCGGTGTTGACATCAAAACCACGGATCACGCCAGACGTTTCGCGGGTTGAGAAGTTGTCGGTGACTGAACCGGCCATCACGATGGTTTTATCGGTGATAATCGGCGGCGAAGTCGGCTCATACAGACCCGGTTTGGTGTCCGGCATATTGCTTTGCAGATTGAGCACGCCTTTATTGGCGAAGGTTTCGCACAGCTTGCCGTTTTCAGCGTTAATTGCAATCAGGCGACCATCATTGACCGGAAGAATGATACGACGCGGGCAATCCGCCATCACTTCTGGCGAGGCCGTTTCTGCTTTGGCTTCATGATAAGAGACACCACGGCAGGTTACATGCTGGAAAGACTCGTTGGTTTTCAGTTCAGGATCGTAATGCCATTTCTCTTTGCCGCTGGCAGCATCGAGCGCAAACAGGCGCTGGTGAGCGGTACACAGGTAAAGCGTATCGCCCACTTTAATCGGCGTCACTTCATTGGTGATTTCGCCCGGATCGTTCGGCTGCTTCACATCGCCTGTGCGGAACACCCAGGCTTCTTTCAGATTGTGAACGTTATCGGCGTTAATTTGTTTCAGAGGTGAAAAGCGTTGACCTTCCTGATTGCGACCATACGCAGGCCAGTCCTGATCGGCAACCGGTGAGATGGCTTCGGCAGGTGTGGCATCGGCGCTTAAGGTGCCGTTGATTTCCTGCGGATCGTTAAATCCCGCCCAGGTGAGGATTCCGCCACTAATCAGCAACGCCACCACCAGAGCGGCAACTGCGCCGCTGGCAGGAATGACCAGGCGACGCCAGACAAACGGCAGGATCAGCCAGATGCCGAAGAAGACCAGAATGTCGCTGCGCGGAGTCAGCGCCCAGAAGTCGAAACCAACTTCCCAGACGCCCCAAATCATGGTGCCGAGCAGCAGGGCTGCGTATAGCCAAAGCGCAGCGCGTTTACTGCGCCACAGCATCCAGGCGACGCCGAGCATCACAAGGCCAGCGATAGGGTAGTACCAGGAGCCGCCAATCGCGACCAGCCAGCCTCCGCCAATGAGTAGATACAGCCCGCAAAGCGCTGCAAAAAGGGCTGTTAGCGTGACGAGTAATCGTCGCGAGCCTGTATTGTTAATTGCCATAAAGAGACACCATTTCAATTCATTAATATTTTAGTAGCAATTAATTATAGGTTTTAACATGTGTGATCGTCATCACAATTCGAGCTTTATTAACAGATTCCGCGAATGAATAGTTTTACTGGTATACTGCGTGTCTTGCGCTTTGTTGCGGTGCCAAAACCTGCCCGTGCGAAGTGATTTGTTTTTAAATCATATGGTTAGAGATATGAAACATACTGTAGAAGTAATGATCCCCGAAGCGGAGATTAAAGCGCGTATCGCCGAACTGGGTCGTCAGATTACTGAGCGTTACAAAGACAGCGGCAGCGATATGGTGCTGGTGGGTCTGCTGCGTGGCTCATTTATGTTTATGGCGGACCTGTGCCGTGAAGTTCAGGTATCTCATGAAGTCGACTTTATGACCGCCTCCAGCTACGGTAGCGGCATGTCCACCACCCGTGATGTGAAAATCCTCAAAGATCTGGATGAAGATATCCGTGGCAAGGACGTGCTGATTGTTGAAGATATCATCGACTCGGGGAATACACTGTCGAAAGTGCGTGAGATCTTAAGCCTGCGCGAACCGAAGTCGCTGGCGATTTGTACGCTGCTGGATAAACCGTCCCGTCGTGAAGTGAACGTCCCGGTAGAATTTATCGGTTTCTCGATCCCGGATGAGTTTGTGGTGGGTTACGGCATTGATTACGCACAGCGTTACCGTCATCTGCCGTATATCGGCAAAGTAATTCTGCTGGACGAGTAAGTGTGAAGTTGCCGGATGTGTTGCATCCGGCATGGCATTTTTATTTGTGGTTGGCGTGTTTCAGCTTGAGGTTAGAAATCCCGTGACGGTAACGTTGCTCAAGGGTTTCTCGGTTGGTCGCTGTGACATCCAGATCACGCAGCAAGCCGTCGTGAATGCCGTAGGCCCAGCCGTGAATGGTGACTTTCTGCCCGCGTTTCCACGCTGATTGCATAATGGTGGAGTGGCCCAGGTTATACACCTGTTCCATGACGTTCAGTTCACACAAGGTATCCAGACGGCGCTCTTGCGGCATTTCGCCGAGCAATGAGCTATGTTTGAACCAGATATCGCGGATGTGCAGCAGCCAGTTGTTGATAAGCCCCAGTTCCGGGTTTTCAACTGCGGCTTGTACGCCGCCGCAACCGTAGTGGCCGCAGATAATAATGTGTTCAACTTCGAGAACATCCACTGCATACTGAACCACGGAAAGGCAGTTCAGGTCAGTGTGAATGACCAGGTTAGCAACATTACGGTGAACAAAGAGTTCGCCCGGCTCAAGACCGGTTAAACGTTCTGCAGGAACGCGACTGTCGGAACATCCAATCCATAGAAAGCGCGGTTTTTGCGCTTGTGCCAGTTTCTCAAAAAATCCGGGATCCTCTTCCACCAGCATTTTTGACCATAGTGCATTGTTGCTGATGAGTGTATCTATGTCTTTCATGGAGGTTAACGACCTGTAACCAAATAATTACGTTTGGCTAATATAGGGCAACTCCGGGACGATTTAAACCACAGATAAAGTGTAAGAACGTAAGGTAAGTAAAAATTTATGACCATTGCACTGGAACTTCAACAGCTTAAAAAAACCTATCCAGGCGGCGTTCAGGCGCTTCGTGGAATAGATTTGCAGGTCGAAGCGGGTGATTTTTATGCGCTTCTCGGGCCGAACGGGGCCGGGAAATCGACCACTATCGGTATTATCAGCTCTCTGGTAAATAAAACCTCCGGGCGGGTCAGCGTATTTGGTTACGATCTCGAGAAGGATGTCGTCAACGCTAAACGTCAGTTGGGACTGGTGCCGCAGGAATTTAACTTCAACCCGTTTGAAACCGTGCAGCAAATTGTGGTGAATCAGGCAGGGTACTACGGTGTGGAGCGCAAAGAAGCGTACATTCGCAGCGAAAAGTATCTTAAACAACTCGATCTATGGGGAAAACGCAACGAACGTGCGCGTATGTTATCTGGCGGGATGAAGCGCCGTTTAATGATTGCCCGTGCGTTAATGCATGAACCTAAACTACTGATTCTCGACGAACCGACCGCAGGCGTGGATATTGAACTTCGCCGCTCAATGTGGGGCTTTTTGAAGGATTTAAACGACAAAGGCACCACCATCATTCTCACCACACACTACCTGGAAGAAGCAGAAATGCTGTGCCGCAATATCGGCATTATTCAACACGGTGAGCTGGTGGAAAATACTTCGATGAAGGCGCTGCTGGCGAAGCTGAAATCAGAAACCTTTATTCTCGATCTCGCACCGAAAAGTCCGTTACCGAAGCTCGATGGCTATCAGTATCGACTGGTAGATACCGCCACGCTGGAAGTTGAAGTGCTGCGTGAGCAGGGGATCAACAGCGTATTCACGCAGTTAAGTGAGCAGGGCATTCAGGTATTAAGTATGCGTAACAAAGCTAACCGTCTGGAAGAGCTGTTTGTTTCACTGGTTAATGAAAAACAAGGAGATCGCGCATGATGCATCTTTACTGGGTGGCGCTAAAAAGCATCTGGGCGAAAGAGATCCATCGCTTTATGCGTATCTGGGTGCAGACGCTGGTGCCACCGGTCATCACCATGACCCTTTATTTTATTATCTTCGGTAACCTGATTGGTTCGCGCATCGGCGATATGCATGGCTTCAGCTATATGCAGTTCATCGTGCCGGGGCTGATCATGATGTCGGTAATCACCAATGCCTACGCCAACGTCGCTTCATCATTTTTTGGTGCCAAGTTCCAGCGTAATATTGAAGAGCTGCTGGTAGCGCCGGTTCCGACTCATGTCATTATTGCCGGATATGTCGGTGGTGGCGTGGCGCGTGGTCTGCTTGTTGGCATGCTGGTGACAGCAATTTCGCTGTTCTTTGTGCCGTTTCAGGTGCATTCGTGGGTATTCGTTGCCTTAACCCTGGTGCTCACTGCGGTGCTATTCTCCCTTGCGGGTTTGCTGAACGGCGTGTTTGCCAAAACGTTCGATGACATCAGCCTGGTGCCAACCTTTGTGTTAACGCCACTTACGTATTTGGGCGGGGTCTTTTACTCCCTGACTTTGCTGCCGCCGTTCTGGCAGGGACTGTCGCACCTGAACCCGATCGTTTATATGATCAGTGGTTTCCGCTACGGCTTCCTCGGTATCAATGATGTGCCGCTGGTCACTACCTTTGGCGTACTGGTGGTCTTTATTGTGGCGTTTTATTTGATTTGCTGGTCGCTGATCCAACGTGGGCGTGGTCTGCGTAGCTAAGGCTATTTCCTCTCCTCTGGATTCGGGGGAGAGGAGTTTTGACGACTATCACCCTTTATCAACCATGGTCAGGGTAGACTGATTTTCGGCTAAGGAGGAAGGCGATGCTAGGTTGGGTTATTACCTGTCACGATGATCGGGCGCAAGAGATACTGGATGCGCTGGAGAAAAAACACGGGGCGCTTCTTCAGTGCCGGGCCGTGAATTTCTGGCGCGGATTAAGTTCTAATATGCTCAGCCGTATGATGTGCGATGCTCTGCATGAAGCAGACTCTGGCGATGGGGTGATCTTTTTAACTGATATTGCCGGAGCGCCGCCGTACCGCGTGGCTTCGCTATTAAGCCACAAACACTCCCGCTGTGAAGTGATTTCTGGGGTAACGTTACCGTTAGTTGAACAGATGCTGGCCTACCGTGAAACATTATCCAGCGCTGAGTTTCGCGAGCGAATTGTCGAACTGGGTGCGCCGGAGGTCAGTAGTCTTTGGCACCAACAACAAAAAAATCCGCCTTTCGTCCTCAAACATAATTTGTATGAGTATTAACCCGCGATCCTGATGACGCTTTTGCTACAATAAAAGCGTTGTTTCACCCTCGGTTATTTTTTCATGTACAAACAAGCTGTTATTCTCCTGCTGATGCTGTTTACCGCAAGCGTCAGTGCCGCATTACCTGCCCGTTATATGCAAACCATCGAAAATGCCGCGGTCTGGGCGCAAATTGGCGACAAAATGGTGACGGTAGGGAATATTCGGGCCGGGCAAATCATTGCCGTGGAGCCCACTGCCGCAAGTTATTACGCATTTAATTTTGGCTTTGGTAAAGGGTTTATCGATAAAGGCCATCTCGAGCCGGTTCAGGGGCGACAAAAAGTTGAAGATGGTTTGGGTGACCTCAACAAGCCGCTGAGTAATCAGAACTTAATAACCTGGAAAGATACACCGGTTTATAACGCACCGAGTGTGGGCAGTGCGCCATTTGGAGTACTGGCGGACAATTTGCGCTACCCGATTTTGCATAAACTGAAAGACAGGTTAAATCAAACCTGGTATCAGATCCGTATTGGCGATCGACTGGCCTATATCAGCGCGCTGGATGCCCAACCCGATAATGGCCTGCCGGTGCTAACCTATCACCATATTTTGCGCGACGAAGAAAACACCCGTTTTCGCCATACTTCGACGACCACCTCGGTACGCGCTTTCAATAACCAGATGGCCTGGCTGCGCGACAGGGGATACGCGACACTGAGCATGGCGCAGTTGGAAGGTTACGTGAAGAATAAGATCAATCTCCCTGCGCGAGCGGTGGTAATTACCTTTGATGATGGCCTCAAGTCGGTGAGCCGCTATGCGTATCCTGTGTTGAAACAATATGGTATGAAGGCGACGGCGTTTATTGTTACCTCGCGCATCAAACGTCACCCGCAGAAATGGAACCCAAAATCGCTGCAATTTATGAGCGTTTCTGAACTTAACGAAATTCGCGATGTATTTGATTTCCAGTCACATACTCATTTTTTGCATCGGGTGGATGGTTATCGGCGGCCTATATTGCTGAGCCGTAGTGAGCACAATATTCTGTTTGATTTTGCACGTTCACGCCGCGCTCTGGCGCAATTTAATCCACATGTTTTGTATCTTTCTTATCCATTTGGCGGATTTAATGACAAAGCCGTGAAGGCAGCAAAAGAAGCCGGATTTCACCTGGCGGTGACGACCATGAAAGGCAAAGTAAAACCGGGGGATAATCCGTTGTTACTAAAACGACTTTATATCTTAAGAACGGATTCGCTGGAGACGATGTCGCGGCTGGTGAGTAACCAGCCGCAGGGATAACAATCAGGCAACCTGTACCGGAATCGCTTTCGCGGTACGTTTCATTTCGTTGTCGCCTTCAAAATAGGCGACGTTGGGTCGCCAGGTGCGAGCTTTTTCATCTGGCATGGTAACGAAGCTGGCGATGATGACAATATCGCCGACGCTGGCGCAGTGGGCCGCCGCACCGTTAACAGAAATAATTCTCGAACCGCGTTCTGCCGCGATGGCATAGGTGGAGAAACGCTTGCCGTTGGTCACATTCCAGATATCAATGGCTTCGTTTTCGAGAATACCAGCTGCGTCAAGAAAATCCTGGTCAATGGCGCAAGAACCTTCATAGTGCAGGTCCGCATGAGTCACTTTCACGCGGTGGAGTTTGCCCTGCAGCATCGTGCGAATCATAACTTCTACCTTTCTACCCTGTCGTTAACGAAGCAGGCGATGCCTGCTTTGAGGAAATTCTCACGCAGTATTGCCCGATTTTTGTTTAGTGTCTACTCATCTGACGGCATTTGCATCAGCAGTTTGCGTACCGTGCCGAAGCGAGTCATGTAACACCTGTAACCAATTGAAATTTCTCTGAACGCTGCTCGGCAAACACAAAAGAGGCGGCTGACGACGGCGCGCCTTGACTGGATACTGCCTTCACGTAAGACAGCACGGAAGGCAGGGAAGATGGATGCACCGAGTACCACACCGCATGATGCGGTATTTAAACAATTTTTAATGCATGCGGAAACGGCTCGCGACTTTCTGGATATTCATTTGCCAGCGGAGCTACGCGAACTGTGTGACCTCGACACGCTGCATCTTGAGTCGGGGAGTTTTATTGAGGAAAGCCTGAAAGGACACAGCACGGACGTACTCTATTCCGTACAAATGCAGGGCAATCCCGGTTATTTGCATGTGGTGATTGAACATCAAAGCAAGCCGGATAAGAAAATGACCTTTCGCATGATGCGCTATGCCATTGCCGCCATGCACCGGCATCTGGAGGCGGATCACGATAAGCTGCCGCTGGTGGTGCCGATTTTGTTTTATCAGGGCGAGGCCACGCCTTATCCACTCTCAATGTGCTGGTTTGATATGTTTTACTCGCCGGAGCTGGCGCGACGCGTCTATAACAGTCCTTTCCCGCTGGTGGATATCACTATCACACCGGATGACGAAATCATGCAACATCGGCGGATTGCGATTCTCGAACTGCTGCAAAAACATATTCGCCAACGCGACTTAATGTTATTGCTGGAGCAACTGGTCACGCTGATTGACGAAGGGTACACTAGCGGAAGTCAGTTAGTTGCCATGCAAAACTATATGCTGCAACGCGGTCATACTGAACAAGCGGATTTGTTTTATGGTGTGCTGAGAGACAGGGAAACGGGAGGGGAGTCTATGATGACGCTGGCGCAGTGGTTTGAAGAGAAGGGAAGACAGGAGGAAAGGCAGGAGGTAAGACAGGAGGTAAGACAGGAGGTAATACAAGAGGTTAGACAGGAAGTAAGACAGGAATTCGCCCTGCGTTTTCTGAGTAAAGGGATGTCTCGGGAAGACGTTGCAGAGATGGCAAATTTACCTCTTGCTGAGGTTGATAAGCTGATTAGCTAAGTTATCTGCATTATCAGTTATAGCCAGATAATTGTTATTGTTAACTGACCAGATAATTAAGGGAACATATGGAAATAAAGACACGGAGAGAAACCAGGCAGACGTTGGCGCAGTGGTTTGAAGAGAAGGGATTTCAGAAGGGATTTCAGAAGGGATATAAAGAGGGACTCCAGAAGGTAAGACTGGCCCAGCGTCTTCTGAGTAAAGGAATGTCTCGGGAAGACGTTGCAGAGGTGACAGCTTTATCTCTTGCAGAGATTGATAAGCTAATTAACTCTAACTAAGTTGTCTACGATATGAATAATTGCTTACAGATGACGTGGCAATGAATAACTGGCGCCATCAGCCGTAGCGCCAGTTAAGTATTACGCCAGTTCGACCATTTTGTTGTCGATCAGGCGGGCATCGCCAAGCCAGGCGGCTACCAGAATCACTGCACGTTTGCTGTTTTCAGAGACTTCCAGCAATGTGTCGGCATCGCGAATCTGAATATCATCGGAACGGAAACCTTTTTCATTCAGTTCTTGCCCGGCAATAGCAATAATTTCATCGAGATCCCGTTCGCCAGCCTGCAATTTGTCGGCAATTGAACTTAAGACCTTGTACAGACCCGGCGCAATTTTACGTTGTTCCGCCGTCAGATAGCCGTTACGGGAACTGAGCGCCAGACCGTCTTTCGCGCGCATAATCGGCACTCCGACAATCTCAATATCAAAGCCCATGTCGGCAACCATTTTGCGGATCAGCGCCAGTTGCTGAAAATCCTTTTCACCGAAGCAGGCGATGTCCGGCTGGACCAGGTTGAACAGTTTGCTGACAATAGTCGAAACGCCGCGAAAATGTCCCGGACGGCTGGCACCTTCCAGCATGGTGGAAAGACCGGGAACATCAACATAGGTGTGGGTTTCTGTACCGTTCGGGTAGATCTCTTTTACCGAAGGCGCAAAAACTAAATCCACTTTACGTTTGTTCAGCTTTTCGCAGTCCTCTTGCAAGGTCCGTGGATAACGTGCCAGATCTTCCGGGCGGTCAAACTGCATTGGGTTAACGAAAATACTGACGACGACCACATCGGCGCGGGCTTTGGCTTCGTCGACCAGCTTCATATGGCCATCGTGCAGGTTACCCATGGTTGGCACCAGCGCCACGCGCTTACCTTCCATACGCAGGCGGCGGATTTGCTGACGCAGCAGCGGCAGGGTTTCGATAATTAACACAACGTCACTCCTTAATGGAAACTGTGTTCTTCGCCCGGGTAAACGCCGGACTCCACTTCAGCCATATACTGCCGCACAGCCGCGCGGATGTCGCCCGTTTCGGCGAGGAAATTTTTGGCGAATTTAGGAATATGACCGCCGGTAATGCCGAACGCGTCGTGCATCACGAGGATTTGCCCGTCAGTGACGTTGCCTGCGCCAATACCGATAACCGGGATCGCCAGTGCTTCGGTAATGCGTTTTGCCAGCTCAACCGGCACGCACTCCAGTACCAGCAGCTGTGCCCCAGCAGCTTCTAATGCCAATGCATCGCTGAGCAGTTGATCTCCCGCTTCATCGCCGCGCCCCTGGACTTTGTAGCCACCGAAAATATTTACTGACTGGGGGGTTAGGCCTAAATGACCACAAACTGGAACGGCACGTTCGGTCAGCATTTGTACGGTTTCTACCAGCCACTCACCGCCTTCAATTTTGACCATGTTGGCTCCGGCACGCATTACCGTTGCGGCGTTTTCAAAGGCTTGTTCCGGCGTGGCATACGCCATAAATGGCAGGTCAGCCAGCAGAAGGCAGTTTGGCGCGCCGCGACGCACAGCGGCGGTGTGATAGGCGATATCGGCAACGGTAACCGGTAGCGTGGAGTCATGCCCCTGAACCGTCATCCCTAACGAATCGCCTACCAGCATGACGTTAAGTCCTTCTTCGGCAAACAGTTTCGCGAAGCTGTAGTCGTAAGCGGTGATGGTCGCGAAACGTTTTTTGTCCTGCTTACATTTCTGAAGTGAAGCAATGGTGGTTGGTTTCATAACGAATCCTGATAAATGATGTTGTGCTGTCTCGCATTTTATCAGTCACATTGGTGGGGGCAATGATTTCTCTGTTGTGGCACCGCCATTACCAGACGGCACCACAATGTTATCAGGGATAGGTAACCTGGAAAGTACTGGTGGCTTTAAATTCGCCGGGTTCAATAGCAATATTCCCGTCTTGTTTTAATGTAGCCTGGAAATGAAGTGGATACGTTATACCGTCATCTTCCGGGTAAATCGCATCTGAATCGTTATTCTGCGTCTGGCCCGTATTATCTTTATAAACAGAAGTTGAATCATTAGGTTTCAGTATCATGAGGGCACTTTTACTGTTTGCTAATCCTTCAATCAATACCCCAACGCCTTTTGCTGCGCCATTTCCTGTGAGAGTGTTACCAAGGAGTTGCCTGTTTTCAGTACCAACCTTTGTTGAAACTAATTTTGTCTCGATATTAGTCACACGAACGCAGTTTTGAAGTGAAATATCAAAAGGAACCGGTGTGGCACCGTTTCTTATTTGTGCTTCACTATACTCGCCCATTTTTACCGTAGAACCAGTAACAGATGTTCCACTTAACATAGCTGTAAAACAAGTGGGATTACTTAATTTAATATTTAGTAGGTCAAAATCAACTCGAAGAAAATAGCTGTGTTCGTTAATGCCGATACCAGCACCATAAGCTTTAAATGAATATAAATAGTTTGATGAGCGCGATAATGAAACTTGTTGAGTTACTGTTGGATCAAAGTTGGTATCTGTATAAAATTCGATGGTAAGATTTTGATAAATACCGCCTACAGCCCAATATTTGCTGGATGTGTTGGCATTGTTACAACTTTGGTATAATATGCTTTCGCTTGGATTGTACCATGAAAAATATTGTTCTGCAGAATCACCAATATATATTCCTGGTGAACTAACGTTAGTTACAGTACCGTAAGCTGACCACATATTTGAAATTAATATTGTATAATACAAACCGGGAACAGATGTATTGAATAGTTTATGGTTACCATATCTTTTTCCAGAGTCAACCATTGCATTTTCGATACGCATTGCCCCGCCACTGGTGTTATTGCTTCTGTTACAATAAAGAAAGCCTCCGCCAGAAGCAGTATCTAACTGACTCCAATGTAATTTCACCCCTGTTGGACCCAGTTGTGTTGGTTTATAAAATACTAAATTATTTGTACTGGTACCATACCTGAACACGACTGTCACATCTCCATTTGGCCCGGTTTCTCTCCATTTTTGATCTGACGGACCAACGCCGTAGTTATTCCCAACAACATATCCTACGAAATCATCAGTGCCAGCACTCGCGGTATAACAACTCAAGCACAGAATTAAAAAAAGAAAATATCTGAAGAATGTCTTCATTTTCACTCCACCATCCACTGCTGTAATAGTCGCAGTAATTTGTTTTTGGTATGTTACTCGTAGTAAATATCAATTAATACATGGCTTATGATTTGGCCGGGCATGACATTTAATACAGGGTTGATTTTTTGCATCCGTGTATAGAATTTCCAGGATGAATTGTTTAAATCAGCAGTCATCACCGGATAAATTGAACGAGAACTGCCCGCTGGGGTAAGAACATTAAATATATTAGCCGGGTCCTGAGTGGAAAATATTACTACACCTACGTTTTGAGCGCCGGCGACATTTTCATTTGCAAAAATTTGCTGAGAGCCTGTCGCCATCACGCCATTAAGCGGTTTAAAGTTAATATGTAACTGATTTAACACATTTCCAGAACCCTGGATGGCGCAGTCAGTCACAGTGATAGTGAACTCTCTCCCACCCGGATAATCATCTTCAGGTGCGACGTTACCAGAAAAATAATCCACACCAACCACACCAAGGTCGATATTACCAAGGTTACTGAGGCCACTTTTACATGTACTGTTCTTGATATTGGCAACCATATCCACATCCAGCCCTGCATATACAGGACTGAATGTGGCAAACAATAATGCCAGGAACAGACTTGTTTTTATCTTAATTTTTAGTTGAGAGGAAAGCATAATCGGTCCCTGACTTTAATGGCCTGTTAGTTATAGGTGATAGAAAATGTTGCAGGTGCGGAAAACGGACCGGCAGTGATGTCGGTTTTGCTTTTATTTTTCTCTACCACCAGGCGTGCACTCATAGGATGATATACTGACGTAGTTCCTGTTGCAGTGGAGATATTCACTTCCTGAGCGACTGGTGTTACGCAGCTAAATTGAGTCTTGTCGTCTGTACCAGGTGTCGTGGTATTCCATACTTCAACCGCAACAGCATTTGCTTTATCAGCAGCGGCGGAGCCGTTTGCAAAACCAGGCCCATCGTTGGCTGCTCCTTCACAAGTTGCGCGTTTAGTTAATTTTACGAGTGCTTTTTTATTAGGAATACCAGCACAATCCTTAAACTGTAACTTAAATATTTTAATTTTTGTTTTGGCATCAATTTCAGGAATGTAAGCATCCCCAAATGCAATAACAGAAATAGGCTGATCATTGTCATCCACCAGGCTGGCGGTACAGGTTCCCGTCTCTACGGTTGCTTTAACATTCAGCTTAACGCTATCGGTAGCTGCAAACAATTGGCTGGTGAATAGGGATGCCGCAAAAAAAACACCAGCGGGTAGTCCATAACATAATGTTTTAGATTTCATTATTATCATCCCTGTTATTCATAAATGAAATTGAAAGTTGCCTGGGCGCGGAAATCGCCAGGAACACCACTGCCAGCCGTGGTTTCGCGCAGTGCAACGGTCAGTTCAAGAGTTTTGTCTGTATCACTAATTTCCCATGGAATAAAACTCGGCGCACTGTTTGGGATTAAGAATGTCGAATCATCTTCACCAAGTGCTTTTATACCCATACCAATATAATTAGTTGTTGATGTAGTGTCAGAAGAGAGTGGAACAATTAATGCGGGAGTAGTTCCGGAAGCATTCCCACTGAGCCTGGTATTGATTTTGCTGACGCCTGTGGTACAACCGCTGGCAACCAGATTAAAATTCGCCTGTGCTTGAGTCGTTTTATTTGCAATTTTGTCCAGACCAATAGTTCCTGGGAAAGTTAATGTGTAGGTGTCACTCCCATCAGGGGTGACATTGTCGCCTGATAACGTAATGTTACAAGTTGATGCTTTTACGGTTGCTGTAAAATCAACATTAATGTCTGTTGCAAGTACAGAGGATGATAAAAATAATCCAGTCAGTATTGCCAATTTATGCAGTGTTATTCTCATTATGTGAAATTCCCTGTTGTTACTGAATCTGACAACTAATTCCATTCAGAATAATAGTTTGCGCTATTTTTTCTGGTGCTGCGCTCTGCTGGTAATGAGCAAGGCAAGTGACAGGTTTACCGTCGTCAAGCCAGTTGATACGTATGTTACCTTGTTGTTCTATACCTCGAACAAAGGCCTGACCACCTTGCCCTACATTGCCAATAATATTTCCGTTCTCGTCATAAATATCTGCGGCAAACGGAATGTTTTTACCGTCAGTTCGCTTGATGTTCATAATCGCTGATTGTCCCTGAACTGTTTCAAAACCAGCAAAGACAACAGACCCTTGGCGGGGGACAGTAATAGCACTGGTACTTTTCAATTCAACGTCATTTTCCAGACCGTTAATATCGAGTGCAATTCGGTTTTCATGATAAGGGGAGAGCGCGTTAGTAACACCATATCCCCAACGATCTATCGTACTATTACCATAGTTAATACGCGCCCCTTTAGCTCCTGGCGCTTGTACAACGGCCAGAGTGTCTGAGTCGCTAAAGCTGTCATTACTGAAGGTCAGGCCGCCGCTATGTAAAACAAATCCGCCGTCGGTATTAAATGAGATTTGACGGCTATTATCACTGCTTGCGGAAACTGAACTGGAAAGAGTTCCCCAGGGAGATTCATAGCTTGCATATCCGCCGATATAGCCCAAATCATCACTGGATTTCATCATCGAATAGCCTGTATTGACGCTATAACTGATATGGTTTTCGGTGCTATAACCACTACTGCTGATACTGAGTTGATTGCTGCCGTTGAAATCACTATTTAACTGAGTATCAATGCTCTGAAAACCAGAGTCGCGATGTTCTGAACCCAGTAACTTTTCGATAGGAATGCTAAAGCTTAGATAGATGCTGTCTTCATTACCGCCGTCCTGGCTCCAGGACCGTTGGGCACTAATGCTGTAGCTTCCCCACGATGCGCTGTTACTATAACCAATGGAGTAGTTGGTATTATTTTGTCCGTCCGCCCAATAGTCAGACCAACTTCCGGCAAGATAGAATGAGCCATAGTCTTTCTTTTCAAACTTGAGGGGTTGGTTAATACTAACCGTAACCTGATTTTTCATGCGTGAATAGTTACGCATATTTTTAGGTTCCAGGTCCTGTTCCGGATGTTTTACTTCATCGATCAATGTCAGTGCATCGTTAAGCCCCAGATAATTCTGGGTTGAATAACGGTAAGCGGCGATATTGAGCGAGGTTCTGGTATCTTCAAATAACTTATTCCAGGAGATGCGATAGCTTTGCCCGCGGTAGGTTTTATCGTCCGGAATTTGCACATCCGAGTGGGTTACATCGACTGAAAACGCACCGTACGCGGTATTCAGGCCAAGGCCCAACAGCCCGGCAGTATAGTTATTATCGGTAATTTGAATACCGGTATAACCTGTAAGATAGTTGTTCAGACCATAGTAGTAGCTGGCCTGGAACAAATTTGGCTCATTTTGAATATCGTCTTTTAATACCTGACCAGCACTGATGTCCCATCTTCCAACACCAGGGCGTTGCATCTGAATTACCGAAGAAAATGGCTGGGAAAAAGTTCGTTTTATGCCATCAGATTCTTCGATTGTGATAATGAGATCGCTGCCGTAGCCTGATGGGCTTAAATCATCAATAACAAATGCTCCCGGCGGTACAGTAGTTTCATATATTTTATACCCGCCCTGGGTAATGGTGACTTTTGCGTTGGTGTTAGCGACACCATGAATAATAGGCGCAAAACTAGCTAACGCAGGCGGTAGCATTCGGCTGTCGCTGTATAAACGAATACCGCGAATACTGACAGCATCAAAGGTTTCCCCAGTTGTGTATGACTCACCCACTATTAACTGTGAACGCAAAGAGGCCAGGTCGCGCTGCAAATAGCGATTCTGAAAATCGTAATCACTGCCTACATTGGTCATCCAGTTGTAGTTGCCGGTTGCGCGAAGCCGCCATGCCCCCAGATTTATACCGCCGTTAAATGCGGCGTAAACACTGTCGTTTTTTCTGTCCGGAATTTCGCTGTGATATGCGTTGACGTTGTAGGCTAGCATTGCGGCGTTAATACCGTTTTCCCACAGTGAAGAGTCAACATAGTTTTGGTAATTCTTCATTACCCAGGCTTGAGGAACATTGATGTCCAGTCGTTGATCGTTGACGTCATAATGAACCGAGGCCTGAGGAATGATATTTGCTAAATCAAGACAATCTCCGAGTTCGCCTTCGCGCTGTAGAAGGATGGAATTCTCGGCATTTATATCTGGTTTATTAATGTGAAACTGCAATAAATTCTTCAGGGTGATACAAGCCTGCGCATTCTTCTTACCTTCGAGGGTAATAAAGGAAATGCTTTGGTTGATAACCGGTTGATCATTGATATAAACACTGACGTCATACACGCCGGGCAAGGTAGGGTTACCTTCGGTATACCGACTAAGGTCGATGTTAGAAGCATCTTGCCCCATCAAAAAGGTATTATCATATTCAACGTGTTCAGCGCTTATGGCACAGGGGCTTAATAGCAATGCGCAAAACGAGGCTATATATGTAAGTTTGTTATTATGCGTTTTTATGATTTTTCGGGACACGTTGTGCTTCCTGCTGCGTTTATTCCTGATTTAGTTACAGGCTGGCATTGCCTTCAATTGCACCACCAAAGTCATTTATGGCGAAGAAATGCACTTTGGCAGAACTTGCTTTACCACTCATGCCTTTTATGTAGAAGGTTTCTTCACTCAGCGGGGCTACCATTTTTACATCCAGGGGGTAGGTTTTGCCATTGGCGACTAAATCACCACTACTGAATGAGACGTGATACGGTGTCGGATTTGCGACGCGCAATGCAGTTTTTCCAGCAGAGGTTGCCCATGACCATTTCAGTGCTGCGGGTGCATCTGATGGCAGTCCGTTTAAACCTTCCGGGCGATAAAATAATTTGATACGCGTACGGAATGCCAATTGCAGAAGACTCTGGTTGGCGACTTTATCTGCGTCAGGTTTGGGTGGAACCTCGAGTACGTTAAACCAGAAAACACTTTCTCGGTCTTTTGGCAGCGGTGAGGAAGCCGTGTACATCAATTTAATAGTTTGACCACGTTTGGCATCAATTCGCGAAACAGGAGGGGTGGCGGTAAATGGGACAGTAATACTCCCTGGTTCAGCACTATCGTCGCCAGTATCCAGCCAGCTCTGAACGAGTAACGGATTATTCCCCTTATTTTCCAGCCGAACATTAACGCTTTTTTCATTACTTTTATAAATTACGCGAGTTCCTGAAATTACGATATCTGCTATTGCCGATGCGCTTAAGCTCATACAAGTGGCGAAGCATACAGCTGCAGTATGTTTAGCGTTTAAAAACATAAACCATTCCCGACAGAGTTAATTAAAATAGGGAGTAACATTCCACTATTAAGAAAGTTACTCCCATAGATATTCAGTTTATGAATCTAACGAAGGATTACTGGTAAGTAATGGTATATGCAGTGTTGGTTTTAACATAACCAGCAGTTGGTGCCTGGCTTGCTTCAGCACGGACATAGGATGCTTTAAAATCATAGGTTGCAGATTTAGTCGTAGCGTCCAGCGTTTTTGTGTAAATATCGCCTGGGTTGTTAATTTGAACCTGTTTGATAGTGGAACCATCAATATTGTGCAGGGCAATATTTACGCCGTCAGAAGGCGTGTTAATAGACATATCGTTGTTCAGAGTCCCTTTGCTGTTGCCAAAGAACACGGAACCGAAGGTCATTTTTGCGGTGCTACCAGGATTCGGGTTTGCATTGCTGCAGTCAACGGTGATGCTGAAAGGTTTAGCTTTAGCACCTACGGTGTCATTCAACACGCCAGCACTGATTTCAGCAACAGTTGCAGTTTGCAGAAGCACCAGACCATCTTTGTTGCCACCGTCTACGCGAGTTTCACAGGTATTATCAACAACCAGACCGCTGATATTTAACTGACCACCGTCCAGACCAGCAGAAGCAGTACCTGCAACCATTGCCAGCATAAGACCAGACAGCGCAAAACCTAATTTTTTAGACATAAAAATCCTTGAATAAAATTCCATTAGTCAGACTACATATTTGAAGAGTAACTATTCATGACACAAATAGGAGAAACAAATGTTAGATATTAATGAGCAATGATGTTTGTTACCAAAATTTACAACCATTGTTCATTAGGTTGCCTATTGTGCACTTTAGAAGCTTTTGAACAAATTAAATTTACTTAATTCAATATTAAGTAAATTTAAGTTCACAAGTGCAATTAGTTAGGGTATGGCGATGGGATTGATATTTCTCAGCGGGAATTTATATTATGTTTCTATAAAAAATTTTTAAACTAAAATCGTTATTAAGGAAAGAGAGTCGGTGTGATTTTCAGAAAATATTTATATTCGTAATATAAATAAATTACCATTTGCTTAATTTTTCAAATGCTCTTGTATGTAAGATTTGACGCAACGTCTCCCCATCAGGAAACACTAACTCCGGCGCAATTTCAAACAGTGGCCACAGCATAAAGCCACGATTTTTCATATCGTAGTGCGGAACGGTCAGACGTTCGGTATTTATTACTTCATTACCAAACAGCATGATGTCGAGATCCAGCGTGCGCGGTCCCCAGCGTTCCGCTTTACGGACGCGACCTTGCTGCAATTCGATACGCTGTGTGTGATTGAGTAGCTCTTCAGGGGCAAGAGTGGTTTCCAGCGCGACGGCTGCATTTAAGTAATCGGGTTGATCTTGCGGCCCCAGCGGTGGGGTGCGGTAAAACGAAGAAACAGCAAGAATGCGGCTTTCTGGAATATCGCCTAATGCTTTCAGGGCAGCATTGACCTGCTCCAGCGGAGAGGCCAGATTGCTGCCTATGGCAATATACGCCACTGTCATGCGGTACCCTCACGACGCGGTGCGCGTTTGCGTGGACGACGAGTACGACGACGCGGTGACGGTTCTTCATCCAGTTCGTTAAGCATCCCTTTTTGGTCTGGCGGCGCGGAAACCTGGAACTCACCCCACCATTTCACCAGACGTTGCAGTTCAGCGTTACGCTCAACTTCGGCTCGTAAGGCCAACAGGTCGTATGCCGCACGGAACTTAGGATGCTCCAGCAGTTTCCATGCGCGTTTTCCCTGACGACGGGACATACGCAACTGCAACTGCCAGATATCGCGAGTTAGCGTAGTCAGACGTTTCGGGATCGCCAGTGAACGGCAGGCTTCGTCCAGCACGTCGTTCATCGCCAGTGCGAAAGCGTCGTGATAGGTCAGGCCGCTCTCCTGAGCAATTTTCTGTGCCGTCTCCAGCAGTGGATACCAGAACATGGCGGCAAACAGGAACGCCGGGTTCACGCGCATATCGTTATGGATACGCGTATCGGTATTCTTCAGCACCTGTTCAATGATCCGCTCCATCGGGCTGTCGCCATTTTCCGTGAAGTAGCGGGTAATGGTCGGGAACAGCGGCTGGAACAGATGATATTCACACAGCAGCTTATAAGTTTCGTAACCGTAGCCCGCTTGCAACAGTTTCAGCGATTCTTCAAACAGACGTGCCGGTGGGATATCGTTCAGTAAGGTTGCCAGGCGTGGGATCGGCTCGGCGGTTTCCGGGCTGATGCGCATGCCCAATTTGGCGGCAAAACGAACCGCGCGAAGCATCCGTACCGGATCTTCACGGTAGCGCGTTTCCGGGTTACCAATCAGACGGATAACGCCGTCTTTCAGATCCTTCATGCCGCCAACGTAATCACGGACGGTAAAATCTGCCACGCTGTAATACAGGCTGTTGATAGTGAAATCGCGGCGCTGGGCGTCTTCTTCGATGGAGCCGAAAATGTTATCGCGCAGCAACATGCCGTTTTGCCCGCGTTGGGAGGTCGTGCGGTCGCTGACGTTACCTTCGTGATGTCCACGGAAGGTCGCAACTTCGATAATCTCCGGACCAAACATCACATGAGCCAGACGGAAACGGCGACCCACCAGGCGGCAGTTACGGAACAGTTTACGTACCTGTTCAGGCGTGGCGTTAGTGGTTACGTCAAAATCTTTCGGCTTTTTGCCAAGTAACAGGTCGCGCACGCCGCCGCCAACCAGCCAGGCTTCGTATCCCGCTTTATTGAGCCTGTACATTACCTTCAGGGCATTTTCACTGATATCTTTGCGGGAAATAGCATGCTGCTCACGCGGGATCACCGTCACCTGTGGACGGGCGACTGCCTGTTCAGCCTCGCTTTCCTCGCGGCTTAGCACCTTGCGGCAAAAATTAGCGACTCGGGTAAAAATAGTACACCTCGGTAGTGTCAAACATCATTCAGGACAAAAAAATAGCGGCTAATCATAGCTCAGCATGACGCATTTGAGAATGTTGAATTTACAATTGCTGACTCAGGCACGGCAGTCAGCGTCCAGTTTTTGACGGCTGACTGAAGGATTTGCTCGACGCTG
This sequence comes from Escherichia sp. WS3063, assembly GCF_046486595.1. NCBI lineage: Bacteria > Pseudomonadati > Pseudomonadota > Gammaproteobacteria > Enterobacterales > Enterobacteriaceae > Escherichia > Escherichia sp. WS3063. The sequence goes on from NZ_JBJQKY010000018.1 coordinate 30,285, forward strand.
AAATCCTGCCAGTGTGCTTCTGCCTGTTGACCCAGAAATTGAAGTGCCGCGATTAACACCGGGCGTGGATCGCCTTTCGGCAACGCAGGCGCATGATTCTGCTTGGAAAGTTTAGCGCCTTGTGGATTAAGCGCCAGCGGTAAATGAATGTAATCTGGCACTTTCCAGCCAAAAAGCTGGTACAGCGAGATTTGCCGCACTGTTGGTTCGATCAAATCTGCCCCGCGGACAATTTCGCTCACGCCCTGGAAGTGATCATCCACCACCACCGCCAGGTTATAGGCAAACAAACCATCACGGCGATGAATAATAAAATCTTCCCGTGCCAGTTTTTCGTCGGCGTGAATAATGCCTCGCAGCAGGTCAGTAAACTGGGTGACCGGATGCTGCTGGCGGATACGTACTGCGGCGTTGTCTGGTCCATGATGTAATTCCCGGCAATGACCGTCGTAAATACCGCCAATGCTTTGAATACGCGCACGCGTGCAGGTGCAGTAATAACTTAGTCCTTGCTCATATAACCAGGCGAGTGCTTCGCGATAGGCGTGGTGACGTTGCGATTGCCAGAGAACGTCGCCGTCCCAGTGCAGGCCGTAATGTTCCAGCTGGCGCAGGATAGTCTCTGCGGCACCGGGAACTTCACGAGGCGGGTCGATATCTTCAATGCGTACCAGCCAGCGACCTTGCCGGGCGCGAGCCTGTAAATAGCTGCCAAGCGCGGCAATCAGAGAGCCAAAATGAAGCTCGCCGGAAGGAGAGGGGGCGAAGCGACCAATATAGTGTGTGTCTGTCATCTCTTTGAACAAAAAATAAGGCGGGAGCATTTCCCGCCTGTGGTAAACGTGATGGAACGGCTGTAATTAGCCAGCCATCTGTTTTTCGCGAATTTCAGCCAGCGTTTTGCAGTCGATGCACAGATCGGCTGTCGGGCGCGCTTCCAGACGGCGAATACCAATTTCAACACCGCAGGATTCGCAGTAGCCGAAATCTTCGTCTTCCACTTTTTTCAGCGTCTTCTCGATCTTTTTGATCAGCTTACGCTCGCGATCGCGGTTACGCAGTTCGAGGCTGAACTCTTCTTCCTGGGCTGCACGGTCTACCGGGTCCGGGAAGTTGGCTGCTTCATCCTGCATATGTGTAACGGTGCGATCGACTTCATCCCTGAGTTGATTACGCCATGCTTCCAGAATACGACGGAAGTGCGCCAGCTGGGCTTCATTCATATACTCTTCGCCCGGCTTCTCCTGATATGGCTCCACCCCAGCGATGGCGAGAATACTCAGGGACGATGTTTTACGGTTTTGCCCTTCTTGCATGTTGCTTCTCCTTAACACGCACTATCGATCCCCATGTTCGGGGGAAAAATGAGGCCGCTATAAATAGCAGATGCTTTTCCGGATAGCAATTATCTAAACGTAACACTTGACAACTGTGTGAGGAAAAGCGTATTTGCGCACGCGACCAGAATGTAAATTAACCAGTTACTTACTCTACTACAATGTAACCGGTAGTGATTTTTTAAGAGCCATGCCTTCGGCAGAAAGTTCCGCTTTGTAAGCCAGAATTTCTACCCCCCTCTGTTGAGCTTCTGACAATAGTTGCGCGTATTTCTCATCGATGTGGCGCGCGGGTGAAAACCGTGTAATGGCTGAATGCAGCACGGCGAAAAAGATAACCGCACGCTGGCCTTCAGCCGCTACGCTCATCAACTCCCGAAGGTGTTTCTGACCTCGTTCAGTGACCGCATCGGGAAAATATCCCTGTTCGTTCTCCGCTAACGTAACCGATTTCACTTCAATATAGCAGTCTGGACGCGAATCCGCCTGCAACATAAAGTCAATACGGCTGCGTTCTGCGCCGTATTTTACTTCGCTTTTCAGCGAGCTATAGCCTGACAGTTCTGAAATTGATTCATTAAGGATAGCCTCTTTCGTCAGCCTGTTAGCCCAAAGTGTATTGACGCAAATAAATGCGCCGCTCTGGCTTTGAGTTAATTCCCAGGTGTGTGGGTATTTCCGTTTGGTGTTGTCTGAAGTTGAATACCAGACGGTATCGCCAGGCGTTGCACAACCGGTCATCGCACCCGTATTCGGGCAGTGTAGCGTTAATTCGCGACCATCGGGTGTGATCACATCGGCTAAAAAACGTTTGTAACGCTGAATTAGCGTCGCGCGCTGTAGAGGGGGAGAAAATTCCATTGCAACAATCCTTGTTATTGCGTTAGCGCCCAGCGTTTTAGCGGCGTGTAGCGTGTGCGTCCACGGGCAAACGAGGAGGCGTAAAGGGTGAACTCCGTCACCGTATACGACCAGTTAAAACCTGGCGGCGGGATTGTCACCGCCTCGCTGGCGTCGCGCAATAAGGTAATATGTGGATGAAACGGACGATTGCTTTGAAAACAACCGCTGCGGGCAGCCTGTGAGCGGAGCATATTCGCCAGCTGGATTAAGCCGCGTGGCGGCTGACGCATCCCTAACCATACCACACGCGAACGCAGCCACTGACCGGCGTCATCAAGCGTGAGTGTGAAACCGGGCTGACGAATCCGTCCGGCTAAAAGTGAAAGCGCCTTCTCTTTCTCCGCGCTCACTTCGCCTAAAAATGCCAGAGTCAGATGCAAATTATCGGCGGCGACCGGACGTCCCGCGTCAGGTGGGAAGTGTGTGGCGCGCCAGTGGATAATCTGTTCGCGGATTTCTGCAGGTAAGTCGATAGCAAAGAACAGACGTTGCGGTTCAGACATGTGAGGCACTCGGTTATGAATTACCGCGATGCTACAATGTGGCGCGAAGAATGTTAACCCTCTGGAGCGTTTTGTGTCGTCGTTGCCCGTTGCTGCCGTCTTACCTGAGTTACTTGCTGCCCTCGATGGTGCATCGCAGGTGTTATTAAGTGCGCCGACCGGGGCCGGGAAATCAACCTGGCTGCCGCTGCAACTGCTGGCGCATCCAGGCATTAACGGGAAAATTATCCTGCTGGAGCCGCGTCGTCTGGCGGCGCGTAACGTTGCGCAACGGCTGGCGGAGCTGCTTAACGAAAAGCCAGGCGATACCGTTGGCTACCGGATGCGTGCGCAAAACTGCGTCGGGCCGAATACCCGCCTGGAAGTGGTTACCGAAGGCGTGCTGACGCGCATGATCCAGCGTGACCCGGAACTGAGCGATGTTGGATTGGTGATCCTCGATGAGTTTCATGAGCGCAGTTTGCAGGCGGATTTGGCGTTGGCGCTGTTACTCGATGTGCAACAAGGTCTGCGTGATGACCTTAAACTGCTGATTATGTCGGCTACGCTGGACAATGACCGCTTGCAGCAGATGCTGCCAGAAGCGCCCGTCGTCATCTCAGAAGGGCGCTCGTTTCCGGTTGAACGCCGATATTTACCGCTGCCCGCTCATCAGCGTTTTGATGAAGCCGTGGCGGTTGCCACCGCCGAATTGCTGCATCAGGAAAGCGGCTCATTACTGTTATTTTTACCGGGTGTCGGAGAAATTCAGCGCGTTCAGGAACAACTGGCTTCGCGCATCGGTAGTGATGTGTTGCTCTGCCCGCTGTATGGCGCGTTGTCGCTGAACGATCAGCGAAAAGCGATCCTTCCGGCACCAGAAGGGATGCGCAAAGTGGTGCTGGCAACCAATATTGCTGAAACCAGTTTAACCATCGAAGGTATTCGTCTGGTGGTGGATTGTGCTCAGGAACGTGTGGCGCGCTTTGATCCGCGCACGGGGCTAACGCGGCTGATTACCCAACGCATTAGCCAGGCATCAATGACGCAACGCGCCGGGCGTGCCGGACGTCTGGAGCCGGGGATCTGTTTACATTTAATCGCCAAAGAACAAGCAGAACGCGCCTCCGCGCAAAGTGAACCAGAAATATTACAAAGCGATCTCTCCGGTTTGCTGATGGAATTACTGCAATGGGGATGCAGCGATCCGACGCAGATGAGCTGGCTGGATCAACCGCCAGCCGTGAATTTACAGGCCGCGAAACGCCTGTTACGGATGCTGGGGGCGATGGACGGTGAACGGCTAAGCACGAAAGGGCAGAAAATGGCGACGCTGGGTAACGATCCGCGTTTAGCGGCAATGCTGGTGAGCGCAAAGAGCGACGACGAAGCTGCTACCGCGGCAAAAATTGCCGCCATTCTCGAAGAGCCGCCACGGATGGGCAATAGTGACCTGGGCGTGGCGTTTTCGCGCAATCAACCCGCCTGGCAGCAACGTAGTCAGCAACTGTTAAAACGCTTAAACGTACGCGGCGGTGAGGCAGACAGTTCGCTTATCGCGCCGCTACTTGCCAGAGCGTATGCCGATCGCATTGCTCGTCGCCGTGGGCAAGATGAACGCTATCAACTGGCGAACGGCATGGGGGCGATGCTCGATGCCGACGATGCGCTAAGCCGCCACGAATGGTTGATCGCACCGTTATTATTGCAGGGCAGCGCCTCGCCGGATGCGCGGATTTTACTGGCGCTACCGGTCGATATTGATGAGTTAGTACAACGCTGCCCGCAGCTGGTACAGCAATCGGACACCGTGGAGTGGGATGACGCGCAAGGTACGCTGAAAGCCTGGCGTCGGCTGCAAATCGGTCAGTTGACGGTAAAAGTGCAACCGCTGGCGAAACCCTCGGAAGACGAGTTGCATCAGGCGATGCTTAACGGCATTCGTGATAAAGGTTTAAGCGTGCTCAACTGGACGGCGGAAGCGGAACAGCTACGCTTGCGTTTGTTATGCGCCGCAAAGTGGTTGCCGGAATATGACTGGCCAGCGGTTGATGATGAGAGTTTGTTGGCGACGCTGGAAACGTGGCTACTGCCGCATATGACAGGCGTACATTCGCTACGCGGCTTGAAATCACTCGATATTTATCAGGCACTGCGTGGATTACTTGATTGGGTAATGCAGCAACGTCTGGATAGTGAATTGCCTGCGCATTACACTGTGCCGACGGGAAGCCGGATCGCCATTCGTTATCATGAAGATAACCCGCCCGCGCTGGCGGTGAGAATGCAGGAGATGTTTGGCGAGGCCACCAATCCGACGATCGCCCAGGGGCGCGTGCCGCTGGTGCTGGAGTTACTTTCCCCTGCCCAAAGGCCGCTGCAAATCACGCGTGATTTGAGCGCCTTCTGGAAAGGAGCGTACCGTGAGGTGCAAAAAGAGATGAAAGGGCGTTATCCCAAACATGTCTGGCCGGACGACCCGGCAAACACCGCACCAACGCGACGAACGAAAAAGTATTCGTGAAGATCAAAGTAAATTTGAGAGATATCTTCTTCTGTCTTGCAACAGAAGAACAGAAAATCGGGCTTTTGCGCCTGAATATTGCGGAGAAAAAGCATGGCCGGGAATGACCGCGAGCCAATTGGACGCAAAGGGAAACCGACGCGTCCGGTCAAACAAAAGGTAAGCCGTCGTCGTTACGAAGATGACGATGATTACGACGATTATGATGACTATGAGGATGAAGAACCGATGCCGCGCAAAGGTAAGGGCAAAGGCAAAGGGCGTAAGCCTCGTGGCAAACGCGGCTGGCTATGGCTGCTGCTAAAACTGGCTATCGTTTTTGCCGTGCTGATCGCCATTTACGGCGTTTATCTCGATCAAAAAATTCGCAGCCGTATTGATGGCAAGGTCTGGCAACTGCCCGCGGCAGTTTATGGCCGGATGGTCAACCTTGAGCCAGACATGACCATCAGCAAGAACGAGATGGTGAAGCTGCTGGAGGCGACCCAGTATCGTCAGGTGTCGAAAATGACCCGTCCTGGCGAATTTACCGTGCAGGCCAACAGCATTGAGATGATCCGCCGTCCGTTTGATTTCCCGGACAGTAAAGAAGGGCAGGTGCGTGCACGTCTGACCTTTGATGGCGATCATCTGGCGACGATCGTCAATATGGAGAACAACCGTCAGTTCGGTTTCTTCCGTCTTGATCCGCGCCTGATCACTATGATCTCTTCACCAAACGGTGAGCAACGTCTGTTTGTGCCGCGCAGTGGTTTCCCGGATTTGCTGGTGGATACTTTGCTGGCGACAGAAGACCGTCATTTTTACGAGCATGATGGGATCAGTCTCTACTCAATCGGACGTGCGGTGCTGGCAAACCTGACTGCTGGACGCACGGTGCAGGGGGCGAGTACGCTGACTCAGCAACTGGTGAAAAACCTGTTCCTCTCCAGTGAGCGTTCTTACTGGCGTAAAGCGAACGAAGCTTACATGGCGCTGATCATGGACGCGCGTTACAGCAAAGACCGTATTCTTGAGCTGTATATGAACGAGGTGTATCTCGGTCAGAGCGGCGACAACGAAATCCGCGGCTTCCCGCTGGCGAGCTTGTATTACTTTGGTCGCCCGGTAGAAGAGCTAAGCCTCGATCAGCAGGCGCTGTTAGTCGGTATGGTGAAAGGGGCGTCCATCTACAACCCGTGGCGTAACCCGAAACTGGCGCTGGAGCGACGTAATCTGGTGCTGCGTCTGCTGCAACAGCAACAGATTATTGATCAAGAACTCTATGACATGTTGAGTGCACGTCCGCTGGGTGTTCAGCCGCGCGGTGGGGTGATCTCTCCTCAGCCAGCCTTTATGCAGCTGGTGCGTCAGGAGTTGCAGGCAAAACTGGGCGATAAGGTAAAAGATCTCTCCGGCGTGAAGATCTTCACTACCTTTGACTCGGTGGCCCAGGACGCGGCAGAAAAAGCCGCCGTGGAAGGCATTCCGGCACTGAAGAAACAGCGTAAGTTGAGCGATCTTGAAACCGCGATTGTGGTCGTCGACCGCTTTAGTGGTGAAGTTCGTGCGATGGTTGGAGGTTCTGAGCCGCAGTTTGCGGGCTACAACCGTGCGATGCAGGCGCGTCGTTCGATTGGTTCCCTTGCAAAACCAGCGACTTATCTGACTGCCTTAAGCCAGCCGAAAATCTATCGCCTGAACACGTGGATTGCCGATGCGCCCATCGCGCTGCGTCAGCCGAATGGCCAGGTCTGGTCACCGCAGAACGATGACCGTCGTTATAGCGAAAGTGGCAGAGTGATGCTGGTGGATGCGTTGACCCGTTCGATGAACGTGCCGACGGTGAATCTGGGGATGGCGCTGGGGCTGCCTGCGGTTACGGAGACCTGGATTAAACTGGGCGTACCGAAAGATCAGCTGCATCCGGTTCCGGCAATGCTGCTGGGGGCGTTGAACTTAACGCCAATCGAAGTGGCGCAGGCTTTCCAGACCATCGCCAGCGGCGGTAACCGTGCACCACTTTCTGCGCTGCGTTCGGTAATCGCGGAAGATGGCAAGGTGCTGTATCAGAGTTTCCCGCAGGCAGAACGCGCTGTTCCGGCGCAGGCGGCATATCTGACACTATGGACCATGCAGCAGGTGGTACAACGTGGTACGGGGCGTCAGCTTGGGGCGAAATACCCGAACCTGCATCTGGCAGGGAAAACAGGGACTACCAACAATAACGTAGATACCTGGTTTGCGGGCATTGACGGCAGCACGGTGACCATCACCTGGGTAGGCCGTGATAACAACCAACCGACCAAACTGTATGGAGCCAGCGGGGCAATGTCGATTTATCAGCGTTATCTGGCTAACCAGACGCCAACACCGCTGAATCTTGTTCCGCCAGAAGATATTGCAGATATGGGCGTGGACTACGACGGCAACTTTGTTTGCAGCGGTGGTATGCGTGTCTTGCCGGTCTGGACCAGCGATCCGCAATCGCTGTGCCAGCAGAGTGAGATGCAGCAGCAACCGTCAGGCAATCCGTTTGATCAGTCTTCTCAGCCGCAGCAACAGCCGCAACAGCAACCTGCTCAGCAAGAGCAGAAAGACAGCGACGGTGTAGCCGGTTGGATCAAGGATATGTTTGGGAGTAATTAACGCCTAAGCGTGACATACCGGATGGCGAGTAGCCATCCGGTAAAATAACATCCCACCCAAAGTATTAACCCTTTCTTTTCATCTGGTTGTTTATTAACCCTTCAGGAACGCTCAGATTGCGTACCGCTTGCGAACCCGCCAGCGTTTCGAATATTATCTTATCTTTATAATAATCATTCTCGTTTACGTTATCATTCACTTTACATCAGAGATATACCAATGGCGCGTTCCAAAACTGCTCAGCCAAAACACTCACTGCGTAAAATCGCAGTTGTAGTAGCCACAGCGGTTAGCGGCATGTCTGTTTATGCACAGGCAGCGGTTGAACCGAAAGAAGACACTATCACCGTTACCGCTGCACCTGCGCCGCAAGAAAGCGCATGGGGGCCGGCTGCAACTATTGCGGCGCGACAGTCAGCTACCGGCACTAAAACCGATACGCCGATTCAAAAAGTGCCACAGTCTATTTCTGTTGTGACCGCCGAAGAGATGGCGCTGCATCAGCCGAAGTCGGTAAAAGAAGCTCTTAGCTACACTCCTGGCGTTGCCGTGGGAACTCGTGGCGCATCCAACACTTACGATTACCTGATCATCCGCGGATTCGCCGCTGACGGCCAAAGCCAGAACAACTATCTGAATGGCCTGAAGATGCAGGGCAACTTCTATAACGATGCAGTTATCGATCCGTATATGCTGGAGCGCGCTGAAATCATGCGTGGTCCGGTATCCGTGCTGTACGGGAAAAGCAGCCCTGGCGGCCTGTTGAACATGGTCAGCAAGCGCCCGACTACAGAACCGCTGAAAGAAATTCAGTTTAAAGCCGGTACTGACAGCCTGTTCCAGACTGGTTTTGACTTCAGTGATGCGCTGGATGATGACGGCGTTTACTCTTATCGTCTGACTGGTATTGCGCGTTCAGCCAATGCTCAGCAGAAGGGGGCAGAAGAGCAGCGTTATGCTATTGCTCCAGCGTTCACCTGGCGCCCGGATGATAAAACCAATTTCACTTTCCTTTCTTACTTCCAGAACGAACCGGAAACCGGTTATTACGGCTGGTTGCCGAAAGAGGGAACCGTTGAGCCGCTGCCGAACGGTAAGCGTCTGCCGACAGACTTTAATGAAGGGGCGAAGAACAACACCTATTCTCGTAATGAGAAGATGGTGGGCTACAGCTTCGATCACGAATTTAACGACACCTTTACTGTGCGTCAGAACCTGCGCTTTGCTGAAAACAAAACCTCGCAAAACAGCGTTTATGGTTACGGCGTCTGCTCCGATCCGGCGAATGCTTACAGCAAACAGTGTGCAGCATTAGCGCCAGCGGATAAAGGCCATTATCTGGCACGTAAATACGTCGTTGATGATGAGAAGCTGCAAAACTTCTCCGTTGATACCCAGTTGCAGAGCAAGTTTGCCACTGGCGATATCGACCACACTCTGCTGACCGGTGTCGACTTTATGCGTATGCGTAATGACATCAACGCCTGGTTTGGTTACGACGACTCTGTGCCACTGCTCGATCTGTACAATCCGGTGAATACCGATTTCGACTTCAATGCGAAAGACCCGGATAACTCCGGTCCGTACCGCATTCTGAATAAGCAGAAGCAAACGGGCGTTTATGTTCAGGATCAGGCGCAGTGGGATAAAGTGCTGGTCACCCTGGGCGGTCGTTACGACTGGGCAGATCAAGAATCTCTTAACCGCGTAGCGGGAACGACCGATAAACGTGATGACAAACAGTTTACCTGGCGTGGTGGTGTTAACTACCTGTTTGATAATGGTGTAACACCATACTTCAGCTATAGCGAATCGTTTGAACCTTCTTCGCAAGTTGGGAAGGATGGTAATATTTTCGCACCGTCTAAAGGTAAGCAGTATGAAGTCGGCGTGAAATATGTACCGGAAGATCGTCCAATTGTAGTTACTGGTGCCGTGTATAATCTCACTAAAACCAACAACCTGATGGCGGACCCTGAGGGTTCCTTCTTCTCGGTTGAAGGTGGCGAGATCCGCGCTCGTGGCGTAGAAATTGAAGCGAAAGCGGCGCTGTCGGCGAGTGTTAACGTAGTCGGTTCTTATACTTACACCGATGCGGAATACACTACCGATACTACCTATAAAGGCAATACGCCTGCACAGGTGCCAAAACACATGGCTTCGCTGTGGGCTGACTATACCTTCTTTGACGGTCCGCTTTCAGGTCTGACGCTGGGCACCGGTGGTCGTTATACTGGCTCCAGTTATGGTGATCCGGCTAACTCCTTTAAAGTGGGAAGTTATACGGTCGTGGATGCGTTAGTGCGTTATGATCTGGCGCGAGTCGGCATGGCTGGCTCCAACGTGGCGCTGCATGTCAACAACCTGTTCGATCGTGAATACGTCGCCAGCTGCTTTAACACCTATGGCTGCTTCTGGGGCGCAGAACGTCAGGTCGTTGCAACCGCAACCTTCCGTTTCTAATTTCTCTTTTGGGGCACGGATTTCCGTGCCCGTTTCACAAGTTGGCTGTTATGCAGGAATACACGAATCATTCCGATACCACTTTTGCACTGCGTAATATCTCCTTTCGTGTGCCCGGGCGCACGCTTTTGCATCCGCTGTCGTTAACCTTTCCTGCCGGGAAAGTGACCGGTCTGATTGGTCACAACGGTTCTGGTAAATCCACTCTGCTCAAAATGCTTGGCCGTCATCAGCCGCCGTCGGAAGGGGAGATTCTTCTTGATGCCCAGCCGCTGGAAAGCTGGAGTAGCAAAGCGTTTGCCCGCAAAGTGGCTTATTTGCCGCAGCAGCTTCCTCCGGCAGAAGGGATGACGGTGCGTGAACTGGTGGCGATTGGTCGTTACCCGTGGCATGGCGCACTAGGGCGCTTTGGTGCGGCAGATCGCGAAAAGGTCGAGGAAGCTATCTCGCTGGTTGGCTTAAAACCGCTGGCGCATCGGCTGGTCGATAGTCTCTCTGGCGGCGAACGTCAGCGGGCGTGGATCGCCATGCTGGTGGCGCAGGATAGCCGTTGTCTGTTGCTCGACGAACCGACCTCGGCGCTGGATATCGCCCACCAGGTTGATGTGCTGGCGCTGGTGCATCGTTTAAGTCAGGAGCGTGGCCTGACGGTCATTGCCGTGCTGCACGATATCAATATGGCTGCGCGTTACTGTGATTATCTGGTCGCCCTGCGCGGCGGTGAAATGATTGCTCAGGGAACGCCTGCGGAAATTATGCGCGGCGAAACCCTTGAAATGATTTATGGCATCCCGATGGGTATTTTGCCGCATCCGGCGGGTGCTGCACCTGTGAGTTTTGTTTATTGATGAGCGGCTTACCTCTTATTTCGCGCCGTCGACTGTTAACGGCGATGGCGCTTTCTCCGTTGTTATGGCAGATGAATACCGCCCACGCGGCGGCTATTGATCCCAATCGTATTGTGGCGCTGGAGTGGTTGCCGGTGGAATTACTGCTGGCGCTCGGCATCGTGCCTTACGGCGTGGCGGATACCATCAACTATCGCCTGTGGGTCAGCGAACCACCATTGCCGGACTCAGTGATCGACGTCGGTTTGCGCACAGAACCTAACCTTGAACTGCTGACCGAAATGAAACCATCGTTTATGGTCTGGTCGGCAGGATATGGCCCTTCACCAGAAATGCTGGCACGCATTGCGCCGGGTCGCGGATTTAACTTCAGTGACGGCAAACAGCCGCTGGCGATGGCGCGTAAATCACTGACGGAAATGGCAGATTTACTTAACCTGCAAAGCGCAGCAGAAACGCATTTAGCGCACTATGAAGACTTTATCCGCAGCATGAAACCCCGCTTTGTGAAGCGTGGTGCACGCCCGTTATTGCTGACGACACTTATCGATCCGCGCCATATGTTGGTCTTCGGTCCAAACAGCCTGTTCCAGGAAATTCTTGATGAGTACGGCATCCCAAATGCCTGGCAAGGGGAAACCAACTTCTGGGGCAGTACCGCTGTCAGTATCGATCGTCTGGCAGCGTATAAAGACGTTGATGTGCTCTGTTTTGATCACGACAACAGCAAAGACATGGACACCCTAATGGCGACGCCGCTGTGGCAGGCTATGCCGTTTGTCCGCGCCGGACGCTTTCAGCGCGTACCTGCAGTCTGGTTTTATGGTGCGACGCTCTCGGCAATGCACTTTGTGCGTATTCTGGATAACGCCATTGGAGGTAAAGCGTGAGTAAACGAATTGCGCTTTTTCCGGCGTTATTGCTGGCGCTGTTAGTGATTGTCGCTACGGCGCTCACGTGGATGAACTTCTCGCAGGCGCTGCCGCGCAGCCAGTGGGCGCAGGCCGCCTGGTCGCCGGATATTGACGTCATCGAGCAGATGATTTTTCACTACAGCTTGTTGCCGCGTCTGGCGATTTCGCTGCTGGTGGGCGCGGGCCTGGGGCTGGTGGGCGTGCTGTTTCAGCAAGTGCTGCGTAACCCGCTGGCGGAACCGACGACGTTGGGCGTTGCAACAGGCGCGCAACTGGGGATTACCGTCACCACGCTCTGGGCGATCCCAGGTGCTATGGCGAGCCAGTTTGCTGCGCTGGCAGGGGCTTGTGTTGTTGGCTTAATCGTCTTTGGCGTCGCGTGGGGGAAACGGCTTTCGCCGGTAACGCTGATCCTCGCGGGGCTGGTAGTGAGCCTTTATTGCGGCGCAATCAATCAGTTACTGGTTATCTTCCATCATGACCAACTGCAAAGCATGTTCCTGTGGAGCACCGGAACGCTGACGCAAACCGACTGGGGCGGCGTTGAGCGTTTATGGCCGCAGCTGCTGGGCGGCGTGATGCTGACGTTATTGCTACTTCGCCCGTTAACTCTGATGGGGCTTGATGATGGCGTGGCGCGCAATCTCGGGCTGGCCTTGTCGCTCGCGCGTCTGGCGGCGTTGTCGCTGGCGATTGTCATCAGTGCGCTGCTGGTGAACGCGGTGGGGATTATCGGCTTTATCGGGTTGTTCGCGCCACTGCTGGCGAAAATGCTGGGGGCGCGGCGTTTGTTGCCACGGTTGATGCTGGCATCGCTGATTGGTGCGTTAATTCTGTGGCTTTCTGATCAAATCATCCTCTGGCTGACTCGCGTGTGGATGGAAGTTTCCACCGGTTCGGTGACGGCGTTGATCGGTGCGCCGCTGTTACTGTGGCTGCTGCCGCGTTTACGTAGCATTAGCGCGCCGGATATGAAGGTCAACGATCGTGTCGCGGCTGAACGCCAACACGTGCTGGCGTTTGCCCTCGCGGGCGGCGTGCTGCTGTTGATGGCTGTGGTGGTGGCGCTGTCGTTTGGTCGTGATGCGCACGGCTGGACGTGGGCGAGCGGGGCGTTGCTCGAGGATTTGATGCCCTGGCGCTGGCCGCGAATTATGGCGGCGCTGTTTGCGGGCGTCATGCTGGCGGTGGCGGGCTGTATTATTCAGCGGCTGACCGGAAACCCGATGGCAAGCCCGGAAGTGCTGGGGATTAGCTCCGGCGCGGCGTTTGGCGTGGTGTTAATGCTGTTTCTGGTGCCGGGTAATGCCTTTGGCTGGCTGTTACCCGCAGGCAGTCTCGGGGCGGCGGTGACGCTGTTGATCATTATGATCGCCGCCGGACGCGGTGGATTTTCCCCACACCGCATGTTACTGGCGGGGATGGCGTTAAGTACCGCGTTCACCATGCTTTTGATGATGTTGCAGGCAAGTGGTGACCCGCGAATGGCGCAAGTTCTGACCTGGATTTCCGGTTCGACCTACAACGCGACCGAGGCGCAGGTCTGGCGTACTGGAATTGTGATGGTGATTTTGCTGGCGATTACCCCGCTGTGCCGCCGCTGGCTGACCATTTTACCGCTGGGCGGTGATACCGCACGAGCCGTGGGGATGGCGCTGACGCCGACGCGAATTGCGCTGCTGCTGTTAGCGGCTTGCCTGACGGCGACCGCGACAATGACCATTGGACCGTTGAGTTTTGTTGGTTTAATGGCACCGCATATTGCGCGGATGATGGGCTTTCGACGGACGATGCCACACATCGTAATTTCGGCGCTGGTGGGTGGTTTACTGCTGGTGTTCGCTGACTGGTGTGGGCGGATGGTGCTGTTTCCATTCCAGATCCCGGCGGGGCTGCTGTCGACCTTTATCGGCGCGCCATATTTTATCTATTTGTTGAGAAAGCAGAGCCGTTAATAGGATGCCTCGCCCGGTGGGCGAGGCAAAATCATCACAACTTCGCAAACACCCGACGTGCAGCATCGATGGTGTTATTGATATCTTCCATGCTGTGCGCCACAGACATAAAGCCCGCTTCAAACGCTGACGGTGCCAGATAAACACCTTCGTCCAGCATCATATGGAAGAAACGCTTAAAGCGTTCCACGTCACAGGCCATCACATCCTGATAGCACGTCACGGACTCGGCGTCGGTAAAGAAAATACCGAACATGCCGCCAACGTGGTTTACCACCAGCGGAATTCCGGCTTCTTCTGCCGCTTCCCGCAGACCTTCTGCCAGACGTGTTGTCAGCTCATCCAGCGTCTCGTGAACGCCCGGCTGTGCGACTTCATTCAGACAGGCGAAACCAGCAGCCATCGCAATCGGGTTACCGGAAAGCGTACCCGCCTGATAGACCGGACCGGTCGGGGCCAGCGCATCCATTACATCACGACGACCACCGAATGCGCCTACCGGCATTCCACCGCCGATGATTTTGCCGAGGCAGGTTAAATCTGGCACTACGCCGTAATAATCCTGTGCGCCAGCTAGCGCTACGCGGAAACCGGTCATCACTTCATCGATGATCAGCAACGCGCCAAATTCGTCGCACAGCGCACGCAGACCTGGCAGGAACTCTGGCAGCGGCGGAACACAGTTCATATTGCCTGCCACCGGCTCGACGATAATACAGGCAATCTCTTGCGGGTATTGCTCAAACGCGGCGCGTACAGAGGCCAGATCGTTATAAGTACAGGTTAAGGTATGTTTGGCGAAATCTGCCGGAACGCCCGGCGAATTTGGCTGGCCTAACGTGAGTGCGCCAGAACCGGCTTTCACCAGCAGGCAGTCAGCGTGACCGTGGTAACAACCTTCAAATTTAATAATTTTGTCGCGACCGGTAAAACCACGGGCCAGGCGGATGGCGCTCATCGTCGCTTCAGTGCCGGAGTTCACCATGCGCACCATATCCATGGTCGGGACCAGTTCGGTCACCAGTTGCGCCATTTTCACTTCCATTTCGGTTGGTGCACCAAAGCTTAAACCACGCTCGGCGGCTTCAATCACGGCATTGCGGATCGCCGGATGGTTATGGCCCAGCACCATCGGCCCCCAGGAACCGACATAATCGATATAGGCTTTGCCATCAACATCGTACAGATAAGCGCCGTCCGCTTTTTCGATAAACAGTGGAGTGCCGCCCACGCCAGTAAAGGCGCGAACAGGGGAGTTCACGCCGCCAGGGATCAGCTCGCGCGCTGCGCTGTAAAGATTTTCAGACTTACTCATGGAGGGTTCCTGATTCGTAGAAAAAGTGAATGGCTGCTATTCTATGTTATTCATAACAAGTTAAATACTCGTCAAACATCAGGCTGCTTGTACTGGTGCAATCCTGATTTCTTAGAGTATAAAAGTTTTGTGCATTTGAAACATTACGCTTTGCAAAGGATTTTCATGGAACGTGCGAGTAAAATGCCGTCATCTTATTTGTATGACCAATAAGTGATCATTGGATGAAAACTGATACTCCCTCTTTAGAAACACCGCAGGCCGCGCGCCTGCGACGCAGACAACTGATTCGCCAACTTCTTGAGCGCGATAAAACCCCGTTAGCCATTTTGTTTATGGCGGCAGTCGTCGGCACGCTTGTCGGGCTGGCTGCGGTTGCTTTTGACAAAGGTGTCGCCTGGTTGCAGAACCAACGTATGGGGGCACTGGTACATACTGCTGATAATTATCCGCTACTGTTAACCGTCGCTTTTCTCTGTTCGGCGGTGCTGGCGATGTTCGGCTACTTTTTGGTGCGCAAATACGCGCCGGAAGCAGGTGGTTCGGGGATCCCGGAAATTGAAGGGGCGCTGGAAGATCAACGTCCCGTTCGCTGGTGGCGTGTGTTGCCGGTGAAATTCTTTGGCGGGCTGGGAACACTTGGCGGAGGCATGGTGTTGGGGCGCGAAGGGCCAACCGTGCAGATAGGCGGCAATATCGGGCGGATGGTACTCGATGTTTTCCGCCTGAAAGGTGACGAAGCTCGTCATACGCTACTGGCAACCGGTGCTGCTGCGGGGCTGGCTGCGGCCTTTAACGCGCCGCTGGCGGGTATTTTGTTTATTATCGAAGAGATGCGTCCGCAGTTTCGCTATACGTTAATTTCGATTAAAGCGGTATTTATTGGCGTCATTATGTCGACCATTATGTACCGGATTTTTAATCATGAAGTTGCGTTGATTGACGTCGGTAAACTTTCTGATGCGCCGCTTAATACGCTGTGGCTTTATCTGATCCTCGGTATTATTTTTGGCATTTTCGGCCCTATTTTTAATAAATGGGTGCTGGGGATGCAGGATTTGCTGCACCGTGTGCACGGCGGCAATATTACCAAATGGGTACTGATGGGCGGTGCGATTGGCGGTCTGTGTGGATTGCTGGGGTTTGTGGCACCAGCAACGTCGGGCGGCGGTTTTAACCTGATTCCTATCGCTACCGCGGGGAATTTCAGCATGGGAATGCTGGTGTTTATCTTCGTCGCGCGGGTCATTACCACCTTACTTTGCTTCTCTTCCGGCGCGCCGGGCGGTATTTTTGCCCCGATGCTGGCGCTGGGTACTGTGCTGGGAACCGCTTTCGGAATGGTTGCCGTTGAGTTGTTTCCGCAATATCACCTTGAGGCGGGGACGTTTGCTATTGCCGGAATGGGGGCGTTACTGGCGGCATCTATTCGTGCGCCGTTAACGGGGATTATTCTGGTTCTGGAGATGACCGATAACTACCAGCTCATTTTGCCAATGATTATTACCGGTCTTGGCGCAACACTATTAGCGCAATTTACCGGCGGGAAACCGCTATACTCGGCGATTCTTGCGCGCACGCTGGCGAAACAGGAAGCTGAGCAACTGGCGCGAAGCAAGGCCGCATCAGCCAGCGAGAATACTTGAACGAAATACCAGGGTATTAGATAATGGCGATTATTATTGGGTTAGAATTTGCCCAATTGCCGATGTCGTTTGGAGCAAAATATGAGTGATGACGTAGCACTGCCGCTGGAGTTTACCGACGCAGCAGCCAACAAAGTTAAAAGCCTGATCGCTGACGAAGATAACCCGAATCTGAAATTACGCGTGTATATCACCGGTGGCGGTTGCAGCGGCTTCCAGTATGGTTTCACCTTTGATGATCAGGTGAACGAAGGCGATATGACCATCGAAAAACAGGGCGTTGGCCTGGTGGTTGATCCGATGAGCCTGCAATATCTGGTCGGCGGTTCCGTTGACTATACCGAAGGTCTGGAAGGTTCTCGTTTCATCGTGACCAACCCGAACGCGAAAAGCACCTGCGGTTGCGGTTCTTCCTTTAGTATCTAATCTGCTGTTCATGTGCCGGATAAACTATCCGGCACATCTTCTCTCTTCAACGACCATTCTCATCCAGCGCAAACGTCGGTAGCTTAAGATGCCAACGAATAGCCGCCAGCCGAATCAATAGCGTCACGACCATGCCCATCATACTGGCTGTTTCCAGTGGTACGGAAAATGTGTAATAAGCCGTAGCGTGGACAATACCGCCGATAATACAGGCAGTTGCGTAGATTTCTGTACGTAAAATCATGGGGATTTCGCGGGCCAGTACATCACGAATGATCCCGCCGCCAACGCCAGTAATGACGCCCATACAAACCGCGATTAACGGACCGGCTTCCGCATTAAAGGCTTTATTCACGCCAATGCCGACAAATACCGCCAGACCAACGGCGTCCAGCACCGGCAACATCCATTTTGGTAAGCGTCTTGGCTGGCGCACCAGCACGATGGTCAGCATGCTGGTGACCATTGCAACGACCAGATCGGTGGGATCTTTCACCCAAAATACCGGGCCGTGATCCAGCGCCATGTCGCGAATTGTTCCGCCGCCTACTGCGGTAACCACGCCCAGTACCAGAACACCAAAAGGGTCCATACGCAATTTTCCGGCTAACAAAACGCCAGAGATAGCAAATACCGCTGTGCCGACTATATCCAGCCAATAGACGAGCATTGTTCAATCCCCACTGAGCACCTGAAAAGGTCAGGCACTAATCTACCTGTGAAAGCGCATTACAGAGCTGTTGTGCAGCGAGGATAATACGTGGGCTTGCACGTTCAAACCAGTCACTCGTGAGAGGAATAACGGGAATTTTGAGCTGTTCACCCCAGTATTGTTTGATTTTAGGAATTTGGTCCGGTCCGCCTGTAATGACAATCGCCTGTGGCGCGCGTGCTAACACCTGTTCGCGGCTAACTTGCGGCCAGGGAACCCGGCTATCTTTAAAGATGTTTTCTCCGCCACAAACTTCGAGTACCTGGTTCTGAATCGACTCTTTTCCACTGGTAAATGGCGGATTAATGCCGAATTGCAGAAAAACACGTTTTTTAGGTTTATCAGCATATTGCGCTTTCAATTGCGCGTACTGGTCCAGCAGGGATTGCGCGGCTTGTTCGGCCTTGTCTGGTTGCGGACTCCAGGGGGCCAGTTGACGTAACGCATTGGCAATTTGTTCAATGCTTGTCGCATCGACCCACATCACTTTTATTCCCAGAGAAGCCAGCTGGTCAACCTGCCGCTCGGCATTACCTCCACGCCAGGCAATCACCAGATCGGGTTTCAGCGCGACAATGCGTTCCAGATTCATCCCCTGCCAGGTGGAAACCTGCTCAATCTTTTGCGCTTGTGGAGGATAGTCGGAATAGCTGCTGACCCCAACCGGCGTGATCCCGGCGGCAAAGGCAAGTTCAGTGTTGGCGGGAGAAAGCGTGATGACGCGCGGCGCGGCATTGAGCCACAGCGGCGCGAGAAAAGACAGGGCGACCAGCGCCCTGAACAGTGACTTAGCCATGTGCCAGTTTCTGCACCAGTGACTCAACCATCAGGCTGGACTGTTTAGCGGCAACAGCCAGGAACTCATCGAAGCTAAGATGAGACTGTTGATCGGCCACGTCGGAAATGGCGCGTACTACGACAAACGGGACGTTGAAATTGTGGCAGACATGGGCGATTGCCGTCGCTTCCATCTCTACAGCAATGGCCTGTGGGAAGTTGTGGCGGATTTTCGCCAGACCAACAGAACCGTTGATGAAAGCGTCGCCGCTAACAATCAGGCCACGTACAGCGTTAAGATTCAGTTCGGCAATGCAGGCCTCAGCGGCAGCGATCAGTTTATCGTCAGCTTTAAAGCCTGCCGGGCAGCCTGGTAACTGGCCGTATTCATAACCAAATGCCGTGACATCCGCGTCGTGATAACGAGCTTCGTCCGAGACAACGATATCGCCCACTTTCAGCGTTGGTGCCAGGCCACCGGCAGAACCGGTGTTAATAATCACATCTGGCTTGCAGTGTTCCAACAGCAGAGTGGCACCCAGCGCCGCAGCGACTTTACCGATGCCCGATTTCAGAAGCGCAACCTCGGTTCCATTCAGTTGGCCGGTATAGATTTCGCAACCGCCCAGACTGATAGTTTGACGGTTTTCGATTTTGTCACGCAGCAGCGTAACTTCTTCTTCCATTGCACCAATGATGCCGATTTTCATAGATTTACTCGCGATAAGCCCGATTTGAAGGCATAGTTTACCATGCGCTTACGGGGAAGCGTATTTCTCACGCGGGAGAGGACATGGCACAGATTGATTTCCGAAAAAAAATAAACTGGCATCGTCGTTACCGTTCACCACAGGGCGTTAAAACCGAACATGAGATCCTGCGGATCTTCGAGAGCGATCGCGGGCGTATCATCAACTCTCCGGCAATTCGTCGTCTGCAACAAAAGACCCAGGTTTTTCCACTGGAGCGCAATGCCGCCGTGCGCACGCGTCTTACCCACTCGATGGAAGTCCAGCAGGTGGGGCGTTATATCGCTAAAGAGATTTTAAGCCGCCTGAAAGAGCTTAAATTACTGGAGGCGTATGGTCTCGATGAACTGACCGGGCCCTTTGAAAGCATTGTTGAGATGTCATGCCTGATGCACGATATCGGCAATCCGCCGTTTGGTCATTTTGGCGAAGCGGCGATAAATGACTGGTTTCGCCAGCGTTTGCACCCGGAAGATGCCGAAAGCCAGCCTCTGACTGACGATCGCTGCAGCGTGGCAGCACTACGTTTACGGGACGGGGAAGAACCGCTTAACGAGCTGCGGCGCAAAATACGTCAGGACTTATGTCATTTTGAAGGTAACGCACAGGGTATTCGTTTGGTGCATACATTGATGCGGATGAATCTCACCTGGGCACAGGTTGGCGGTATTTTAAAATATACCCGTCCGGCGTGGTGGCGTGGCGAAACGCCTGAGACACATCACTATTTAATGAAAAAGCCGGGTTATTATCTTTCTGAGGAAGCCTATATTGCCCGGTTGCGTAAAGAACTTAATTTGGCGCTTTACAGTCGTTTTCCATTAACGTGGATTATGGAAGCTGCCGACGACATCTCCTATTGTGTGGCAGATCTTGAAGATGCGGTAGAGAAAAGAATATTTACCGTTGAGCAGCTTTATCATCATTTGCACGAAGCGTGGGGCCAGCATGAGAAAGGTTCGCTCTTTTCGCTGGTGGTTGAAAATGCCTGGGAAAAATCACGCTCAAATAGTTTAAGCCGCAGTACGGAAGATCAGTTTTTTATGTATTTAAGGGTAAACACTCTAAATAAACTGGTACCCTACGCGGCACAACGATTTATTGATAATCTGCCTGCGATTTTCGCCGGAACGTTTAATCATGCATTATTGGAAGATGCCAGCGAATGCAGCGATCTTCTTAAGCTTTATAAAAATGTCGCTGTAAAACATGTGTTTAGCCATCCAGATGTCGAGCAGCTTGAATTGCAGGGCTATCGGGTCATTAGCGGATTATTAGAGATTTATCGCCCTTTATTAAGCCTGTCGTTATCAGACTTTACTGAACTGGTAGAAAAAGAACGGGTGAGACGTTTCCCTATTGAATCGCGCTTATTCCACAAACTCTCGACGCGCCATCGACTAGCCTATGTCGAGGCTGTCAGTAAATTACCGTCAGATTCTCCTGAGTTTCCGCTATGGGAATATTATTACCGTTGCCGCCTGCTGCAGGATTATATCAGCGGTATGACCGACCTCTATGCGTGGGATGAATACCGACGTCTGATGGCCGTAGAACAATAACCAGGCTTTTGTAAAGACGAACAATAAATTTTTACCTTTTGCAGAAACTTTAGTTCGGAACTTCGCGCTATAAAACGAATCTGAAGAACACAGCAATTTTGCGTTATCTGTTAATCGAGACTGAAATACATGAAAAAAACCACATTAGCACTGAGTGCACTGGCTCTGAGTTTAGGTTTGGCGTTATCTCCGCTCTCTGCAACGGCGGCTGAGACTTCTTCAGCAACGACAGCCCAGCAGATGCCAAGCCTTGCACCGATGCTCGAAAAGGTGATGCCTTCAGTGGTCAGCATTAACGTAGAAGGTAGCACAACCGTTAATACGCCGCGTATGCCGCGTAATTTCCAGCAGTTCTTCGGTGATGATTCTCCGTTCTGCCAGGAAGGTTCTCCGTTCCAGAGTTCTCCGTTCTGCCAGGGTGGCCAGGGCGGTAATGGTGGCGGCCAGCAACAGAAATTCATGGCGCTGGGTTCCGGCGTCATCATTGATGCCGATAAAGGCTATGTCGTCACCAACAACCACGTTGTTGATAACGCGACGGTGATTAAAGTCCAACTGAGCGATGGTCGTAAGTTCGACGCGAAGATGGTTGGCAAAGATCCGCGCTCTGATATCGCGCTGATCCAGATCCAGAACCCGAAAAACCTGACCGCAATTAAGATGGCGGATTCTGATGCGCTGCGCGTGGGTGATTACACCGTAGCAATTGGTAACCCGTTCGGCCTGGGCGAGACAGTAACTTCCGGGATTGTCTCTGCGCTGGGACGTAGCGGCCTGAACGCTGAAAACTACGAAAACTTCATCCAGACCGATGCAGCGATCAACCGGGGTAACTCAGGTGGTGCGTTGGTTAACCTGAACGGCGAACTGATTGGTATCAACACCGCGATTCTCGCA
Source organism: Escherichia sp. WS3063 (assembly GCF_046486595.1). Taxonomy (NCBI): domain Bacteria; kingdom Pseudomonadati; phylum Pseudomonadota; class Gammaproteobacteria; order Enterobacterales; family Enterobacteriaceae; genus Escherichia; species Escherichia sp. WS3063. Next base: position 52,423 of record NZ_JBJQKY010000018.1, read on the forward strand.
CCGGACGGCGGAAACATCGGTATCGGTTTTGCTATCCCGAGCAACATGGTGAAAAACCTGACCTCGCAGATGGTGGAATACGGCCAGGTGAAACGTGGTGAGTTGGGTATTATGGGCACTGAGCTGAACTCCGATCTGGCGAAAGCGATGAAAGTTGACGCCCAGCGCGGTGCTTTCGTAAGCCAGGTTCTGCCGAATTCTTCCGCCGCGAAAGCGGGTATTAAAGCGGGTGATGTGATCACCTCACTGAACGGTAAGCCAATCAGCAGCTTTGCCGCACTGCGTGCTCAGGTGGGCACTATGCCGGTAGGTAGCAAACTGACCCTGGGCTTACTGCGCGACGGGAAGCAGGTTAACGTGAACCTGGAACTTCAGCAGAGCAGCCAGAATCAGGTTGATTCCAGCACCATCTTCAACGGCATTGAAGGCGCTGAGATGAGCAACAAAGGCAAAGATCAGGGCGTGGTGGTGAACAACGTGAAAACGGGCACTCCGGCTGCGCAGATCGGCCTGAAGAAAGGTGATGTGATTATTGGCGCGAACCAGCAGGCAGTGAAAAACATCGCTGAACTGCGTAAAGTTCTCGACAGCAAACCGTCTGTGCTGGCACTGAACATTCAGCGCGGCGACAGCACCATCTACCTGTTAATGCAGTAATCTCCCTCAACCCCTTCCTGAAAACGGGAAGGGGTTCTCCTTACAATCTGTGAACTTCACCACAACTCCATACATCTTCATCATCCTTTGGGCATTTGCACAATGCCGTACGTTACGTACTTCCTTATGCTAAGCCGTGCATAATGGAGGACTTATGGCTGGCTGGCATCTTGATACCAAAATGGCGCAGGATATCGTGGCACGTACCATGCGCATCATCGATACCAATATCAACGTAATGGATGCCCGCGGGCGAATTATCGGCAGCGGCGATCGTGAGCGTATTGGTGAATTGCACGAAGGAGCATTGCTGGTACTTTCACAAGGACGAGTCGTCGATATCGATGACGCGGTGGCACGTCATCTGCACGGTGTGCGGCAGGGGATTAATCTACCGTTACGGCTGGAAGGTGAAATTGTCGGCGTAATTGGCCTGACAGGTGAACCAGAGAATCTGCGTAAATATGGCGAACTGGTCTGCATGACGGCTGAAATGATGCTGGAACAGTCGCGGTTGATGCACCTGTTGGCGCAGGATAGCCGTTTGCGGGAAGAACTGGTGATGAACCTGATTCAGGCTGAGGAGAATACTCCCGCACTTACTGAATGGGCGCAACGGCTGGGGATCGATCTCAATCAACCGCGAGTGGTGGCTATTGTTGAGGTCGACAGCGGTCAGCTTGGCGTGGACAGCGCAATGGCGGAGTTACAGCAACTGCAAAACGCGCTGACTACGCCCGAGCGTAATAATCTGGTGGCAATTGTTTCGCTGACCGAAATGGTGGTGTTGAAACCGGCGTTGAACTCTTTTGGGCGCTGGGATGCAGAAGATCATCGTAAGCGAGTTGAACAACTCATTACCCGCATGAAAGAGTACGGCCAGCTGCGTTTTCGCGTTTCGCTGGGCAACTATTTTACCGGTCCTGGCAGTATTGCCCGATCCTATCGTACGGCGAAAACGACGATGGTGGTGGGTAAACAGCGGATGCCAGAAAGTCGCTGCTATTTTTATCAGGATCTGATGTTGCCTGTGTTACTCGACAGTTTGCGTGGCGACTGGCAGGCCAACGAACTGGCGCGACCGCTGGCGCGGCTGAAAGCGATGGATAATAACGGCTTGCTGCGACGTACGCTGGCGGCGTGGTTTCGCCATAACGTGCAGCCGCTGGCAACGTCAAAGGCGCTGTTTATTCATCGTAATACTCTGGAATATCGGCTTAATCGTATATCGGAACTGACCGGGCTTGATTTGGGCAATTTTGATGACAGGTTGCTGCTGTATGTGGCGTTACAACTGGATGAAGAGCGGTAGGTCGATGACAAAATTACAGCCGGGTGAGACTTTACCCGGCCCACAGAATGACATTATTTACGCGTCAGTTTTTCCAGATCGGCTTCAATCTCGCTGATCTTATTGGTTACTACTGACTCCAGGTGACGTAAGTCGTCGAGGATCTTACGCTTAAGATCAACTTCGCTGCGGTCACGCTGGCAGATTTGATCAAGCTCATCAATGATATACCGTAGATTCGGGCTGATTTCCTGGACTTCTTTATAACCCTGACCCACACCATCAGCGACGACCGTTTTACGCTGACGCGGATATTTAAACTTCACGCTCTTGGCGAAAAACTCGCCTTTGTCTTTCTGGAAATAGATTTTCAGAATATCGTTGTTGGCTTCCTGCCGGAGGCTGTAACGATCAATTTCTTCAGGATTGGTAATACCCAGACTTTTCAGATTGTCGTACATAGCGTTACCTCAAAATGAGTCAGTAAATTGTGCTTATTTTAGCATTTGGCCTGGCCCGCCCGGCTCGACTGTGATCGCAGAAAGCCTTTTTCTTCCAGACTTCTATCATGGCGTAAAAATCAAAAAATTACCTGCTTTATTGTGGCGATATTCCATGGGATGGATTAGCACATTTATCTTCATTTTGCGAATTACATGACAGTCCGAAACAAGATGAAAAAGTATTTAAAAAAGGGGGAAAATGAGTAGGACGAATTATTCTGAGCCAGAAAGCAATCGGGCAGCGTCGCGCTGCCCGTGTACATACTTTTAGTCGATGGTACGCAGCAGTTCGTTAATACCAACTTTACCGCGAGTTTTCGCGTCAACTTTCTTAACGATAACTGCACAGTAGAGACTGTATTTGCCATCTTTCGACGGCAGATTACCTGAAACAACCACAGACCCTGCCGGAACGCGACCGTAGTGGATTTCGCCGGTTTCACGGTCATAAATACGGGTGCTCTGACCAATGTATACGCCCATAGAGATGACGGAACCTTCTTCGACAATCACCCCTTCAACCACTTCAGAGCGTGCGCCGATGAAGCAGTTATCTTCAATAATGGTCGGGTTAGCCTGCAGCGGCTCCAGCACGCCGCCGATACCCACGCCACCGGAAAGGTGGACGTTTTTACCAATCTGCGCACAGGAACCGACGGTCGCCCAGGTATCAACCATGGTGCCTTCATCAACATATGCGCCGATGTTGACGTAAGACGGCATCAGCACGGTGTTACGGGCAATGAACGCGCCCTGACGCACTGCCGCTGGTGGCACGACGCGGAAGCCTTCTTTCTGGAAACGTGCTTCATCGTAGTTAGCGAATTTCATCGGCACTTTGTCGAAGTAGCGGCTTTCTGCCCCTTCGATCACCTGATTATCATTAATACGGAAAGAGAGCAGCACCGCTTTTTTCAACCACTGATGCGTCACCCACTGACCGTCAATTTTTTCCGCTACACGCAGTGCGCCGGAATCCAGCAGGGCGATCACCTGATTTACCGCTTCGCGGGTAACGGTGTCTGCATTGGCTGGCGTGATCTCGGCACGGCGTTCAAAAGCGGTTTCAATAATGTTCTGTAACTGCTGCATTGTTAAACTCTTTTCATATCAGTAAACACATCACCCTTTATCGTTTGGATTGAGGGCCTCTGTCAACCGCTGATGCACTTCCTGCTGCAACTCGTTATTAAGCGCACGCCGGTCAGCGGTGGCAATTATGAATAAATCTTCTACTCGCTCGCCAATGGTTGTAATTCGGGCACCATGAAGCGAAATTCCCAGATCGGCAAAAATTTTCCCGACTCGTGCCAGCAGTCCTGGTTGGTCGAGAGCGATAAGCTCAAGGAACGATTTGCGGTCGGTATGGGTCGGCAAAAACGTTACTTCGGTTTCAACAGTAAAATGGCGCAATTTGGCAGGTTGGCGACGGGGCTGCGGTGGCTGCCAGCTACTTTGTGTCAGCACCTGCTCCAGACCAAACCGAATAACCTCATGACGATCTGCGGATAGCGGGCTACCATCGGGTTCCAGCACTATAAAGGTATCCATCGCCATACCGTCGCGAGTGGTGAAAATTTGTGCGTCGTGAACACTTAAATTGCGGCGGTCTAATTCGGCACAGACGGCGGCAAACAGATAGGGGCGGTCCGGGCTCCAGATAAAAATCTCGGTGCCTCCACGCGTAGCCTGCGGACTAAGCAATACCAGCGGTTTGCTTAAATCATGCTGTAATAAATGGCGCGCATGCCAGGCCAGTTGATTTGGGCTATGGCGGACAAAATAGTTAGCACGACAGCGTGACCAAATTTGGTGCAGCGCCTCTTCGTCGATGTTATCCATGCGCAGCAGTGCCAGCGCCTGGAGTTGGTGATGGCGAACCCGTTCGCGCATATCCGGCGTGTTTTGCATTCCGCGTCGTAGCTGTTTTTCGGTGGCAAAATAGAGTTCGCGCAACAGACTTTGCTTCCAGCTATTCCACAGCGTTTCGTTGGTGGCGCAAATGTCAGCCACTGTCAGGCATACCAGATAGCGCAGACGATTTTCCGTTTGAACTTCTTCGGCAAACTGCTTGATGACTTCAGGGTCCTGAATATCGCGGCGCTGTGCTGTCACCGACATCAGCAAGTGCTGGCGAACCAGCCAGGCGACCAGCTGTGTTTCGCGTGAGTTCAGCCCGTGGAGTTCGGCAAAATGCACTACATCCTGAGCACCGAGAATGGAGTGGTCGCCGCCGCGTCCTTTGGCGATATCGTGAAACAGCGCGGCGATGAAAATCAGCTCAGTTGACGGCAGGCGCGGCCAGACGTCCACACACAACGGATGGCGCTGGCGCGTTTCTTCACTGGCAAAACTCTCCAGTTTCAACATCACGCGGATAGTATGTTCATCCACCGTGTAGGCGTGGAACAGATCAAACTGCATCTGCCCGACGATATGCGACCATTGCGGCATATACGCGCCGAGCACGCTATGGCGATGCATTGGCAATAGCCCGCGCCGCACCGCTCCGGGGTGACGCAGAATGCTCAAAAACAGTTTTCGCGCTTCCGGAATATTACACAGAGGTTGTTGCAGATGGCGACGGGCGTGGCGTAACTGGCGTAGCGTGGTGGAGTAAATGCCGGTGATCGCACTGTTGCGCACCATGGTGTAGAACATACGCAAGATGGCTTCTGGCTGGCGCATAAATAGTGTTTCATCACGCAGGTCGATCAGCGTTCCGCGTAGCTGAAACTCATCGTCGATTGGACGTGGTTTTTCGTCGGCGGGAAGGGCGAGGATGGCTTCATCGAACAGTTGCAGCAGCATCTGGTTGAGTTCACTGACGCGGCGTGTAACGCGGAAGTAATCCTTCATCATCCGCTCGACCGGTTCGTTACCTTCACCACTGTAATTCAAACGCTGGGCGACGCTAAGCTGGCGATCGAATAACAGGCGATTATCGTAACGACTGACGACCAGATGCAGGGCAAAGCGAATGCGCCACAATATATGCAGGCATTCGTTTAATTCCGCTCGCTCCGCAGAGGTTAAGAAGCCAAACCCTACCATTTCATCCAGCGATGTTGCGCCAAAATGACGGCGGGCCACCCATTGCAGAGTGTGGATATCGCGCAAGCCGCCGGGGCTACTTTTGATGTCTGGTTCAAGGTTGTAGCTGGTGCCGTGGTAACGCTGATGGCGCTGGTTCTGTTCTTCAACTTTCGCCGCGTAGAACTTGTCGGAAGGCCAGAATCCTTCGCTAAAAATATGTTTTTGCAGTTCGAGGAACAGCGCAACATCGCCAATTAATAAGCGGGATTCGATTAAATTGGTGGCGACGGTTAAATCCGATAACCCTTCCAGCATGCACTCTTCAAGCGTGCGCACGCTATGACCCACTTCCAGCTTTACATCCCAGAGCAGCGTTAACAGCTCGCCCACTTTTTGCGCCTGATCGTCCGGGAGCTTTTTACGGCTTAAAATCAGTAAATCGATGTCAGAAAGTGGATGCAGCTCGCCACGACCGTAGCCACCGACGGCGACCAATGCCAGGTCGGCAATCTGGCTGAATCCCGCTTCAATCCATAACCGTTGCAGGAGCTGGTCGATAAACTCGGTACGCGCCTCAATCAACTCTTCTGCAGAGATTCCATTGTCAAAGGCATCACCCAGCCAACGCTGGAACGTATCAATATGGGCTTTTATCCCACAAACGGTTAATTCATCACTGGGCCAGGCGCATGGATTTTGCGGTTGACCGGGCAGGGTGGGGAGAGCGGTGTTTGCGTACTGTTCTGGAAGGGTATTCATTGTGCGCCACCCATAAGATTAAATTATCGCATTAAAAAAGCCGGCATTCGCCGGCTTCATCTTATTCGTCGTGCGAGATTATCGCCGGGATGGTGTCATCCTTGCGTAGCGTCAAAATTTCGCAGCCGTTATCAGTCACCACAATAGTATGCTCGTATTGTGCAGACAAGCTGCGATCTTTGGTTTTTACCGTCCAGCCATCTTTCATGGTGCGGATCTCTTTTTTACCCGCGTTGACCATTGGCTCGATGGTGAACGTCATCCCCGGTTTCAGCACGACGTTGGTTTCACGGGAGTCATAGTGCAGCACCTGCGGTTCTTCATGGAAGCCGCGACCAATACCGTGTCCACAATATTCACGAACGACGGAGAAGCCTTCTGCTTCGACAAATTTCTGAATTGCCGCACCGATTTCGCGCAGATTAATGCCAGGTTTTACCATGCGTAGCGCCAGGTACAGGCTTTCTTGCGTGATGCGGCACAGACGTTCGCCCATGATGGTCGGCTTACCGACGATAAACATTTTCGAGGTATCGCCATGGAAACCATCTTTGATTACGGTGACATCAATGTTAACGATATCGCCATCTTTCAGCAGCTTGGCGTCGTCCGGGATACCGTGGCACACCACTTCATTAATAGAGATGCAAACGGATTTCGGATAGCCGTGATAGCCGAGGCAGGCAGAAACCGCGTGTTGTTCATTAACAATGTAATCATTACAGATGCGATCCAGCTCGCCGGTGCTGACGCCCGGTTTAACATACGGTTCGATCATCTCCAGCACTTCGGCAGCCAGTCGGCCAGCGACGCGCATTTTTTCGATATCTTCTGGGGTCTTGATTGAGATAGCCATTAATTCTGTCCATCAGCGTCGGTGATACCGACAATATATATGTAAGTGCCGTCAATGGTATCACACCCGGGCAAATTGAGAATCATTCTGAATTTCGCCAAACGTGCCACTGAAGGTTTTCTATAATAGAAAATTCAACGTCTGATGCTGTACACAGCGCCAACAATTATTGGTGTCCGCGACGTATTTGTGGTATAAAGCGCGCCGGACTTCCGATCCATTTCGTATACACAGACTGGACGGAAGCGACAATCTCACTTTGTGTAACAACACACACGTATCGGCACATATTCCGGGGTGCCCTTTGGGGTCGGTAATATGGGATACGTGGAGGCATAACCCCAACTTTTATATAGAGGTTTTAATCATGGCAACTGTTTCCATGCGCGACATGCTCAAGGCTGGTGTTCACTTCGGTCACCAGACCCGTTACTGGAACCCGAAAATGAAGCCGTTCATCTTCGGTGCGCGTAACAAAGTTCACATCATCAACCTTGAGAAAACTGTACCGATGTTCAACGAAGCTCTGGCTGAACTGAACAAGATTGCTTCTCGCAAAGGTAAAATCCTTTTCGTTGGTACTAAACGCGCTGCAAGCGAAGCGGTGAAAGACGCTGCTCTGAGCTGCGACCAGTTCTTCGTGAACCATCGCTGGCTGGGCGGTATGCTGACTAACTGGAAAACCGTTCGTCAGTCCATCAAACGTCTGAAAGACCTGGAAACTCAGTCTCAGGACGGTACTTTCGACAAGCTGACCAAGAAAGAAGCGCTGATGCGCACTCGTGAGCTGGAGAAACTGGAAAACAGCCTGGGCGGTATTAAAGACATGGGCGGTCTGCCGGACGCTCTGTTTGTAATCGATGCTGACCACGAACACATTGCTATCAAAGAAGCAAACAACCTGGGTATTCCAGTATTTGCTATCGTTGATACCAACTCTGATCCGGACGGTGTTGACTTCGTTATCCCGGGTAACGACGACGCAATCCGTGCTGTGACCCTGTACCTGGGCGCTGTTGCTGCAACCGTACGTGAAGGCCGTTCTCAGGATCTGGCTTCCCAGGCGGAAGAAAGCTTCGTAGAAGCTGAGTAATAAGGCACGCTCGTACGAGCCCTTATAGACCAGGTAGTACACGTTTGGTTAGGGGGCCTGCATATGGCCCCCTTTTTCACTTTTATATCTGTGCGGTTTAATGCCGGGCAGATCACATCTCCGAGGATTTTAGAATGGCTGAAATTACCGCATCCCTGGTAAAAGAGCTGCGTGAGCGTACTGGCGCAGGCATGATGGATTGCAAAAAAGCACTGACTGAAGCTAACGGCGACATCGAGCTGGCAATCGAAAACATGCGTAAGTCCGGTGCTATTAAAGCAGCGAAAAAAGCAGGCAACGTTGCTGCTGACGGCGTGATCAAAACCAAAATCGACGGCAACTACGGCATCATTCTGGAAGTTAACTGCCAGACTGACTTCGTTGCAAAAGACGCTGGTTTCCAGGCGTTCGCAGACAAAGTTCTGGACGCAGCTGTTGCTGGCAAAATCACTGACGTTGAAGTTCTGAAAGCACAGTTCGAAGAAGAACGTGTTGCGCTGGTAGCGAAAATTGGTGAAAACATCAACATTCGCCGTGTTGCTGCGCTGGAAGGCGACGTTCTGGGTTCTTATCAGCACGGTGCGCGTATCGGCGTTCTGGTTGCTGCTAAAGGCGCTGACGAAGAGCTGGTTAAACACATCGCTATGCACGTTGCTGCAAGCAAGCCAGAATTCATCAAACCAGAAGACGTATCCGCTGAAGTGGTAGAAAAAGAATACCAGGTACAGCTGGATATCGCGATGCAGTCTGGTAAGCCGAAAGAAATCGCAGAGAAAATGGTTGAAGGCCGCATGAAGAAATTCACCGGCGAAGTTTCTCTGACCGGTCAGCCGTTCGTTATGGAACCAAGCAAAACTGTTGGTCAGCTGCTGAAAGAGCATAACGCTGAAGTGACTGGCTTCATCCGCTTCGAAGTGGGTGAAGGCATCGAGAAAGTTGAGACTGACTTTGCAGCAGAAGTTGCTGCGATGTCCAAGCAGTCTTAATTATCGAAAAGGAGCCGCCTGAGGGCGGCTTCTTTTTGTGCCCATCTTGTAAATTCAGCTAACCCTTGTGGGGCTGCGCTGAAAAGCGACGTACAATGTCGCTAGTATTAATTCATTTCAATCGTTGACAGTCTCAGGAAAGAAACATGGCTACCAATGCAAAACCCGTCTATAAACGCATTCTGCTTAAGTTGAGTGGCGAAGCTCTGCAGGGCACTGAAGGCTTCGGTATTGATGCAAGCATACTGGATCGCATGGCTCAGGAAATCAAAGAACTGGTTGAACTGGGTATTCAGGTTGGTGTGGTGATTGGTGGGGGTAACCTGTTCCGTGGCGCTGGTCTGGCGAAAGCGGGTATGAACCGCGTTGTGGGCGACCACATGGGGATGCTGGCGACCGTAATGAACGGCCTGGCAATGCGTGATGCACTGCACCGCGCCTATGTGAACGCTCGTCTGATGTCCGCTATTCCCTTGAATGGCGTGTGCGACAGCTACAGCTGGGCAGAAGCTATCAGCCTGTTGCGCAACAACCGTGTGGTGATCCTCTCCGCTGGTACAGGTAACCCGTTCTTTACCACCGACTCAGCAGCTTGCCTGCGTGGTATCGAAATTGAAGCCGATGTGGTGCTGAAAGCAACCAAAGTTGACGGCGTGTTTACTGCTGATCCGGCGAAAGATCCAACCGCAACCATGTACGAGCAACTGACTTACAGCGAAGTGCTCGAAAAAGAGCTGAAAGTCATGGACCTGGCGGCCTTCACGCTGGCTCGTGACCATAAATTACCGATTCGTGTTTTCAACATGAACAAACCGGGTGCGCTGCGCCGTGTGGTAATGGGTGAAAAAGAAGGGACTTTAATCACGGAATAATTCCCGTGATGGATAAATAAGGGTAAGATTCCGCGTAAGTATCGCGGGGGATCTTACCCGTAATATGTTTAATCAGGGCTATACTTAGCACACTTCCACTGTGTGTGACTGTCTGGTCTGACTGAGACAAGTTTTCAAGGATTCGTAACGTGATTAGCGATATCAGAAAAGATGCTGAAGTACGCATGGACAAATGCGTAGAAGCGTTCAAAACCCAAATCAGCAAAATACGCACGGGTCGTGCTTCTCCCAGCCTGCTGGATGGCATTGTCGTGGAATATTACGGCACGCCGACGCCGCTGCGTCAGCTGGCAAGCGTAACGGTAGAAGATTCCCGTACTCTGAAAATCAACGTGTTTGATCGTTCAATGTCTCCGGCCGTTGAAAAAGCGATTATGGCGTCCGATCTTGGCCTGAACCCGAACTCTGCGGGTAGCGACATCCGTGTTCCGCTGCCGCCGCTGACGGAAGAACGTCGTAAAGATCTGACCAAAATCGTTCGTGGTGAAGCAGAACAAGCGCGTGTTGCAGTACGTAACGTGCGTCGTGACGCGAACGACAAAGTGAAAGCACTGTTGAAAGATAAAGAGATCAGCGAAGACGACGATCGCCGTTCTCAGGACGATGTACAGAAACTGACTGATGCTGCAATCAAGAAAATTGAAGCGGCGCTGGCAGACAAAGAAGCAGAACTGATGCAGTTCTGATTTCTTGAACGACAAAAACGCCGCTCAGTAGATCCTTGCGGATCGGCTGGCGGCGTTTTGCTTTTTATTCTGTCTCAACTCTGGATGTTTCATGAAGCAACTCACCATTCTGGGCTCGACCGGCTCGATTGGTTGCAGCACGCTGGACGTGGTGCGCCATAATCCCGAACACTTCCGCGTAGTTGCGCTGGTGGCAGGCAAAAATGTCACTCGCATGGTAGAACAGTGCCTGGAATTCTCTCCCCGCTATGCCGTAATGGACGATGAAGCGAGTGCGAAACTTCTTAAAACGATGCTACAGCAACAGGGGAGCCGCACCGAAGTCTTAAGTGGGCAACAAGCCGCTTGCGATATGGCTGCGCTTGAGGATGTTGATCAGGTGATGGCAGCCATTGTTGGCGCTGCTGGGCTGTTACCTACGCTTGCTGCGATCCGCGCGGGTAAAACCATTTTGCTGGCCAATAAAGAATCACTGGTTACCTGCGGACGTCTGTTTATGGACGCCGTAAAGCAGAGCAAAGCGCAATTGTTACCGGTCGATAGCGAACATAACGCTATTTTTCAGAGTTTACCGCAACCTATCCAGCATAATCTGGGATACGCTGACCTTGAGCAAAATGGCGTGGTGTCCATTTTACTTACCGGGTCTGGTGGCCCTTTCCGTGAGACGCCATTGCGCGATTTGGCAACAATGACGCCCGATCAAGCCTGCCGTCATCCGAACTGGTCGATGGGACGTAAAATTTCCGTCGATTCGGCTACCATGATGAACAAAGGTCTGGAATACATTGAAGCGCGTTGGCTGTTTAACGCCAGCGCCAGCCAGATGGAAGTGCTGATTCACCCGCAGTCAGTGATTCACTCAATGGTGCGCTACCAGGACGGCAGTGTTCTGGCGCAGCTGGGGGAACCGGATATGCGTACGCCAATTGCCCACACCATGGCATGGCCGAATCGCGTGAACTCTGGCGTGAAGCCGCTCGATTTTTGCAAACTAAGTGCGTTGACATTTGCCGCACCGGATTATGATCGTTATCCATGCCTGAAACTGGCGATGGATGCGTTCGAACAAGGCCAGGCAGCGACGACAGCATTGAATGCCGCAAACGAAATCACCGTTGCTGCTTTTCTTGCGCAACAAATCCGCTTTACGGATATCGCCGCGTTGAATTTATCCGTACTGGAAAAAATGTATATGCGCGAACCACAATGTGTGGACGATGTGTTATCTGTTGATGCGAACGCGCGTGAAGTCGCCAGAAAAGAGGTGATGCGTCTCGCAAGCTGAGGATAATCCGGCTACAGAGAGTCGCGCTATTTGTTAGCGTAGGGCTTCAGTGATATAGTCTGCGCCATCTGATCGTAAGTAGTTGGCTTTATAAGGTCAGGTATGCCGTGGTTTTACACGGCTTTTTTTTGTATAGGCTTCAGTATTCCTGAGTACCGTAAACCCTGTCAGGGAATAAGAAACGCGTGATGTTGTCTGCTACTCAACCACTTAGCGAAAAATTGCCAGCGCATGGCTGTCGTCATGTTGCGATCATTATGGACGGCAATGGTCGCTGGGCAAAAAAGCAAGGGAAGATTCGTGCCTTTGGGCATAAAGCCGGGGCAAAATCCGTCCGCCGGGCTGTCTCTTTTGCGGCCAACAACGGTATTGAGGCGTTAACTCTGTATGCCTTTAGTAGTGAAAACTGGAACCGACCAGCGCAGGAAGTCAGTGCGTTAATGGAACTGTTTGTGTGGGCGCTTGATAGCGAAGTAAAGAGTCTGCACCGACATAACGTGCGTCTGCGTATTATTGGCGATACCAGTCGCTTTAACTCGCGTTTGCAAGAACGTATTCGTAAATCTGAAGCGCTAACAGCCGGGAATACCGGTCTGACGCTGAATATTGCGGCGAACTACGGTGGACGTTGGGATATAGTCCAGGGAGTCAGGCAACTGGCTGAAAAGGTGCAGCAAGGAAACCTGCAACCAGATCAGATAGATGAAGAGATGCTAAACCAGCATGTCTGTATGCATGAACTGGCCCCTGTAGATTTAGTAATTAGGACTGGGGGGGAGCATCGCATTAGTAACTTTTTGCTTTGGCAAATTGCCTATGCCGAACTTTACTTTACAGATGTTCTCTGGCCCGATTTCGATGAACAAGACTTTGAAGGGGCGTTAAATGCCTTTGCTAATCGAGAGCGTCGTTTCGGCGGCACCGAGCCCGGTGATGAAACAGCCTGATGGGGGTCGCTTTTGCTGAAGTATCGCCTGATATCTGCTTTTGTGTTAATACCCGTCGTCATCGCGGCGTTGTTTCTGTTGCCGCCGGTGGGGTTCGCCATTGTAACGCTGGTGGTCTGTATGCTGGCAGCGTGGGAATGGGGACAGCTTAGCGGTTTTACCACTCGTTCGCAGCGAGTATGGTTGGCGGTGTTATGCGGGTTATTGTTGGCGCTGATGCTTTTTCTGTTGCCGGAATATCACCGAAATATTCATCAACCGCTGGTTGAAATCTCACTTTGGGCTTCGCTGGGTTGGTGGATTGTCGCGCTATTGCTGGTGCTGTTTTACCCAGGTTCCGCAGCAATCTGGCGTAACTCTAAAACATTGCGCATTATTTTTGGCGTGCTAACCATTGTTCCCTTCTTCTGGGGCATGCTGGCGTTACGGGCCTGGCACTACGACGAGAATCATTACAGTGGCGCTATATGGCTGCTCTATGTCATGATCCTGGTATGGGGCGCTGACTCTGGCGCATATATGTTTGGCAAATTGTTTGGTAAACATAAACTGGCACCGAAGGTTTCTCCGGGTAAAACCTGGCAAGGCTTTATCGGTGGACTCGCGACCGCAGCGGTAATCTCATGGGGTTATGGCATGTGGGTGAATCTCGACGTCGCTCCCGTCACCTTACTCATTTGCTCTATTGTCGCAGCGTTAGCCTCAGTGCTCGGCGATCTGACCGAAAGTATGTTTAAGCGTGAAGCAGGAATTAAGGACAGCGGTCATTTAATTCCAGGACACGGTGGTATTTTAGATCGTATTGATAGCCTGACGGCTGCGGTACCGGTCTTTGCTTGCTTGTTGTTACTGGTATTCAGGACGCTTTAACGGAAGGTAATATGCTGAGTTTTCTCTGGGATTTGGCTTCGTTCATCGTTGCACTGGGTGTACTTATCACCGTGCATGAATTTGGTCATTTCTGGGTTGCCCGGCGTTGTGGTGTTCGCGTTGAGCGTTTCTCTATAGGGTTTGGTAAGGCGCTCTGGCGGCGAACTGATAAGCTCGGCACCGAATATGTTATCGCCCTGATCCCGTTGGGCGGTTATGTCAAAATGCTGGATGAGCGCGCAGAACCGGTCGTTCCGGAACTCCGCCACCATGCCTTCAATAATAAATCTGTCGGCCAACGAGCGGCGATTATTGCCGCAGGTCCGGTTGCAAACTTCATTTTTGCTATCTTTGCCTACTGGCTGGTTTTTATTATTGGTGTGCCTGGCGTACGTCCGGTGGTTGGCGAAATAGCAGCCAATTCGATAGCTGCGGAAGCACAAATTGCACCAGGTACGGAACTAAAAGCCGTAGATGGTATCGAAACGCCTGATTGGGATGCCGTGCGTTTGCAGTTGGTCGATAAAATTGGCGATGAAAGCACCACCATTACGGTAGCGCCATTTGGCAGCGACCAACGGCGGGATGTAAAGCTCGATTTACGTCACTGGGCGTTTGAGCCTGATAAAGAAGATCCGGTAACTTCGCTGGGGATTCGTCCTCGTGGGCCGCAAATTGAACCTGTACTGGAAAATGTGCAGCCAAACTCGGCGGCAAGCAAGGCAGGTTTGCAAGCAGGCGACAGGATCGTTAAAGTCGATGGTCAGCCCTTAACGCAGTGGGTGACCTTTGTGATGCTTGTCCGGGATAACCCGGGTAAATCCTTAGCGTTAGAAATCGAAAGGCAGGGGAGTCCCTTGTCTTTGACATTAATCCCGGAGAGTAAACCGGGTAATGGTAAAGCGATTGGTTTTGTCGGTATTGAGCCGAAAGTCATTCCTTTGCCTGATGAGTATAAAGTTGTACGCCAGTATGGGCCGTTCAACGCTATCGTCGAAGCCACGGACAAAACGTGGCAGTTGATGAAGCTGACGGTCAGTATGCTGGGAAAATTGATCACCGGTGATGTGAAACTGAACAACCTCAGTGGGCCGATCTCTATCGCCAAGGGGGCTGGGATGACAGCGGAACTCGGGGTAGTTTATTACCTGCCGTTTCTTGCGCTTATTAGCGTGAACTTAGGGATAATTAACCTGTTTCCGTTGCCCGTACTTGACGGGGGGCATCTGCTGTTCCTTGCGATCGAAAAGATCAAGGGCGGACCGGTATCCGAGCGGGTTCAAGACTTTTGTTATCGCATTGGCTCGATTCTGCTGGTGCTGTTAATGGGGCTTGCACTTTTCAATGATTTCTCTCGGTTATGAGAGTTAGTTAGGAAGAACGCATAATAACGATGGCGATGAAAAAGTTGCTCATAGCGTCGCTGCTGTTTAGCAGCGCCACCGTATACGGTGCTGAAGGGTTCGTAGTGAAAGATATTCATTTCGAAGGCCTTCAGCGTGTCGCCGTTGGTGCGGCCCTCCTCAGTATGCCGGTGCGCACAGGCGACACGGTTAATGATGAAGATATCAGTAATACCATTCGCGCTCTGTTTGCTACCGGCAACTTTGAGGATGTTCGCGTCCTTCGTGATGGTGATACCCTTCTGGTTCAGGTAAAAGAACGTCCGACCATTGCCAGCATTACTTTCTCCGGTAACAAATCGGTGAAAGATGACATGCTGAAGCAAAACCTCGAGGCTTCTGGCGTGCGTGTGGGCGAATCCCTCGATCGCACCACCATTGCCGATATCGAGAAAGGTCTGGAAGACTTCTACTACAGCGTCGGTAAATATAGCGCCAGCGTTAAAGCTGTCGTGACCCCGCTGCCGCGCAACCGTGTTGACCTAAAACTGGTGTTCCAGGAAGGTGTGTCAGCTGAAATCCAGCAAATTAACATTGTTGGTAACCATGCTTTCACCACCGATGAACTGATCTCTCATTTCCAACTGCGTGACGAAGTGCCGTGGTGGAACGTGGTAGGCGATCGTAAATACCAGAAACAGAAACTGGCAGGCGACCTTGAAACCCTGCGCAGTTACTATCTGGATCGCGGTTATGCCCGTTTCAACATCGATTCTACCCAGGTCAGTCTGACGCCAGATAAAAAAGGTATTTACGTCACGGTGAACATCACCGAAGGCGATCAGTACAAGCTTTCTGGCGTTGAAGTGAGCGGCAACCTTGCCGGGCACTCCGCTGAAATTGAGCAGCTGACTAAGATCGAGCCGGGCGAGCTGTATAACGGCACCAAAGTGACCAAAATGGAAGATGACATTAAAAAGCTTCTTGGTCGCTATGGTTATGCCTATCCGCGCGTACAGTCGATGCCTGAAATTAACGATGCCGACAAAACCGTTAAATTACGCGTGAACGTTGATGCTGGTAACCGTTTCTATGTGCGTAAGATCCGTTTTGAAGGTAACGATACCTCGAAAGATGCCGTCCTGCGTCGCGAAATGCGTCAGATGGAAGGTGCATGGCTGGGGAGCGATCTGGTCGATCAGGGTAAGGAGCGTCTGAATCGTCTGGGCTTCTTTGAAACTGTCGATACCGATACCCAACGTGTTCCGGGGAGCCCGGATCAGGTTGATGTAGTTTACAAGGTGAAAGAACGTAACACCGGTAGCTTCAACTTCGGGATTGGTTACGGTACTGAAAGTGGCGTGAGCTTCCAGGCTGGTGTGCAACAGGATAACTGGTTAGGTACGGGTTATGCTGTTGGTATCAACGGGACCAAAAACGATTACCAGACCTATGCTGAACTGTCGGTAACCAACCCGTACTTCACCGTAGATGGCGTAAGCCTCGGTGGTCGTCTCTTCTATAATGACTTCCAGGCAGATGACGCCGACCTGTCCGACTATACCAACAAGAGTTATGGTACAGACGTGACGTTGGGCTTCCCGATCAACGAATATAACTCGCTGCGTGCAGGTCTGGGTTATGTACATAACTCCCTGTCCAACATGCAGCCTCAGGTTGCGATGTGGCGTTATCTGTACTCTATGGGTGAACATCCGAGCACCTCTGATCAGGATAACAGCTTCAAAACGGACGACTTCACGTTCAACTATGGTTGGACCTATAACAAGCTTGACCGTGGTTACTTCCCGACAGATGGTTCACGTGTCAACCTGACCGGTAAAGTGACCATTCCGGGATCGGATAACGAATACTACAAAGTGACGTTAGACACGGCGACTTATGTGCCGATTGATGACGATCACAAATGGGTTGTTCTGGGTCGTACCCGCTGGGGTTATGGTGATGGTTTAGGCGGCAAAGAGATGCCGTTCTATGAGAACTTCTATGCCGGTGGTTCCAGCACCGTGCGTGGCTTCCAGTCCAACACCATTGGTCCGAAAGCGGTTTACTTCCCGCATCAGGCCAGTAATTATGATCCGGACTATGATTACGAATGTGCGACTCAGGACGGCGCGAAAGATCTGTGTAAATCGGATGATGCTGTAGGCGGTAACGCCATGGCGGTTGCCAGCCTCGAGTTCATCACCCCGACGCCGTTTATTAGCGATAAGTATGCTAACTCGGTTCGTACTTCCTTCTTCTGGGATATGGGTACCGTTTGGGATACAAACTGGGATTCCAGCCAATATTCTGGATATCCGGACTATAGTGATCCAAGCAATATCCGCATGTCTGCGGGTATCGCATTACAATGGATGTCCCCATTGGGGCCGTTGGTGTTCTCCTACGCCCAGCCGTTCAAAAAGTACGATGGAGACAAGGCAGAACAGTTCCAGTTTAACATCGGTAAAACCTGGTAAGTGTTCTCCACAAAGGAATGTAGTGGTAGTGTAGCGATGACTTTAGGCGATCAATATAAGATCGCCGGGCCACGCAAAGAACTGCACCCTCCGGTGCAAATGGGATGGTAAGGAGTTTATTGTGAAAAAGTGGTTATTAGCTGCAGGTCTCGGTTTAGCACTGGCAACTTCTGCTCAGGCGGCTGACAAAATTGCAATCGTCAATATGGGCAGCCTGTTCCAGCAGGTAGCGCAGAAAACCGGTGTTTCTAACACGCTGGAAAACGAGTTCAAAGGCCGTGCCAGCGAACTGCAGCGTATGGAAACCGATCTGCAGGCTAAAATGAAAAAGCTGCAGTCCATGAAAGCGGGCAGCGATCGCACTAAGCTGGAAAAAGACGTGATGGCTCAGCGCCAGACTTTTGCTCAGAAAGCGCAGGCTTTTGAGCAGGATCGCGCACGTCGTTCCAACGAAGAACGCGGCAAACTGGTTACTCGTATCCAGACTGCTGTGAAATCCGTTGCCAGCAGCCAGAGCATCGATCTGGTTGTTGATGCAAACGCCGTTGCTTACAACAGCAGCGATGTAAAAGACATCACTGCTGACGTACTGAAACAGGTTAAATAAGTAATGCCTTCAATTCGACTGGCTGATTTAGCGCAGCAGTTGGATGCAGAACTACACGGTGATGGCGATATCGTCATCACCGGCGTTGCGTCCATGCAATCTGCACAAACAGGTCACATCACGTTCATGGTTAACCCAAAATACCGTGAGCATTTAGGCTTGTGCCAGGCGTCCGCGGTTGTCATGACCCAGGACGATCTTCCTTTCGCGAAAAGTGCCGCGCTGGTAGTGAAGAATCCCTACCTGACTTACGCGCGCATGGCGCAAATTTTAGATACCACGCCGCAGCCCGCGCAAAACATTGCACCGAGTGCGGTGATCGACGCGACGGCGAAGCTGGGTAACAACGTATCGATTGGCGCTAACGCGGTGATTGAGTCCGGCGTTGAACTGGGCGATAACGTGATTATCGGTGCCGGTTGCTTCGTAGGTAAAAACAGCAAAATCGGTGCAGGTTCGCGTCTCTGGGCGAACGTAACCATTTACCATGAGATCCAGATCGGTCAGAATTGCCTGATCCAGTCCGGAACAGTGGTAGGCGCAGACGGCTTTGGTTATGCCAACGATCGTGGTAACTGGGTGAAGATCCCACAGATTGGTCGCGTAATTATTGGCGATCGCGTGGAGATCGGTGCCTGCACAACCATCGATCGCGGCGCGCTGGATGACACTGTTATTGGCAATGGCGTGATCATTGATAACCAGTGCCAGATTGCACATAACGTCGTGATTGGCGACAATACGGCAGTTGCCGGTGGCGTCATTATGGCGGGCAGCCTGAAAATTGGTCGTTACTGCATGATCGGCGGAGCCAGCGTAATCAACGGGCATATGGAAATATGCGACAAAGTGACGGTTACGGGCATGGGTATGGTGATGCGTCCCATCACTGAACCAGGCGTCTATTCCTCAGGCATTCCGCTGCAACCCAACAAAGTCTGGCGCAAAACCGCTGCACTGGTGATGAACATTGATGACATGAGCAAGCGTCTGAAATCGCTTGAGCGCAAGGTTAATCAACAAGACTAACGTTCCATCTTTTGTTCGCCAAACTTTACGGCCTGTCTCATTCTTACGATTGCGGCAGGCCGTGTTATTATTGTCGTTTCTTATATTTTGACAGGAAGAGTATCTTGACTACTAACACTCATACTCTGCAGATTGAAGAGATTTTAGAACTTCTGCCGCACCGTTTCCCGTTCTTACTGGTGGATCGCGTGCTGGATTTTGAAGAAGGTCGTTTTCTGCGCGCAGTAAAAAATGTCTCTGTCAATGAGCCATTCTTCCAGGGCCATTTCCCTGGAAAACCGATTTTCCCGGGTGTGCTGATTCTGGAAGCAATGGCACAGGCAACAGGTATTCTGGCGTTTAAAAGCGTAGGAAAACTGGAACCGGGTGAGCTGTACTACTTCGCCGGTATTGACGAAGCGCGCTTTAAGCGCCCGGTCGTGCCTGGCGATCAAATGATCATGGAAGTCACTTTCGAAAAAACGCGCCGCGGCCTGACCCGTTTTAAAGGGGTTGCTCTGGTCGACGGTAAAGTAGTTTGCGAAGCAACGATGATGTGTGCTCGTAGCCGGGAGGCCTGATACGTGATTGATAAATCCGCCTTTGTGCATCCAACCGCCATTGTGGAAGAGGGCGCGTCGATTGGCGCGAACGCTCACATTGGTCCTTTTTGTATCGTTGGACCCCATGTCGAAATTGGTGAGGGTACCGTACTGAAATCTCACGTTGTCGTGAATGGTCATACTAAAATTGGCCGCGATAATGAGATTTATCAGTTCGCCTCCATCGGCGAAGTTAACCAGGATCTGAAATATGCTGGCGAACCGACCCGCGTGGAAATCGGCGATCGTAACCGCATTCGCGAAAGCGTCACCATTCATCGTGGCACAGTCCAGGGCGGTGGATTGACGAAGGTGGGCAGCGACAACTTACTGATGATCAATGCGCACATTGCGCACGATTGTACGGTAGGTAACCGCTGCATCCTCGCCAACAACGCAACGCTGGCGGGTCACGTATCGGTTGACGACTTCGCGATCATCGGCGGCATGACCGCAGTCCATCAGTTCTGCATCATTGGTGCGCATGTGATGGTTGGCGGCTGCTCCGGTGTGGCGCAGGACGTCCCTCCTTATGTCATTGCGCAGGGTAACCACGCAACGCCGTTCGGTGTCAATATCGAAGGGCTGAAGCGCCGCGGATTCAGCCGTGAGGCGATTACCGCTATCCGCAATGCGTATAAGCTGATTTATCGTAGCGGTAAAACGCTCGATGAAGTGAAACCGGAAATTGCTGAACTGGCGGAAACATATCCGGAAGTGAAAGCCTTTACCGATTTCTTTGCACGCTCAACGCGCGGTCTGATTCGTTAATGACTGAACAGCGTCCATTAACGATTGCCCTGGTCGCCGGAGAAACCTCCGGCGATATCCTGGGGGCCGGTTTAATCCGCGCTCTGAAAGAACGTGTGCCCAACGCCCGCTTTGTTGGTGTTGCCGGGCCACGAATGCAGGCTGAAGGCTGCGAAGCCTGGTACGAAATGGAAGAACTGGCAGTGATGGGCATTGTTGAAGTGCTCGGTCGTCTGCGTCGCTTACTACATATTCGTGCCGATCTGACAAAGCGTTTTGGCGAACTGAAGCCAGATGTTTTTGTTGGTATTGATGCGCCTGACTTCAATATTACTCTTGAAGGTAACCTCAAAAAGCAGGGTATCAAAACCATTCATTACGTCAGTCCGTCCGTCTGGGCGTGGCGACAGAAACGCGTTTTCAAAATAGGCAGAGCCACCGATCTGGTGCTCGCATTTCTGCCTTTCGAAAAGGCGTTTTATGACAAATACAACGTACCGTGCCGCTTTATCGGTCATACCATGGCTGATGCCATGCCATTAGATCCAGATAAAAATGGTGCCCGTGATGTGCTGGGTATCCCTTACGATGCCCACTGTCTGGCATTGTTGCCGGGCAGCCGTGGTGCAGAAGTCGAAATGCTTAGTGCCGATTTCCTGAAAACGGCCCAGCTTTTGCGCCAGACATATCCGGATCTCGAAATCGTGGTGCCGCTGGTGAATGCCAAACGCCGCGAGCAGTTTGAACGCATCAAAGCTGCAGTCGCGCCAGACCTGTCGGTTCATTTGCTGGATGGAATGGGCCGTGAGGCGATGGTCGCCAGTGATGCGGCGCTACTGGCGTCGGGTACGGCAGCACTGGAGTGTATGCTGGCTAAATGCCCGATGGTAGTGGGATATCGCATGAAGCCTTTCACCTTCTGGCTGGCGAAGCGACTGGTGAAAACTGATTATGTCTCGCTGCCAAATCTGCTGGCGGGCAGAGAGTTAGTCAAAGAGTTATTGCAGGAAGAGTGTGAGCCGCAAAAATTGGCTGCGGCGCTGTTACCGCTGTTGGCGAACGGGAAAACCAGCCATGCGATGCACGACACCTTCCGCGAGCTGCATCAGCAGATCCGCTGCAATGCCGATGAGCAGGCGGCACAAGCCGTTCTGGAGTTAGCACAATGATCGAATTTGTCTATCCGCACACGCAGCTGGTTGCGGGTGTGGATGAAGTCGGGCGCGGGCCGTTAGTTGGTGCGGTCGTCACCGCTGCGGTGATCCTTGACCCGGCGCGCCCAATTGCCGGGCTGAATGATTCCAAAAAGCTGAGCGAAAAACGCCGTCTGGCGCTCTGTGAAGAGATCAAAGAGAAAGCGTTGAGCTGGAGTCTGGGCCGCGCGGAACCTCACGAAATCGACGAACTGAATATTTTACATGCGACCATGCTGGCGATGCAGCGTGCCGTCGCTGGACTGCATATTGCGCCGGAATATGTGTTGATTGATGGTAACCGCTGCCCGAAATTACCGATGCCTTCAATGGCTGTGGTGAAAGGCGATAGCCGCGTACCGGAAATCAGTGCCGCGTCTATCCTGGCGAAAGTGACGCGTGACGCCGAAATGGCGGCGCTGGATATTGTTTTCCCGCAATATGGTTTTGCCCAACATAAAGGGTATCCAACCGCTTTTCATCTGGAAAAACTGGCTGAATATGGCGCGACTGAACATCATCGTCGCAGCTTTGGGCCTGTCAAACGCGCACTGGGACTTGCGTCCTGATTCTTGTGTCGAGATTAAGTAAACCGGAATCTGAAGATGTCTGAACCACGTTTCGTACACCTGCGGGTGCACAGCGACTACTCGATGATCGATGGCCTGGCCAAAACCGCACCGCTGGTAAAAAAGGCGGCGGCGTTGGGTATGCCAGCACTGGCGATCACCGATTTCACCAACCTTTGTGGTCTGGTGAAGTTCTACGGAGCGGGACATGGCGCAGGGATTAAGCCTATCGTCGGGGCAGATTTTAATGTCCAGTGTGACCTGCTGGGTGATGAGTTAACCCACCTGACGGTGCTGGCGGCGAACAATACCGGCTATCAGAATCTGACGTTGCTGATCTCAAAAGCGTATCAGCGCGGGTACGGTGCCGCCGGGCCGATCATCGATCGCGACTGGCTTATCGAATTAAACGAAGGGTTGATCCTTCTTTCCGGCGGGCGCATGGGCGACGTCGGACGCAGTCTTTTGCGTGGTAACAGCGCGCTGGTAGATGAGTGTGTCGCGTTTTATGAAGAACACTTCCCGGATCGCTATTTTCTCGAGCTGATCCGCACCGGCAGGCCGGACGAAGAAAGCTATCTGCACGCGGCGGTGGAACTGGCGGAAGCGCGCGGTTTACCCGTCGTGGCGACCAACGACGTGCGCTTTATCGACAGCAGCGACTTTGACGCACACGAAATCCGCGTCGCGATCCACGACGGCTTTACCCTCGACGATCCTAAACGCCCGCGTAACTATTCGCCGCAGCAATATATGCGTAGCGAAGAGGAGATGTGCGAGCTTTTTGCCGACATTCCCGAAGCCCTTGCCAACACCGTTGAGATAGCCAAACGTTGTAACGTAACTGTGCGTCTGGGTGAATACTTCTTGCCGCAATTCCCGACCGGGGACATGAGCACCGAAGATTATCTGGTCAAGCGTGCAAAAGAAGGCCTGGAAGAGCGTCTGGCCTTTTTATTCCCTGACGAGGAAGAACGTCTGAAGCGCCGCCCGGAATATGACGAGCGTCTGGAGACTGAACTTCAGGTTATCAACCAGATGGGCTTCCCGGGTTACTTCCTCATCGTTATGGAATTTATCCAGTGGTCGAAAGATAACGGCGTACCGGTAGGGCCAGGCCGTGGCTCCGGTGCGGGTTCACTGGTGGCCTACGCGCTGAAAATCACCGACCTCGATCCGCTGGAATTTGACCTGCTGTTCGAACGTTTCCTTAACCCGGAACGTGTCTCCATGCCTGACTTCGACGTTGACTTCTGTATGGAGAAACGCGACCAGGTTATCGAACATGTGGCGGACATGTACGGTCGCGATGCGGTATCGCAGATTATCACCTTCGGTACGATGGCGGCGAAAGCGGTGATCCGCGACGTAGGCCGCGTGCTGGGCCATCCGTACGGCTTTGTCGATCGTATCTCGAAACTGATCCCGCCCGATCCGGGGATGACGCTGGCGAAAGCGTTTGAAGCCGAGCCGCAGCTGCCGGAAATCTACGAAGCGGATGAAGAAGTTAAGGCGCTGATCGACATGGCGCGCAAACTGGAAGGGGTCACCCGTAACGCCGGTAAGCACGCCGGTGGGGTGGTTATCGCACCGACCAAAATTACCGATTTTGCGCCGCTTTACTGCGATGAAGAGGGCAAACATCCGGTCACCCAGTTTGATAAAAGCGACGTTGAATACGCCGGGCTGGTGAAGTTCGACTTCCTCGGTTTGCGTACGCTCACCATCATCAACTGGGCGCTGGAGATGATCAACAAGCGGCGGGCGAAGAATGGCGAGCCGCCGCTGGATATCGCCGCGATCCCGCTGGATGACAAGAAAAGCTTCGACATGCTGCAACGCTCGGAAACCACGGCGGTATTCCAGCTTGAATCGCGCGGCATGAAGGACCTGATCAAGCGTCTGCAACCTGACTGCTTCGAAGATATGATCGCACTGGTGGCACTGTTCCGCCCTGGTCCGTTGCAGTCAGGGATGGTGGATAACTTTATCGACCGTAAACATGGTCGCGAAGAGATCTCCTATCCGGACGTGCAGTGGCAGCATGAAAGCCTGAAACCGGTACTGGAGCCAACCTACGGCATCATCCTGTATCAGGAACAGGTCATGCAGATTGCCCAGGTGCTTTCTGGTTATACCCTCGGTGGCGCGGATATGCTGCGTCGTGCGATGGGTAAGAAAAAGCCGGAAGAGATGGCTAAGCAGCGTTCTGTATTTGCTGAAGGTGCAGAAAAGAACGGAATTAACGCCGAACTGGCGATGAAAATCTTCGACCTGGTGGAGAAATTCGCGGGTTACGGATTTAACAAATCGCACTCTGCGGCCTATGCTTTGGTGTCATATCAAACGTTATGGCTGAAAGCGCACTATCCGGCGGAGTTTATGGCGGCGGTAATGACCGCCGATATGGACAACACCGAGAAGGTGGTGGGCCTGGTGGATGAGTGCTGGCGGATGGGGCTGAAAATCCTGCCACCAGATATAAACTCCGGTCTTTACCATTTCCACGTCAACGACGACGGCGAAATCGTGTATGGTATTGGCGCGATCAAAGGGGTCGGTGAAGGTCCGATTGAGGCCATCATCGAAGCCCGTAATAAAGGCGGCTACTTCCGCGAACTGTTTGATCTCTGCGCCCGAACCGACACCAAAAAGTTAAACCGGCGAGTGCTGGAAAAATTGATCATGTCCGGGGCGTTTGACCGTCTTGGGCCACACCGCGCGGCGTTGATGAACTCGCTGGGCGATGCGTTAAAAGCGGCTGATCAACACGCAAAAGCGGAAGCCATCGGTCAGGCCGATATGTTCGGCGTGCTGGCAGAAGAGCCGGAACAAATTGAACAATCCTACGCCAGCTGCCAACCGTGGCCGGAGCAGGTGGTATTAGATGGGGAACGTGAAACGTTAGGTCTGTACCTGACGGGACACCCTATCAACCAGTATTTAAAAGAGATTGAGCGTTATGTCGGAGGCATAAGGCTGAAAGACATGCACCCGACAGAACGTGGTAAAGTCATCACGGCTGCGGGGCTCGTTGTTGCTGCGCGGGTTATGGTCACCAAGCGCGGCAATCGTATCGGTATCTGCACGCTGGATGACCGTTCCGGGCGGCTGGAAGTGATGTTGTTTACTGACGCCCTGGATAAATACCAGCAATTGCTGGAAAAAGACCGCATACTTATCGTCAGCGGACAGGTCAGCTTTGATGACTTCAGCGGTGGGCTTAAAATGACCGCTCGCGAAGTGATGGATATTGACGAAGCCCGGGAAAAATATGCTCGCGGGCTTGCTATCTCGCTGACGGACAGGCAAATTGATGACCAGCTTTTAAACCGACTCCGTCAGTCTCTGGAACCCCACCGCTCTGGGACAATTCCAGTACATCTCTACTATCAGAGGGCGGATGCACGCGCGCGGTTGCGTTTTGGCGCGACGTGGCGTGTCTCTCCGAGCGATCGTTTATTAAACGATCTCCGTGGCCTCATTGGTTCGGAGCAGGTGGAACTGGAGTTTGACTAATACAGGAATACTATGAGTCTGAATTTCCTTGATTTTGAACAGCCGATTGCAGAGCTGGAAGCGAAAATCGATTCTCTGACTGCGGTTAGCCGCCAGGATGAGAAACTGGATATTAACATCGATGAAGAAGTGCATCGTCTGCGTGAAAAAAGCGTAGAACTGACGCGTAAAATCTTCGCCGATCTCGGTGCATGGCAGATTGCGCAACTGGCACGCCATCCACAGCGTCCTTATACCCTGGATTACGTTCGCCTGGCATTTGATGAATTTGACGAACTGGCTGGCGACCGCGCGTATGCAGACGATAAAGCTATCGTCGGTGGTATCGCCCGTCTCGATGGTCGTCCGGTGATGATCATTGGTCATCAAAAAGGTCGTGAAACCAAAGAAAAAATTCGCCGTAACTTTGGTATGCCAGCGCCAGAAGGTTACCGTAAAGCACTGCGTCTGATGCAAATGGCTGAACGCTTTAAGATGCCTATCATCACCTTTATCGACACCCCGGGGGCTTATCCTGGCGTGGGTGCAGAAGAGCGTGGTCAGTCTGAAGCCATTGCACGCAACCTGCGTGAAATGTCTCGCCTCGGCGTACCGGTAGTTTGTACGGTTATCGGTGAAGGTGGTTCTGGCGGTGCGCTGGCGATTGGCGTGGGCGATAAAGTGAATATGCTGCAATACAGCACCTATTCCGTTATCTCGCCGGAAGGTTGTGCGTCCATTCTGTGGAAGAGCGCCGACAAAGCGCCGCTGGCGGCTGAAGCGATGGGTATCATCGCTCCGCGCCTGAAAGAACTGAAACTGATCGACTCCATCATCCCGGAACCGCTGGGCGGCGCTCACCGTAACCCGGAAGCGATGGCGGCATCGTTGAAAGCGCAACTGCTGGCGGATCTGGCCGATCTCGACGTGTTAAGCACTGAAGATTTAAAAAATCGTCGTTATCAGCGCCTGATGAGCTACGGTTACGCGTAATTCGCAAAAGTTCTGAAAAAGGGTCACTTCGGTGGCCCTTTTTTATCGCCATGGTTTGAGCAGGCTATGATTAAGGAAGGATTTTCCAGGAGGAACACATGAACATCATTGCCATTATGGGACCGCATGGCGTCTTTTATAAAGATGAGCCCATCAAAGAACTGGAGTCGGCGCTGGTGGCGCAAGGCTTTCAGATTATCTGGCCACAAAACAGCGTTGATTTGCTGAAATTTATCGAACATAACCCTCGAATTTGCGGCGTGATTTTTGACTGGGATGAGTACAGTCTCGATTTATGTAGCGATATCAATCAGCTTAATGAATATCTCCCGCTTTATGCCTTCATCAACACCCACTCGACGATGGATGTCAGCGTGCAGGATATGCGGATGGCGCTCTGGTTTTTTGAATATGCGCTAGGGCAGGCGGAAGATATCGCCATTCGTATGCGTCAGTACACCGACGAATATCTTGATAACATTACACCGCCGTTCACGAAAGCCTTGTTTACCTACGTCAAAGAGCGGAAGTACACCTTTTGTACGCCGGGTCATATGGGCGGCACCGCATATCAAAAAAGCCCGGTTGGCTGTCTGTTTTATGATTTTTTCGGCGGGAATACTCTTAAGGCTGATGTCTCTATTTCGGTCACCGAGCTTGGTTCGTTGCTCGACCACACCGGGCCACACCTGGAAGCGGAAGAGTACATCGCGCGGACGTTTGGCGCGGAACAGAGTTATATCGTTACCAACGGAACATCGACGTCGAACAAAATTGTGGGTATGTACGCCGCGCCATCCGGCAGTACGCTGTTGATCGACCGCAATTGTCATAAATCGCTGGCGCATCTGTTGATGATGAACGATGTAGTGCCAGTTTGGCTGAAACCGACGCGTAATGCGTTGGGGATTCTTGGTGGGATCCCGCGCCGTGAATTTACTCGCGACAGCATCGAAGAGAAAGTCGCTGCTACCACGCAAGCACAATGGCCGGTTCATGCGGTGATTACCAACTCCACCTATGATGGCTTGCTCTACAACACCGACTGGATCAAACAGACGCTGGATGTCCCGTCGATTCACTTCGATTCTGCCTGGGTGCCGTACACCCATTTTCATCCGATCTACCAGGGTAAAAGTGGTATGAGCGGCGAGCGTGTTGCGGGAAAAGTGATCTTCGAAACGCAATCTACCCACAAAATGCTGGCGGCGTTATCGCAGGCTTCGCTGATCCACATTAAAGGCGAGTATGACGAGGAGGCGTTCAACGAAGCCTTTATGATGCATACCACCACCTCGCCCAGTTATCCCATTGTTGCTTCGGTTGAGACGGCGGCGGCGATGCTGCGTGGTAATCCTGGCAAACGGCTGATTAACCGTTCAGTAGAACGAGCTCTGCATTTTCGCAAAGAGGTCCAGCGGCTGCGGGAAGAGTCTGACGGCTGGTTTTTTGATATCTGGCAACCGCCGCAGGTGGATGAAGCCGAATGCTGGCCCGTCGCGCCAGGCGAACGGTGGCACGGCTTTAACGATGCGGATGCCGATCATATGTTTCTCGATCCGGTTAAAGTCACTATTTTGACACCGGGGATGGACGAGCAGGGCAATATGAGCGAGGAGGGGATCCCGGCGGCGCTGGTGGCAAAATTCCTCGACGAACGTGGGATCGTAGTAGAGAAAACCGGCCCGTATAACCTGCTGTTTCTTTTTAGTATTGGCATCGATAAAACCAAGGCAATGGGATTATTGCGTGGGTTGACGGAATTTAAGCGCTCTTACGATCTCAACCTGCGGATCAAAAATATGCTACCCGATCTCTATGCTGAAGATCCCGATTTCTACCGCAATATGCGTATTCAGGATCTGGCGCAAGGGATCCATAAGCTGATTCGTAAACACGATCTTTCCGGTTTGATGTTGCGGGCATTCGATACTTTGCCGGAAATGATCATGACGCCACATCAGGCATGGCAGAGACAGATTAAAGGTGAAGTAGAAACCATTGCGCTGGAACAACTGGTCGGTAGAGTATCGGCAAATATGATCCTGCCTTATCCACCGGGCGTACCGCTGTTGATGCCTGGAGAAATGCTGACCAAAGAGAGCCGCACAGTACTCGATTTTCTGCTAATGCTTTGTTCAGTGGGGCAACATTACCCCGGTTTTGAAACGGATATTCATGGCGCGAAACAGGACGAAGACGGCGTTTACCGCGTACGAGTCCTAAAAATGGCTGGATAACTTGCCAGAGCGGCTTCCAGGCGAGTAACGTGCTGTTAACAAATAAAGGAGACGTTATGCTGGGTTTAAAACAGGTTCACCATATTGCGATTATTGCGACGGATTATGCGGTGAGCAAAGCTTTCTACTGCGATATTCTTGGTTTCACGCTGCAAAGCGAAGTCTATCGCGAAGCGCGCGACTCGTGGAAAGGGGATTTGGCGCTTAATGGGCAATATGTGATTGAGCTTTTCTCATTTCCGTTCCCGCCGGAGCGCCCCAGCCGACCGGAAGCTTGCGGCCTGCGTCATCTGGCTTTTAGCGTTGATGATATCGATGCGGCAGTGGCGCACCTTGAAAGCCATAACGTGAAGTGTGAAGCCATCCGTGTCGATCCCTACACGCAAAAACGCTTCACGTTCTTTAACGATCCGGACGGGCTGCCGTTGGAACTGTATGAGCAGTAAGGCTTGTCATCGCCGCATTTGCCCGGTAACGTGCCCGGCATTGCTACTGTAAAATCGCACCATCATGACACTCACGCTCAATAGACAACTTCTCTCCTCACGCCAGATTCTGGTGGCCTTTAGCGGCGGCCTTGATTCTACTGTCTTACTGCATCAACTGGTGCAGTGGCGGACGGAAAATCCGGGCGTCACTCTGCGCGCTATCCATGTGCATCACGGTTTAAGCGCCAATGCTGATGCATGGGTGAAACATTGTGAAAACATCTGCCAACAGTGGCAGGTGCCGCTGGTGGTCGAACGTGTGCAGCTTGCGCAAGAGGGGCTAGGTATTGAGGCTCAGGCTCGGCAGGCGCGTTATCAGGCATTTGCCCGCACCTTGTTACCCGGCGAAGTGCTGGTTACAGCGCAACATCTTGACGATCAATGTGAAACCTTTCTGCTGGCGCTAAAACGCGGTAGCGGCCCTGCCGGGCTTTCGGCTATGGCGGAAGTTTCGGAGTTTGCCGGAACACGGCTTATCCGCCCGTTGCTTGCCCGCACGCGGGGGGAACTGGAGCAGTGGGCGTTAGCGCATGGTTTACGCTGGATTGAAGACGAAAGTAATCAGGATGACTCATACGATCGTAACTTTCTGCGCCTGCGCGTAGTGCCGTTATTGCAGCAGCGTTGGCCGCATTTTGCCGAAGCAACGGCCCGCAGCGCTGCACTTTGTGCTGAGCAAGAGAGCCTGCTGGATGAACTGCTGGCAGATGATTTAGCACACTGTCAAACGCCGCAGGGGACGCTGCAGATTGCGCCAATGCTGGCGATGAGTGATGCCCGTCGCGCGGCGATTATCCGCCGCTGGCTGGCAGGGCAGAATGCACCGATGCCTTCCCGCGACGCGTTGGTGAGGCTCTGGCAGGAAGTGGCGCTGGCGCGAGAAGATGCTTCCCCCTGTTTACGTTTGGGGGCGTTTGAAATCCGCCGCTATCAATCGCAACTGTGGTGGATTAAATCCGTCACTGGGCAAAGCGAAACCATTGTGCCGTGGCAGACGTGGTTACAACCGCTGGAATTACCGGCGGCGCTGGGAAGTGTACAGCTTACTGCGGGAGGCGATATTCGCCCTCCGCGTGCAGACGAAGCGGTCAGCGTGCGTTTCAAAGCGCCTGGATTGCTGCATATTGTCGGGCGCAATGGTGGGCGTAAGTTAAAGAAAATCTGGCAAGAGTTAGGCGTTCCGCCGTGGCTACGTGACACCACGCCACTGCTGTTTTATGGCGAAACGCTGATTGCGGCGGCAGGGGTATTTGTGACGCAAGAAGGTGTGGCTGAAGGTGAGAATGGCATAAGTTTTGTCTGGCAGAAAACGCTTAGTCAAGTGAAAGCCGGATAAGACGCATCAAACGTCGCATCCGGCGAAAGTCAATCAGGACTCGCTCACCACCACCGTACCGATTTCCGGGTGGCTAAAGCTGGTAATTTTATCCAGACGCAGCTCGCGGGTTGCACCAGCGGCTTCGACGACCAGATATTCCACATTTTTGCGGGAGACTAAATCGCTGGCCTTCGCCTGCAATTTTTCGCCATCTTTCAGCTCCAGCGTCAGCATTAAATGATGCTGGCAGGCGAGCTCAAGATTATCGTAATCATCACAATTGATTGGTTGATACGTATCATTCATTGACATAATCGCTCACCAGTAAGTTTGCCGCAGCGTATGCTGCTTTTTCCCTGACAGCCTCAGAAAGGGCGTCGTCGGCAGCCATTTCATTCAGCACTTTCAAAACGCAGCCCAGCGCGTCCGGAACGTATCCTAAGTCTCCGCTGGCGATTTCCGCGTACCGCTTGCGTATTAACTCACAATATTTTTCCACATGCCCTCCTGTCAGCACTCTGACTTAACCGTGGATGCAAGTCTAAGCCTACGAAGATAAACTCTGTTTCGCAAGGTGACTATACCACACTCATTTCTGCAATATCAGCGCCGCAACTGCACGTATTCCGTTACAATGGCCTCCTGATTCGAAAGGAGTTTTCTTATGGCGCTTAAAGCGACGATTTATAAAGCGACGGTTAATGTGGCCAATCTCGACCGCAACCAGTTTCTCGATGCCTCTCTGACGCTGGCGCGCCATCCTTCAGAAACCCAGGAGCGCATGATGCTGCGCCTGCTGGCGTGGCTGAAATATGCTGATGAACGTCTGCAATTTACCCGAGGTTTGTGTGCCGATGATGAGCCGGAAGCGTGGCTGCGTAACGATCACCTGGGCATTGATTTATGGATTGAACTGGGGCTGCCGGATGAGCGACGGATTAAGAAAGCCTGCACTCAGGCCGCAGAAGTGGCGCTGTTTGCCTATAATAGTCGGGCGGCGCAAATCTGGTGGCAGCAAAATCAGAGCAAATGTGCGCAGTTTGCCAATCTTTCCGTCTGGTATCTGGACGACGAGCAGCTGGCGAAAGTGAGCGCCTTTGCCGATCGTACCATGACGCTGCAGGCAACGATTCAGGATGGCGTGATCTGGTTATCGGATGATAAGAATAATCTGGAAGTGAACTTAACCGCCTGGCAACAACCTTCATGATTGTGATTTCCCGACATGTTGCTATCCCCGATGGTGAGCTTGAGATCACCGCCATTCGTGCGCAGGGCGCGGGCGGGCAGCATGTTAATAAGACCTCAACGGCCATTCATCTGCGTTTTGACATTCGGGCGTCCAGCCTGCCAGAGTATTACAAAGAGCGCCTGCTCGCCGCCAGCCATCATTTAATCAGCAGCGATGGCGTGATTGTCATTAAGGCGCAGGAATACCGTAGTCAGGAGCTCAACCGCGAAGCGGCGCTGGCCCGGTTGGTGGCAGTGATTAAAGAATTAACAACAGAACAAAAAGCCCGACGACCCACGCGGCCCACCCGCGCATCAAAAGAGCGCAGGCTGGCATCGAAGGCACAAAAATCAAGCGTGAAGGCGATGCGCGGCAAAGTGCGCAGCGGTCGGGAGTAAAAAGAAGGAATGGATGGTGAGAAAAGCGATAGTGACAGCGATGGCTGTAATCAGCCTCTTTACTCTGATGGGATGTAACAATCGGGCCGAAGTCGACACGCTTTCTCCGGCGCAGGCTGCCGAACTGAAACCGATGCCGCAAAGTTGGCGCGGCGTGCTGCCGTGTGCCGATTGCGAAGGGATCGAAACCTCTCTGTTCCTCGAAAAAGATGGAACCTGGGTGATGAGCGAGCGCTATCTTGGCGCTCGTGAAGAGCCTTCATCCTTTGCCTCCTACGGTACATGGGCGCGAACTGCCGACAAGCTGGTATTAACCGACAGCAAAGGTGAAAAGTCATATTATCGAGCGAAAGGGGATGCACTGGAGATGCTCGATCGTGAAGGTAATCCCATTGAATCGCAGTTCAACTACACGCTGGAACCGGCAAAATCGAGCATGCCAATGACGCCGATGACCCTGCGTGGCATGTATTTCTATATGGCTGATGCGGCGACCTTTACTGATTGCGCGACCGGAAAACGTTTTATTGTGGCGAATAACGCAGAGCTGGAGCGTGGCTACCTGGCTGCGCGGGGTAACAGTGAAAAACCAGTGTTACTGTCAGTTGAAGGTCACTTTACGCTGGAGGCTAATCCCGATACCGGTGCGCCGACTAAAGTATTAGCGCCCGATACGGCGGGTAAATTTTACCCGAACCATGATTGCAGTAGTTTGGGGCTGTAACCCGTCTTGAGACAGAAACAAATGAAATATTGCCTCATGCGCTGCGCTTATCAGGCCTAAAGCATACAATGCAATATTTTGAATTAGCACGATTTTGTAGGCCGAATAAGGCGTTCACGCCGCATCCGGCATTTTGCGCACGAGGCTGGCTTTTATCACTGAGTCAGTCCAACAAAGCGACTTGCTTTAATATAAATCCCTGGCTTCAGGTGCCCAATATACTGTAACTGCGTTTCTGGTTTAAATGCAGAGACATCACCACTACGCATATGCATCAGATCGGCAGGGCTAATCCAGCCCGATTGCGCCAGCGTAAGCGGATGCCCGGATTTGGCAAATGCATCAGTGACAAATTCCGAACAAAACCACGACTTTTTGTCTCCTTCGCCAACGTTACTTAACTGCGCTTTCGCCAGGCCGCTGACGCACTGTTGGCGAAAATCCTCGGAGAACGGATTCAGTGAGCACATCTGGCGAGTCACCATAAATGGAATAAATTCGACAATGCCGCGATAGTTATAACCGCTATCTTTGATTTTATTGGCGAACGCGGTGATTTCTGTGGCTTGTTGCGGGGTAAGGTCCGGGACTCGTAAGACGAAAAGCTTATCACTATGCTTCATGGCTTTTTTAAGTGAAACAATCTGGACGCCAGCGCCTGTCGCTTCGGCAACGTTATTATCTCCCAAATAGATTGCAACGTGACTCACAGAGGAAGTGCTGAATACGCGGATACCAAATGAGGTTACCCCAAGGCTTGAGGAGAAAAGCAAATCGCCGGGTTTGAGATCTGGTTCTGTTATTTCTTTTATTGATTGTTCGGTGAAAGAGCTTTGATGCTGGAATTTAACAGCCCATGTTTTCGCCTCGGCATTTACCGCTGTGGCTGATGAGTCTGGCTGGCTGATATCAACGGTACAGGCCGAAAGTAAAAGAAAGCAGGGGAGAAGCAGGCGGCAGTACGCCTTTGGTTTATCCATTTTATACAATCCATGTAAAAAAGGGCCCCGAAATTCAGGACCCTTTCTGGCATCAGCCTTTAATCTGTTTCACCAGATAATCGACGATGTCACCAGTCTTAATTAACTGTTTCTCGCCGTTACGACGATATTTATATTCGATATCGTCGTTGTCGAGGTTACGGTCGCCCAGCACGATAGTGTGCGGAATACCGATCAGTTCCATATCAGCAAACATCACGCCCGGACGCTCTTTGCGGTCATCCAGCAGCACTTCGATACCTTGTGCGCGCAGTTCGCTGTACAGTTTCTCAGCAAGTTCCTGTACGCGGAAGGATTTGTGCATGTTCATTGGCAGAATCGCCACCTGGAACGGCGCGATAGCGTCAGGCCATACGATGCCGCGTTCGTCGTAGTTCTGCTCAATCGCCGCTGCTACCACACGCGTTACACCGATACCGTAGCAACCCATCGTCAGGATTTGGTTACGGCCATCTTCACCCTGTACGGAGGCTTTCAGTGCTTCGGAGTACTTGGTACCCAGCTGGAAGATGTGACCGACTTCGATACCACGTTTGATCAGCAGCGTACCCTGACCATCCGGGCTTGGATCGCCAGCCACCACGTTACGGATATCAGCAATTTCCGGGGTAGCGACATCGCGATCCCAGTTGATACCGAAGTAGTGTTTACCATCGATGTTAGCACCAGCAGCGAAATCACTCATCGCCGCAACGGTACGGTCAATCACCACCGGAATCGGCATGTTTACCGGACCCAGTGAACCCGGACCGGCTTTAACCACGGCACGAATTTCTTCTTCGGTCGCAAAAGTCAGCGGGCTGGCAACCTGCGGCAGTTTTTCTGCTTTAACTTCGTTCAGCTCGTGGTCACCGCGCACCAGCAACGCAACCAGCGGGAAGCTACTGCCTTCAACGGCTTTAACCAGCAGAGTCTTAACCGTTTTCTCAATCGGCAGATTGAACTGTTCAACCAGTTCCGCGATGGTTTTCGCGTTCGGCGTATCAACCAGCGTCATTTCCTGGGTAGCAGCAGCGCGCGGTTCTTTCGGCGCGATAGCTTCTGCCAGCTCAATGTTCGCTGCATAGTCAGAGGTGTCGGAGAAGACCACATCGTCTTCACCGCTCTGCGCCAGCACCTGGAATTCGTGAGAGGCGCTACCGCCGATAGAACCGGTGTCGGCCTGTACGGCGCGGAAATCCAGCCCCATGCGGCTGAAGATTTTGCTGTAGGCCGCATACATTGCATCGTAGGTTTCCTGTAAGGATTCCTGAGAAGTATGGAAAGAGTAAGCATCTTTCATCAGGAATTCGCGGGAACGCATGACGCCGAAACGCGGACGCACTTCGTCGCGGAACTTGGTCTGGATCTGATAGAAGTTCAGCGGCAGCTGTTTGTAAGAGCTCAGCTCGTTACGAATCAGGTCGGTAATCACTTCTTCATGAGTTGGGCCAAGTACGAACGGACGGTCACCACGGTCAGCAATACGCAGCAATTCCGGGCCATACTGTTCCCAACGACCACTCTCTTGCCACAGTTCAGATGGCTGAACCACCGGCATTAACACCTCGATCGCACCGGCGTTGTTCATCTCTTCACGCACGATGTTTTCGACTTTTTTCAGAACGCGCACGCCGGTCGGCAGCCAGGTATATAACCCGGAGGCCAGCTTGCGGATCATCCCGGCGCGCAGCATCAGCTGATGGCTGATCACCTCGGCGTCGGCAGGTGTCTCCTTGAGAGTGGAGAGCAGGTATTGGCTAGTACGCATGTTGTTACGGTTCCAGTTGGAAGGTAGAACAGGCTCAAGGCGAGCCTGGGACAAAAAAAGTGATTTAGTTTACCAGTGCAAAAGAAATGTCAAAAGAGAAGGGCGTGAATTTAACGCGGTTCCAGCGCAAAGACTTCAAAACCTGCGTCGGTGACGCGCCAGCGAACGTTAAAATCATGCAGCCAGACGGCATAGGTTTTGCCCGTTTCCTCACCTTTACGATAGGCCGGGCGCGGGTCCTGCGCCAGTACTTCGCGGATAAACAGCGTTAACTGCGGATAACGCTTCTCCAGCGTCAAAAGCTGCTTTTCGACCTCTGCGGTAAAACTCACCGCCATTTCTGCCGCTGGCGCACTTTGCGCATAGCTGGCACTGGCATCGGGAAGCGATTCAGCAAAGGGGAGATACGGTTTGATATCCACTACCGGCGTACCATCGACGAGATCCAGACTGCCGAGCTTCAGAATCACGCTATCTTTATGGCAAACAACCTCTTTCAGCTCTACCAGCGACATACCAATCGGGTTAGGGCGGAAAGTGGAGCGCGTAGCGAAAACACCCATTCTGGTATTACCGCCAAGACGAGGCGGACGCACAGTTGGACGCCAGCCGCCTTCCATCGTTTGATGAAAGACGAAAAGGATCCATAAATGGCTGAACGCTTCCAGGCCGCGAACGGCGTCGGCCTGGTTGTAGGGAGCAATGAGATGCAGTTCGCCGTTGGCGCTTTTTACCAGACCTGGCTGGCGCGGAACGGCGAATTTTTCTTTATAGGGCGAGCGAATAACGCCTATTTGCTCGAACTGGAAACTGCTCATTTCGCCGTGATGTTAAGCGCAGAACCGATACATACAGCCTGACGATAGCAGCCTGGCGTACCGCTGGTGACTTCGCAGCTATGCAGTAATACCGCATTGGCTTTCATTTTCGAGGCGTTGATTTGCATCCGCTTACGTGCGGTTGGAATGCTCGGCGGAGAGTCCTGATTAGAGGCCTGGCAAGAGTCGCCACTGACTTCACCGAGATCGCGGAACGGTTTGCCGACTAATTCTTCTGCATTGGTATAAATTCGGACCGGCGTGGCGCGCGGCGCTTTCGGTTTTGCAGGCTCCGCTTTCGGCTGGGGTGCAGTGCTTTGAACGGGTTCGACAGGGGATCTGCTTAACATGGAACAGCCGCTTAGCATGAGTGCTACTAAACAGATCGGTAAAGCACGCATAGTATTTCCTCAATGTATGATCAAAACGTCAATATTGAATCAGGCGCTTGTAAAAATGACAAGACGGGCAAGCGCCCGTCCTGAATGATATTACAAATTGTGGAAACAGCCTAAATATTACCAGCCTTTAACAGCGCCGCCGTTAAACACTTTGTTTGCTGCTTCGTAAACTTCGTCAGACTGATAAGCCTGGACGAATTTCTTCACGTTTTCGGCGTCTTTGTTGTCTTCACGCGTTACGATTAGGTTTACGTACGGGGACTCTTTATCTTCGACAAAGATACCGTCTTTCGCTGGAGTCAGGCCAATCTGGCTGGCATAGGTGGTATTGATAACTGCCAGAGCGATTTGCGCGTCGTCCAGAGAGCGCGGCAGCTGCGGTGCTTCCAGTTCAACAATTTTCAGATTTTTTGGGTTCTCAACAACATCAAGAACGGTCGGCAGCAGGCCAACGCCATCTTTCAGTTTGATCAAGCCCACTTTTTGCAGCAGCAGCAGTGAACGACCAAGGTTAGTTGGGTCGTTTGGCACGGCAACCTGCGAACCATCCTGCAGTTCATCCAGTGATTTGATTTTCTTGGAGTAACCTGCAATCGGATAAACAAAAGTGTTGCCTACTGCGACCAGTTTGTAGCCACGATCTTTCAGTTGCTGATCAAGGTACGGTTTATGCTGGAAGGCGTTGGCGTCGATATCGCCTTTGCTCAATGCTTCGTTTGGCAGAACATAGTCGTTGAAGGTGACCAGCTCAACGTCCAGGCCATATTTGTCTTTCGCAACTTTCTGCGCGACTTCTGCAACCTGCTGTTCGGCACCAACAATCACGCCGACTTTAATGTGGTTTGGATCTTTTTCATCCTGACCGCAGCCTACCAGTGCCAGTGATCCAATCAGGGCTCCCACTGCCGCAAAGGTTTTGAATTTGAACGCCATACCTTATTCCTTCTTCAATTATTTATGTTGTGTTGAACGTTACTTGCGAGTGACAGCCCGGACGATGCGGTCGCCTGCGAACTGAATTAAATAAACCAGAATGACCAGCAATACCAGTACCGTATTCATCACCGTCGCGTTATAGCCGATGTAGCCATACTGATAGCCAATCTGACCTAAACCACCGGCACCGACTGCACCACCCATCGCGGAATAACCGACCAGGGTAATCAGGGTGATAGTTGCCGCATTCACCAGACCCGGCAACGCTTCCGGTAACAGCACTTTACGAACGATCTGCATTGGCGTGGCACCCATTGCGCGGGAGGCTTCAATTAACCCGGTTGGGATCTCCAGCAGAGCGTTCTCGACCATACGGGCAATAAACGGTGCTGCACCAACGGTTAACGGAACAATCGCTGCCTGCAAACCAATCGATGTACCGACAATAACGCGGGTAAACGGAATCATCCATACCAGCAAGATAATGAACGGGATGGAACGGAAAATGTTCACAATCGCAGAAACGGTACGATACAGCTTCGCGTTAGCAATAATTTGCCCCGGACGCGTGACATAAAGCAGGACGCCAACCGGCAGACCAATCACAAACCCAAAAAATCCGGATACGAAGGTCATTGCCAGCGTTTCCCATACGCCACGAACCAGCAGCCACATCATCGGCTCAGACATAACCCAGTACCTCTACTTTTACATGGTGTTCCTGCAGCCAGGCAATGGCGGCTTGCGTATCTTGTTGTGTGCCGTGCATTTCAGTCAGCATGATGCCGAACTTAACGCCACCGGCGTAATCCATCTGCGCGCTAATAATGTTGTTGTTGACGTTGAAACGACGCGCGGTTTCAGAAAGCAGTGGGGCATCGACCGATTGACCGGTAAACTCCAGACGCAGCATCGGCACGCAGTCAGCGAATGGCTCCGCTTGCAGACGTTCCTGGTAATCTTCCGGGATATCCAGATGCAGGGTCGACTGAATAAACTTCTGCGCCAGCGGCGTTTTCGGATGCGAGAACACTTCACTTACCGTGTCCTGCTCGATCAGTTCGCCATTGCTGATCACCGCCACGCAATCACAAATGCGCTTCACAACGTCCATTTCGTGAGTGATCAACAGAATCGTCAAACCCAGACGGCGGTTGATGTCTTTCAGCAGTTCGAGAATAGAACGTGTCGTTGCCGGGTCCAGCGCGCTGGTGGCTTCATCACACAGCAATACTTTAGGATTGCTGGCTAACGCACGGGCAATCGCCACACGCTGTTTCTGCCCACCAGAAAGGTTCGACGGATAGCTATCATGCTTATCACCAAGACCAACCAATGACAGCAATTCCGTCACGCGACGTTTGATTTCGTCTTTCGGCGTGTTGTCCAGCTCCAGCGGCAGAGCCACGTTGCCAAAAACAGTACGCGAAGAGAGCAGGTTAAAATGCTGGAAAATCATACCAATCTGGCGGCGAGCTTTAGTCAACTCAGATTCTGACAGCGTGGTCAGCTCCTGGCCATCAACCAGCACGCTACCCTCGGTTGGGCGCTCCAGCAGGTTTACACAACGTATAAGTGTACTCTTACCCG
This sequence comes from Escherichia sp. WS3063, assembly GCF_046486595.1. NCBI lineage: Bacteria > Pseudomonadati > Pseudomonadota > Gammaproteobacteria > Enterobacterales > Enterobacteriaceae > Escherichia > Escherichia sp. WS3063. The sequence continues at coordinate 92,229 of NZ_JBJQKY010000018.1, forward strand.
CGCCTGAGGCACCGATAACGCCATAAATTTGTCCAGCTGGCACATGCAGGCTGACGTTGTTTAACGCCTGGATGGTGCGGGTGCCCTGGTGGAACACTTTGGTGATATTCGAAAGTTTTATCATTGATTATTTATTATCGTCATTAAGTTAGTCGTGGCATTTCGAATGCCTGAAACGGGCAACGCCGTCAATGAAATGGATGTTAAGGCATCCAGACGTCTAAATCAATCAGGTTTATGCGAAGAGCACTTTCTTGCAGGTCGAAACATGCGATACTAGTGCCACATGCCTTATTAAGGAGCTATAAAAGGTGGCGAAGAGCGTACCCGCAATTTTTCTTGACCGTGATGGCACCATTAATGTCGATCACGGCTATGTCCATGAGATCGACAACTTTGAATTTATCGACGGTGTTATTGACGCCATGCGCGAGCTAAAAAAAATGGGCTTTGCGCTGGTGGTAGTAACCAACCAGTCTGGCATTGCTCGCGGTAAATTTACTGAAGCACAGTTTGAAACGCTGACCGAGTGGATGGACTGGTCGCTGGCGGACCGCGATGTCGATCTGGATGGCATCTATTATTGCCCGCATCATCCGCAGGGTAGTGTTGAAGAGTTTCGCCAGGTCTGCGATTGCCGCAAACCACATCCGGGGATGCTTTTGTCAGCACGTGATTATTTACATATTGATATGGCCGCTTCTTATATGGTGGGCGATAAATTAGAAGATATGCAAGCAGCGGCTGCGGCGAACGTGGGAACAAAAGTACTGGTGCGCACAGGTAAACCTATTACTCCGGAAGCAGAAAATGCAGCGGATTGGGTGTTAAATAGCCTGGCAGACCTGCCACAAGCGATAAAAAAGCAGCAAAAACCGGCGTGATGATTAAAAGGTGAGCGGTTGAAACAAAAATGCATTTTTTCGCTTGTCTTCCTGAACCGACTCCCTATAATGCGCCTCCATCGACACGGCGGATGTGAATCACTTCACACAAACAGCCAGTTCGGTTGAAGAGAAAAATCCTGAAATTCAGGGTTGACTCTGAAAGAGGAAAGCGTAATATACGCCACCTCGCGACAGTGAGCTGAAAGCTGCGTCGCAACTGCTCTTTAACAATTTGTCAGACAATCTGTGTGGGCACTCGAAGATACGGATTCTTAACGTCGCAAGACGAAAAATGAATACCAAGTCTCAAGAGTGAACACGTAATTCATTACGAAGTTTAATTCTT